>CAMNQH010000020.1 GCA_946549035.1 uncultured Lachnospiraceae bacterium | reverse complement strand
CCCCTTTCATTTTCAGATAATCAAATCTTGCTAGGCCTGTACTGCAAACTACTTTGGACGGCAATCCTAAAAATTTGCAGCAAATCTCCTTTTCCTGTTTTGAACTTACAACAAATTTCCTAATCATTCCATTGTAAGAATCAGGATTAAAATAAATTCGTTTCATTGCTATAATCCCATGCTGCAAATAGATAACTTCTTTCTCATTTTTGTAGATAACATTATGATAGATACTTGGCATCACATCTCTAATTCCATGGCTCACAATCAAAAACTCACTTAAATAATACAATACTAGATGCTTAAAGCTATCATAATATACCAGCCTTTTGTTGTATGGTTTTAAATCCGCCATATTTTGATTTGTTTTTTTTGTAACATAATATACCGTCTCTGGAATCTTCTTTTCACAACAATATTTAAAAAATGCCAAACCATTATCCTGGGCAACTTCTGCTAAATTTTCACCCAAAAGCCAGATTGGCGCTTTTACAAAGCATTGCAGTTTTTTTGCTACGCGAACCGCTAAACGGTTTCTTCTTCGCTCAATTCCCTTTTCATATGGATATAATTCTCTCACTTCGACAACAATATTTTTGTCCTTCTCTGAAATGACCGCTCTCTTTTTTTCAGATATTTTTACCATATAATTAGGAAGTCTATTGGGCGAATATATCACCAATTCCCTATCCCGATTCACTTCAGAGCAGACAACAATCTCATTCTTTCCATATACGACCTGTAAGGTCCATATACCTGCCCCTAACCCCTTTAAAACTTTCCGAGACAAACGGCACACAAGTTCTTCTTTAAAAACTTCTCCGGAGACTTCTCTTTTTTCACCTGTCAATTCGTTAAACAAACGAAATTTTATTTGTTTCGGCAGTTCATATTCATGTTTTACATGCAGCCCAAATCCCCTGCGTTTCATTTTAATATGGAACAGCTTAAAATTCAATCTCTTTAAACTGCGAAACTTAAAGATTCCCTCATAATATCCTACCTGATACTCCCGAAATAAAATACCCTCCTGATATACCGGATAAAGACGATTGCAACGTCCCTTCCACATCGCTTTCTCTATAAACCGCGTATCACATAATAAGATTTCTCCCACATCGGTGATTATTTTACAATCATAAACCACCGACTGAAGTTCCTGCGCAAAAGCATATGGGAAAAACAATTGATAATTAATTTTTCCAGAACTAATTTCTGCTTTTATATTAATAGGTTTACATTCTATTTCAGAAAAAATATAAGCGCCCTCTACATGGCTTACGGGAAAAGGAGGGCAAACACAGCCGCTAACACAGATTCCCTCTTCTATTTCCCAAACTTTGGAAATCATTCCTGATATTTTTTCCGGTTGTATAGAACATCTCAAATTATTTCCAGTTTCTGTATAATAGGCAATACTATGAATCTGATTCGCAACTAATACTAATGACTTGTGCAACAAGAATTCCCTTGAAAATTGTGTATAATATACATTCAGCAATAATTTCACTGGCTCATGTTCTTCATCAACCCAGGTGCAAAACTCATACGTCCCATATGTTAATTCTCTTACCTGTTCAGAGAATGCCATTCTTATTTCAAATAATACGCTATGTTCTCGTTCCTCTATGATCTGAAACGGAAACGTTAATTCCAGTCCTGTTTTAACCGCTATTAATGTGATCTCTTTTAATTTATATCTGAGAAAGACCTTTTTGGAAATACTTCCTTCCATCACTGTCTCATTCCCATTATCCTTAATATTTTGCAGCACTATGCAGATGCCTTTTCTCATCCGCACAGAAGTTTCATTATACTTATTTCGATAAATATGAAGATTAGAATACTCCTTGTCATCCATCAAAATCATTTCATTGTTTGATTCAAACATAAAAGGGCATTTCTTCCCGTCCATATTTTCCAAAAATACATCCCATATTTCTCTATATTTATTGATACTATCACCTAATGTTTTCCATACAATGTTGGAAACGGGAACCAACGCCTGACCTTCCTGCAAAGTAATTGGTTCATCACATAGCAATAGTTCCTTTTTTCCCTTCCTTACCCTTGCTTTTAAAAAAAAGGAATTATTGTTCTCATTTTCTTCCTGTAAATAAGACTTAAACTTCCAAAATAATACATCTTTTTCCCTAATAATCTGAACCAGAGCGATCCGTTCCGTGACCCCTGCCGGCTCCCTTCTAAAACAAAATTCACAAAAATCCTTTCTTACAAAATAGTAATCATTGCCATCCACAAACAGCCTAATAACATCTTTTTCTAACTCACTTAATACAACATGTGAATATAAAATTGTCTGCATTCTTAAATTAATAACAATCCCAAAAGAAAACAGAGGGTTCAAAGAACTTTCTGTTATAAAAAGTTTATCAATTTTTAATCTAACTTTATCGTCAGCTATACCATAATCAACGCTGATTTCCGTTCCATCATTGATTTTCAAATAAATCCCCTCTATTATCTCCTGGATATGCATGATATCTATCGGAATCTGACTATGATTAACGATACCTATCTCAAATATATATGTCTCTTCATCTAAATCGAACATGTTCTTTAAGACGAATTTCATACAAAACCGGCCCAAATACAGATTTGCATCTTCATTGGTATTCTCCTTATACATATATACCTCCTCATGCAGCATTTCGTATAATTCATTATCTTTTGTTATGATCAATCATTTTATAACTATCCGCCACCCTATGCAGTTCCATCTCAAAGTCCTGCCGGTTCTTTTGTTTAATGGTATTCAATATTAAGCCCGCAAACAACGACTGCAGCGCCGCTATTACTGCAAACCCACAGCAAATCAATGTAGGAATCTTTGTCACCAAACCTGTCATAGCATACTTCATCATAACCGGAATAAAGAATCCTATCCCTAATAAAAAGAGTATCCCTGCTATAATGCCAAAGTATGACAATGGTTTATAATTACGAAATAACCTTGTGATTGTCCGCAACACCTTGAAGCCATCTGAAAAAGTGTTCAGCTTTGACTCACTCCCTTCCGGACGGTCCCTGTAATCAATGACTACATTTTCCACATACAAGTTCTTATCTACTGCATGGATACTCATCTCTGTCTCTATTTCAAAACCTTTTGACAAAATTGGAAAAGTCTTCACAAATTGAAAGCTAAATGCTCGATAGCCTGTCATAATATCTTTTATATTACTTTTGAATAAACGATTAATAGACGCCCGCACTAGCGAATTGCCAAAATTATGGAAAGGTCTTTTATTCTCTGTAAAATATGTGGAGGACAACCGATCTCCAACTACCATATCAACATTTTTCTGTAATACCAAATCTGCCATCTCCCTGGCATGTTCTGCAGGATAAGTATCGTCCCCGTCCACCATCAGATAACACTGAGCATCAATATCCCGAAACATCCTGCGAATTACGTTTCCTTTCCCCTGCTGATATTCATAACGCACAACCGCCCCTGCATTTTGGGCAATCTCGTCCGTATGATCCGAAGAATTGTTATCATATACATATATAACAGCCTCCGGCAGAACCTCTTTAAAATCCTTAATTACCTTTTCGATTGTCTTACTCTCATTGTAGCAAGGAATCAATACCGCTATTTTATCCATGACTTTTCCTTCCTGTCAAATCACATGATCTGCACTTTTTCTTTTTGTTATAAACTACATATATTAAGATTACTGCAAATAGTAGAAATAGCATAGTGCATGAATACAGATAATTAAAAGCCGCTCCCATGATGCCCCCCTCTTTTACCATCCACCTCGCCGGCAGCACCGTAAATACTGCTGTTATACTATATACCGCAATGATACATTTTCCCTTTCGAATCGCAATCAGAATATTGTACATCATATAGACTGTTGCGCCTATTCCGCCGCCGATCAGGAGTACAATAAAATGAAGCTTATAAGGTTCCAGACTCACCCCATAGATTAGTTCCAGCAGGGTTCGTCCCAGTAAATGTCCGGCAACTACGATTCCACCGCAGCAAACCGCAATAATGCCAATAATTCGCAGCACATATCTTACAAAACGTTTCAAATCTTCTTCCCACCACAACTCAGCAATGGTAGTAATCATTGGTTTGAAAACAAATTCGCACATCAAGGTAATGACAAAAGACGGCATAAACAAAATACTGTAATATGTCTGGTATTCATCGCTTAAAATATTAACCATAGCATATTTGGGAACATTATAAAGAAATAAAGACAAAAACGTCCCTGCAAACAATGGTGTGCATATTTTCAACAATTCCCACACATGTGCCATCTGAAAATGACCCGATTCTATGTTCACCGAATACTTTCTAGTAAAGCTGTTGTTTATCAATAAGCATAAAGTGAGAGATGTTAATGACGTCAAAATACAAGTCAAGTTTAAATCTCTACTCACATATAGCAATAAGGTAAATGCCAATGCAGAATAAATATTCCTGACCGCCAGCATTTTCCCCATAACCTCTACATTATATTTCTGTTGAAAGTTTCCGTGATATACATCTTCTACTGCATCAATCATCTTCATTAATATTATGAAGCAGCTAATTATAACATATTCTCCACGAAAACTAAAGCAACTATACGCAACTCCAAAGGCCATCATAACAGCACAGGTAATGATCCGGGAAATACCATACTCTGAAAATAGATATTTCTGCTTCAGATCCGTGGCTTGATATGTCCTCATCCCATACCGACCAACTGTTAAAAGCAGTTGAGCCGTGGCATAGACCAAGGAGAAAAAACCCGCCAGCTCCACTCCACTTATTCGAGTCACTACCATCAAGTATAGAAAAGAAGAAACCGAATAGCTGGTGCTTCCAATCATATTCCAAATAAATGCCTTTTTAATGTTTTTCTCTTTATTCATTTTTCTTTCCCACGAAAACAACCTTATACAGCTTTCCAGCTAAACCATAAAGTCCCGTTTTCTGTAACACTGGCGACAGTTTCCGAATTATTCTTGTTGTCAGAGAGCCTTTCATATAACGTTTCAAAATTTCCTCTTTATTTTCTGTCTCAGAATACTCCTTCCAAAATTGCTCCTGCTTTGCAGGCTGTTTTGACGAATACTCTAAGTGCGCCTGCCAACACGCCTTCTTTGACACCGGCTGAACCTTGGCATGAGTGCGTAATTTTTCAAAAAGTTCTCGTCCTTTATCTGTATTAACCAAAAGTGCGTTAACTCCTTTCGTGGTGTCAAAAGAAATGCCCGCATTCTCCAGGTTCCAAAAATCACCAATGGTAAAATCGGAAGGCCGCTTATAACTGGTGTAACGGCAATAAAAACATGAATTTCTTTGTCCATACATACTGGAAAAAAACTGGTTAAAGGAAAACTGCTTGATTTCCTGGCCGATGTCGCCATTTTCCAGCTCAATATCCAACATACGCTCCTGCCAGGAATTTTTCTTGCTTCTCATATTGATCTGCAAAATTTTATCTCCTGGCTTTATATATGCACTTTTTATAATACTTAAATAATCCCGCCAGATCTTTGAACTGGGAACCCCATGACATATATTATCACAGGTATAGAGCTTTTCCGTGCCCACCTTTTTTAATCTCAAATGCTTTGTAACGCCGGAAATCTGACAAGGCGTACCGGTAAGCAGTACGATCTTGCCCTCTTCCAAATCTTGAATCAGACTGGTATACACTTGCGAAATATCGCTTTCTACATATTTTGACGTCCGAAACCTTGCAGCTTCTTCCATTGTAGTCGCCCGCCCATGGCGTACGCCAAATTCCTTATCAAATTCCACCCCATATATGATTCCGCCCTGGGAGATCACCCATTCTGCCAATAGCGAAAACATCCCACCAGAAGAGCTTTTTCGCACTACTTCCTCACTGGAGTTGCAAACCGCATAAGTATCCGGCTCTGCATCCTGCCCAACATAGTTTTCTTCCATAGGACAGACCTTTTGGCACATCCCACAATCTTTACATTTTTCCAGATCTAAAACGGGATAAGAGAACCCTTTTTCATCCCTTCGCATTTCTATTGCTCCAAAAGGGCAAGTCCGGCTACATGCCATGCAGCCACAACAAAGACTTTTCTCCCCTGTCTGTAAGTATCTATTCGTTTTCATTCCGGACCACCTTTTTTAACAATTCCAAAGAGTGTTTTCTTAACTTGTCCAACTGATCATTTGCATAATGAAAGTCGATTTCCTCCAACCACTCTTCTTCCGGGACTGTGGAAATCTTTCTGTTTGACAAGTTTACCAGCTTTAATAGTTCATCCACACGCCGGTTCATATGATGTCCATCCGACTTAGCAAAAAATTTCCGGTTAAACAGCAGGGCAAACACAATTCCATGAAAAGAATCGGAAACAACAAATTCTGCATTCTTAAATAATCCTATCCACTCTGAAGGTCCCACAGCAATTTTACACTTACATTTTAGTAAACCGATCAATGGAAACGGAACATAAACTACCGGATACCCTGTTTTCTTTTTCAAGCGCTTTACAAAATTTACGATCTCTTTATTTATGCCAAGTTGATATACTAATATATATTTACCCTTCCCTTTTGGTTCAACAAGCATTTCTTTCCATTCTTGGGAGGTTAGCAGAAGAGTTGGATCACAGACACACTCTGGCCGCTTTCCGATTAATTCTTCCACAATATCCGCGCCATAATTCTCCCGTATCAGAATCTCATCAAATGCTCCTAACAGACGGCTGTAAGATTCGCGATAATCCTGCGGTGGCAAATGTTCTCCAATACTGGCAGCAAAACTACATTTTTTCCGCCCTTCAGCCACAAAATCCAAAAAATATGACTGGTCAAAGTTAGTAAGCTTATAATCCCAAATCTGATCGCTTCCGGCCATGTAAATATCATACTGTTCCCCAATTGAAGATAAATTTTTCCTACTTACTGACTGGGAATATTTCATATTTCTGCGAAATTGATTGCATTTTTTACGTCGTGGAATGTAGCATATATGACCAATTACTCCATATATATAATTAAACAATCCTTTCTCTTTCAAATTCACAAACCGGAAAGGATTGCTAATATACTCACACCGATAATCTATAATTTCGGGTTCCATTCCAAGTTCCTTCAGTTTTTTCTGTAAAGCAAAGCTCTGAAGAATTGCTCCATAATTATCATAATTATGAAATGTAATTACGCCAACTGTTTTTTCCCTCATTCTGATTTCCCGCTTTCCAATACTACTGCCTGTCCTTCTCCTGTTTCCATTTTCATATTTCCTATTTCCATTATAAATGCTCCCAACAGTATAGGCATTGCATATACAATCGGATACGTATACCTGGGATGTCCCGATACTGCAGGTCCCACAAAGGTAATTGCTAATGTCAAAAGCATTGGCAATGATAATATGAGAGTCTTAACTCCCTTACGATTCAATGCATTCAAACAAATTGCTATCAAAATCACCATAAATATTCCCTGATTTACAAAATATCCAATAATTGGGAACCGTGAAAAATTCTTATAGTATAATACTATTTTATCCCTGCTTTTTTCAAATGCTTTTAAATTTGAATAAATATCCCAATCCTTAACATTATCTGGCCTATGCGACTCTACATCTTTATAATAAGCCTGGTTTTCTGCTGATATATCAAAAAGAAAATATGTCTGATTCATTGTTGCATCAATATAAGACATTGGATGCCTGAAAAATAATTTCAGCCAAACCATTAAATACTCTTTTATATCTCCTTTTTTCGCTTCCGAATTGTAACCCATTTTTATTCCATCAAAATTAAATGGTCTATATCTTTTTTGATACTCTTCTGCATTCCATTTTACAACCTTTTGGAGTGTCTTCAGTTCATCTTCCGAAACCTCTTCTCCGTAAAGACACATATACCGGGCTATTTGTTGCATTGGTATAGTCAACACTGCCCGATTTGGCAATGGCGAGGCCTCATGCTTTTCATTCCAATAACGATTTGCCTGGCTGCCTAAAAGTAACGGCAAAAACATTATCAGAATTATAATCACTGTAAACTTTACATTTTTTTTCTTATTAACTATAAAATAAACTTCTCTAATAACAATAACTACTAAAAAAAGCGGTATTATAATGATACCATTTTTTCGAAAGAACATTCCCAAAACAGCGACTGCTGTTAATGCCAAATGTCTGGGTGACCTTTCATATTCCTCTGGATAATACAGAATATACATTCCCTCAACTATTAACAATAAAAAAGCAGCTATATACGGAGTATCTTTAAGTATCGTTGTACAACTTGCAATTAAAATCGGGGAAATCGCAAACATCACCAAAGTTATCCCTATATACGCACTTGGAACCGCAAATTTACACATACTTTGAATCATATATGCAAGAATTAACATTGTAATGAAGCTCTGCAATACAACCAATAAGATTAATCCGATATTTGCATTCCCTAACAATTTCCCCAAATCTGTAAATTTTCCCAATAACAACGTGAATATAATGGGATGCTGAGTAGTATATCCCTTTAACCCATAATACATGCTTAACATATTCCAGGAATCCCTGACAATTGCTCCTGGCAATCGAATGATTATATGTGGAAGCCAGCATAAAAATATGATAAAAAAATATCTCCAAAAAAAAGATTTGTTAAAAAATCCTTCCAAATACGAAGATATTTTTCTTGTATATTTGCACGTTAGCGAAGGTACATTTCCCACAAACACCATGAGAGCTGTAAACAGGCCAATTCCTCCCAAAAAACATATCGCAGATTTTAATATATTATGCGAATGCCATAACACTGCACCCGAGGCCAAAACCTCAGGTGCAGATGCATAGACCTTTCCAAACATCCCATTGATTGAGAAGTAAACGCTTATCATACCAATGAAAATACAAATATATTTTTTAAATTTTATCTTATTGTTATGAAAAACAGCTTTATAAAAAATAATTGTGCCTAAGAATATCACTGTGTTCTGCAAAGCAGCATCCTTTTCTGGAAATAATTCAACTACACCATCTATGATATTAAAAGTTAGCCAAAAATAAGTAACCGCTGAAAGCAATACAATCGCACAATTATTCTTAATACTTCTCATTCCTGCTCCTTTCCGAGCGTTTTCTCATCGTTTTGATTTTAATGTAGTATTTCCACCATTCACAAAAATATTATATTTTTTATTAGCCGAAATAGCATTTGCCTTATAATTAGACAGAGTACCATTTCCTTGTACTACAAGCCCATGTTTTTTGTTCTTTTTGATCACGGTATTTACAAGTGATTTTAGTCTTGCATTTGTCGTTATCACTATTCCATTTTGCTTATTCTGATTTGCTGTATATTTGGAAATAGTTGCTACAGTCCCACTGCCTGTCAATCTTACTCCATCTTTTTTATTTCCGACGCTTTGTCCCTTGTTGATAGTAATAGCTCCTCGGTTAGCACAATATACTCCATAGCTTCCATTTTCATTCGTCATACAATCCAACAACTGTTTTACTACAGCGTTCTTTGTTACTACTACACCGCTACCTTTATTCGTGATAATGGTTGAATTAAACACCGCAGCAACAGAATTTTTATCCGTAATACGAATTCCATCATTTTTATTCCCAGTAATTGTACATTTTCTGACTGTAACATTTCCTGCCTTACCACAATATAAGCCGTAACTTCCATTGTTTTTCATTTTGGAATTACGCAATAACGTTATCTTTCCTTTATTTCTTACCATAACCCCAGCATTGGAATTTCCTGAAATTTGTGCTGACACAATTTCTTTCGCTGTACTTCTGTCAATTACAACTCCATACGATTTATTGTTATTAAATTTACAGGACGGACCAACTTTGACTGTACTGGTTGAGTATACGCCCAAACCGCCCTGCTTATTTCTCTGCACAGTACAACCTCTAATAAATGCCTTGGAATTTCTGGAAATATGAATTCCATCCTCTTTGTTGTCCTGTATTACATTATTAGAAATATTTTTGGCCTCTGATGATATGCTAATAGAAATTCCTGCTTTTCCGTTCTTTTTTATCGTGCAGTCAGACACTATATCCGCCGTACTATTATCACACAACATATATCCTGTGCTTCTATTATTACTAATTAAATTCTTTTTCCCACTAGGGCTCTTTGAAACATTTATTTTTCCATAGGGTCTGGCTCCGATTCCATGATCTCCATTTGTATTAATCGTACAGCCATATACATTGACAGTGCTAATAAGTTTTTGCTTACCGATTCCTGCTGCCGTAATTCCGCAGCCATGATTATTTGAACACTCCGCTTCCGTTACAGTGGCTGTTCCTCCTCTATACACACCGATTCCTGCACAAAGCTGATCATCGCCTTCATACTTGTCTACTCTTGTACCGTTCCCATAATATGTTCCTTTTTTCACTTTCACTATGGCTTTTTTCCCGGTAACCACCAAGCCACTCCAATAGTTGCTTTTAGCTGTACAAGATTTAAGCTCCGCGGTACTGTTGCTCACATAAATTCCATGTTCTCCATTCGTAACACAAGACGCCTTTTCCAATACCAGTTCCTTACAATCAGTAACATTCAAACCAGATTTCTTGTTATTACTCATGCTACCATTTTTTAAATAACTGCTCTTTGATACCTTCTTAAAATAAATCCCATAATTTTTATTAGCAGTTGCCGTTATTCCAGCGACCTTAATCCTTGTACTTTCTGTCGCAGCCAAACCGATTCCCACGTTCCCTCTAACTTCACATTCACTGATACTGACGTTATTGCTTTTATAAATACGGAGGCCGGCGTCAGAATTGTCACTAAATACGCTATCCTTTATTTTTGCATTACTTACAGTATCCAGGTTAAGTCCAAATCCTCTATTATTATGCACTGTCACTTTATCAATTGTAACCGTCTTCGCATCTGCTATCCTTATGCCGGCATCCACTGCATCCTTAATTTTCAATGAAGATAAACGAAGATTGGTGGTATTTCCATAAAACCGAAAGACTGGTGCATCTGCTGTTCCTTTCCATTCACCGCCCTTAATGGTGATTCCATCTGTAGTGCTGCCTGCCGTCGTCCAGATAATAGATGTTTTCCCACCATGTATAACCGCATTCGTCGCATTAATCGTTACTCCATTGCAACCGCTCATATTTATTCCGGTACATGTATATGATCCCTTAGGAATCGTAATAGAACTATAACCAGAACGAACTGCTTTTTGCAATTCCTCTGTGATATTTCCGCCATCTTTTGTCGATAATTGGTACGTAGTTCCCTTTGCCAAAACCTCTATCTGGAAAAATCCTGAAATTACCAACATCACACATAAACTTAAAATCCATCGTATCTGTTTTTTCATCACTTTCTCCCTTTCTTTTTGATTATGTTTATATAATTATTGCCATGCTTTTGTTTCCGTGTAAGTATACACCTCCCCACCTTTGTAATCATGTAAAAGCACTTTTAATATATAACTGCCTTTCAAAAATATTCATACTATTTATTATACAGGAAATACTATAAATGTCAAAACCTATCAGACCATTATTTCAGTTATTGCTTTTTTTTACTAAATTTTGTATAATCTATAAAAATACTTTTTTAGAAAGGAATCCTCTAAAATATGTGCAACACAATATCTTTTGATAAAGTTCAGACAAATGCATTAAAAGGGATTGCTATCATTATGTTGCTTACGCACCATAATTTTCGCAAAATTAGTTTATTCGAAAATTATAATATTTCCTTTTTCCCTTTTTCCGTGGATTACATTGTATCTTTATCCCTTTTTTTCAAAACATGCGTTAGCCTTTTTGTTTTCATTTCTGGATATGGACTTTATCTTTCTTACCATAACAGACATACTTCTACCAAAAACTGGGTAATGAAACGTTGGGCGAAACTAATGGCCGGTTATTGGATCGTTTATATTATATCGCTTATTCTCACACAACTTCTAAATCAAAGACCCGTCACCGTTTACTTTGAGGACGGTAATACCATCGGTATTTTTCACTTATTAATAGATTTTTTCGGATTATCCAATTTATTTGCAACCGAATCTATAAACCCTACCTGGTGGTATATGAGCATTGCTATCCTTTTTATTTTTACCTTACCCATTTTCGTAAAAATAGAAGATTCTTTTGGAGCCGCTGCATTACTCTTATTATCCATTGCTATTCCAAGAATTTTTCGTATAGAGTACAAGGAAAATTCTTTTATCACTTTTTATGTTGCATTTGTTTTGGGTCTTATTTTTGCAAAATATAATATTGTAAACCGATGGATAAATTTCAAAAGCAGCTCCCATATATTCTTATCAAAAGCATTTAAATGTATATTGGAACTTCTTCTTATTATATTCGGATACTATGCCCATCTCCGACTCCCCAGCAATAACTTTTGGGAGTTCAAATTTGGTATCATTCCTGTGGTAATCGTACTATTTTGTTCTGAATTTATTGTAACGCTTCCTGGCATCAAATCTGTCTTATATTATTTAGGTTTGCATAGTATGAATATCTTTTTAATTCATACTTTCATCCGAGGATTTTATATGATTGACTTCACCTATTCGTTACGCCATTTTGTTTTAATAACATTTGTATTGTTAATGATATCATTATTACTTTCCATCATATTGGAACGAATAAAATCTCTAATAAAATATGAAGATATTGCGAATCATCTTGCAAATTTTCTAACTCGCTCACTTTAAATTATACTTATACATCTGTCCAATGCCAAACAAAAAATTGCATTAGGCAGATGTATATGGCACATGCATTTTCATTCCAACCATTTTATATAACGCATCTTCTACTATATAATTTCCAATCTTGCCAACCGTTCCGCTATCCGCTCAATATTCTTGCCATCGGAAAATTCATTAATCGTCCGATAGCGCTTTTCATATTCCTCCGTTCTGCCCCGTTCCAGTAAAATACTTCCATCTGCAATGATATATCTTATTTGCTGTTCCAATTCCTCCATTGTAAAAGTCCTGGGGCCTATATATTCTTCATCCGACGGTATCAGAGCCCCTACTTCACTTTCATAAAGCTCCAAATCAGGTTGGAAGAAAACCACGGCTCCGCCTTGGTAAAAACTATTATAACATACGGAAGAGTAGTCTGTAACTAATAATTTTGCAACAGATAAAACTTCCGAAATAGGCTGACTCCACATACGTTCTTTTAACGAGGTATGTTCCAACAGTTCCGCCATTTTAGGATGAGGAACAATGATCACATTCTCAGGCGCTAAATATTTTACCAACATATGATAAATTCCCATAACATTCTGATAATATTGGGAATGCTCAAACTCCTGAATATGCTCCTCATAGCTCTTCCAAGTCAACATGATAACAGCCTTATCTTCTGAATCCTGGTTTATATGCTGATATTTTATTTTGCTAAAAATAGGCAGTCCTGTGTTTAGTATGCGATCCTCCGGAATGTTTAACATATCACAAGATACATCTCGTTCCTTCTCACTTCCTACAATCATGTAAGCGGCCTCTCCTTCTTTTCCGGCCGCAAAGGTAGAGCCCTCCCCCTGGCATTTCAAATACGTTACTCCATGCTGCAGGAATACAAAGGGGTGTTCGCAAGTCGCCAAACGAAAGTATTTATTATTAGAACGCAAAATATTTAAATGCGCCGGAGCCTCCGTAGAAATATAACAATTTACGCGATATATTAGCCAATAATATTTCAGAGAATACTTTTTCACAACCCCCTTTTCGTCTTTCACTTTCTCATAATCTGGGCTAGTTCCATCAATAATATAATAACAATTAGAAGTATGCTTCTCTTTTGCCATTACAAACAAATCAAAAGCTCCTTCTTCCGCCTTTTCTGAGAATTTTTCATAAAATAAAATCACCTTTTTTCTGCCATGGGAGGATCGTATCCTTCCAATATGATATAAAAGAAAAGAAGCCGGCTTACTTTCCATTATTTTAAAACGCAGTGTCCGTTCTATCGGCTCTACCAAACGCTTTACAACTGCAAAGTTCCCCCTATCCGTTCTTCTTAAATGCAATGCAAAATCCCCATGATAACAACCATCATAAGGAGCATAATATTTCCGTCTATTTTTTTGCCAGCGAAACTTCTTTCCAATACGAAATTCCAAATCAATCTCATTTACGGTAGTAACAATATTCAATGTATTATTAATCTGCGTTTCATCTGTCAGCAGATCCTCTACAGGAAGTTTAAAACGATGGTAATATCCCCCCAGCAGCAACTTACTTTTCCCAATAGGTTTTTCCTCAATCTTTAACTCTGCTTCTACTTGATTCTTTTCATCAATTACAAATCGTATGTTATCAATCTGTTCTGCAGATTCGTTCAAAAGATATGCAAACATTCCCAGTTTTAAATAATTCCTGCTTAGTGATATCCACATTACTTTATATTTCATACTTATTAGGAGCTTATAAATTCGCTCCTGTTCCATATATCCATATAATATTTTACTTTTCTTTACAATTACAAACAACGCCGGTAGCGAAAATTCTTTTTTTCCTTTTGTGATACCTTCTTCAGCATATCCGTCTAAATGTTCTTCTGCATCATTCTCAACTTCTTCTGTCTCGATACCGCCAACTCCCGTAAGCGAAAGATTCATTGGCTCAAAATAGAGTACTTTCCCTTTTCCCTCTTGATGATATTTTACATAAGAAGTATACCTTTTATTTAGCTCTAATTCTGTTATATCAATACTTTGGCTATCTCTCTCTGTCTCTCTTGCCCTTACTCTATGAATCGTTAAAATATTTCCTTCTCTGTTAATCTCAATCTTACTCATCTTAGATTCCCCTACTTTTCAAAGGATGACTTTTCAGGCAGCCATTTCTGAAATGCATGAATGACTTGTTGTTTTTGGCTCTCAAAATCAGAAGTATAAATCGTGTCATTTACACAGATCAGCCGATAGCTTCCATGCTCAATGGCTTGTAATGCAGAGGGAAACGTTCGATCCTTAATATGAAAACACTTTCCAATCTTCATACTTCTCGGGATAAAATTACCGCTGGCTAATTGCCAGAACTTTATTAGCCACTGATTACAGTTGGATTTTGTACGGAATTTATCCTTACAAGTCAAATCCAGTGTCTCCTCTTCTTTTCGCCAAACCTCCTCATACGTACTCTTTAGAAAGTTGCTTGGAAGATGATTATAGTAAAATCCAGGAAACCACGGCCAGACAAATGCCAATGCTGTTGTCCGCACCAGGCTTTTCCACCCATTTACCGGATGGAACCATTTTCTCCAATATTTCCGCATACATTCTTTCTTATCGAAATTAATATTGATTAACTCAACATCGTTCCCATTAAAAAAGCCCGCGCTCTTTTTGCCAAAATAAATACAATTCAATGCAAAAACATCCCTTGGCTTTCCATTTTTAAAAAAATCCTCGGGCTTCACATAATTGGTAACAAACATATCATCATTAAAAAATACAAACTGTTCTGCCAAACCTTCAATGCGATGTAGATTTAATTCAATTGTATTGGCATTAAAGGTTGGGAGATATTCCTTGGGAATGTAGTCCTTATGGTTCACAATATTCAATTTTGGATTTGTAGTATCCAGCCATTCCGGCAAATGACCCCATGTAACAAAATGAATTTTATTAACCCAAGGCGCAAATTTTTCTACTCCCCGGAACCAATATTGAAGATTATCCCAACTGCGGTATCTTACAATGGTACTGTCTCCCTTATCATTGGACTTATCATATAAGTTCTTTTCCTTTTGCCATTCCGGATCGTTCCCATCCACCCAAATAATGACAAAATCAATTTTTTTCTGTTCCTCCATACTATACCTCATTCTCCGTCTTATTTATGACATAAACTCTTCATATTGGGGAAGCACTTCATCTGGCGTTCCATCCATCTTAATCAATCCGTCATGAAGCCAAATCACACGGCTGCACAATTGACGCAAAGTATCTGAACTATGCGACACAATAATTACAGTCCTATTGCAATTTGAAATCAACTGCTTCATTTTTTTATAACTCTTTTTCTTAAATTTGGAATCTCCTACACTTAGCACTTCATCAATCAGCATAATCTCCGTCTCTAAAATAGCAGTAATAGAAAACGCTAATTTTGAATACATTCCGCTGGAATATGTTCGAACCGGTTTATCTATGAAACTCCCTAGCTCTGAAAATTCTATGATTTCCTTCATGTGCTGCTGAATCTGCTCTTCCGAAAAGCCCAACAGCATCCCAGACAAATATACGTTCTCTCTGCCCGTCAATTTCTTCTGAAATCCAACGCCTATGGAAAGCAGGGATACTGTATGCCCATGTAAATCAATACTTCCTTCGTCTGCCGCAAATATCCCGGCTACCGCCCGCAGCAATGTAGACTTCCCACTTCCATTCTTACCTGTTATACCAATAATTTCCCCTTGCTTTACCTGAAAAGATACACCTTTTACCGCTTCAAAAATATCCACTTTACTTTTCTTCAAGCTTAAAAGGCTTTTTTTTATGGACATTTTTTGTATTGTCTTATATCTAATTTTTAGATCTTTTACTTCTATCGCATAATTTTCCATTCTAAATCACCTTTACATAGCTGTTCTCAGATTTATATATCGTTCTGATGCCAAGCACGGAAAGCACTATTCCAACTACTGCCCACGCCAGCAATATTTTTCTATGAGGAAGCTCTCCATACAAACAGGTTCTTCTCAAATCCTCCATTATTAAAGCAACCGGATTGAACATTAGTAAAAGAGATTGATACGGCTCCGGTACGCGGCTGGAAATAGAGTAGAATATGCCTGAAAGATAAAATACCAGTCTTAAAAAGGCATTAATTAGGTTAGATAAATCTTCCACAAATACTCCAAAATGCAGAAGCCATACACTAAATGCAAATGTCACCAGAATCAACACTACCATGATAGGGAAAAAGTAAAGCATATTCCAGGATAACGGAACACGATACAAGCACATCATTCCTACTACCAGCGCAAAGGAAATAAGCATCTTAAACCCATTATTCCCAATTTTGACAAAAATCAGAATAAATTTAGGAAGGTAAACTTTCGACACAATATGGCTATTGGCAGAAACCAGTTTAACACTCTGCTTGACCGTTCTGTTAAAAAAATCCCAACATGATATCCCCACAAACACAAAGGCCAAAAAATATTTTTCTGATGCATTAAATACAACTGCTGAGACAAATGCATATACCATCATAAACAATAAAGGATCTAAAATCCACCAAAGCCAGCTCAAATAAGAACTGGCCACTTCTGATTTTAATTCTGCTTTTGCGGAGTAAACCGCATATTTGTAATATTTCTTTATGTCTGCAATAAAACGTTTCATCACAACTCCCTCTTATCCTTTCTTAAATTGCACGAATCGCTTCATAATTCCGCTGACAGTTTGATCGATCTACCTGTGTATAAAAACGCTGTGTACGCGCTTTATATTCTGAATCTATTTTAAAATTCCTCTTAGCACACTGCTCTACTTGTCCAAGCAGCTCTTCCAAATTATTGCTGACAGGGCCAAATCCATCTTCCTGATAGCTAAAATAACCTTCTTTATACTGCCCGCGTCGAAAAATCTCATAATCAAACTGATAATAAAATAATGGCTTCTTCATATAAGCGAAATCCATTGCAATACTGGAATAATCCGTGATCAGCAGATTTGACTCCTTTAATAATTCCTGCACATCGTATTCCGGCCATTTGGCTAAAATAATATTCGGATGATCCAGTTCAAAATAATTCAGATACTTTTGCATACCTCTATGAGGATAAAACACCAATGTTATATATTCCTCTTCCAACAACCGGTGAAGTCTTTTACTTTGAAGCAAGCCTACCCAATTCTTATAGTATGCTGTGTTTTTAAAATCATCAATATCCTCCAATTCATAGGATCTACTTGTTGGGGTGCTGATCCAATTCCGCCAAGTAGGCATAACCAACAACTGTCTCTTCCCCACACTTGTATCGTACAAATTATCAAATCGGCAAAAACCAAGATTCTGCACCCAACCTTCAGGATAGCCAAATTGCTCCTTTACATATTGGTATTCTTTCTCAACCGCACAAACAAATAGCCGCATCTTTGTGTTCTTATAATGTAAAAACTCTGCATCGTCCTTTGTAATACCATGCTGTAAAAAAATTCTAGTATTTTTTAGAATACCATACACCTCAAGAAGATAACACGCTGCAGCATTCGGTTTTCCCTCTTTTTGCGAGCTGATATTCTTCGATGCACTTAAGTAATAAATCCAATGCATAAAACTTCCATATTGGACAACAGTTCCCAAATCTTTTACACGAATATAATCTGGTGACTTTTTATTGATAGCATAAATTACGTCCTGTTCTTTATGATGCTCTCTTATATACCGAAAGAGCCAGTAGCCATTATCCCGGGCTTCGTTTTCGTTATCACATATTACCCATAAATCTTTTCTGGTTCTTCGGTACACGGCTGCAATCGGAAATGCCAGCAAGAACAAAAATATGTGGCCAATATCTTTGATCCTAACCCTTTGAAATTTGTGCCATAGGCTTTCTGTCATTTCTACACCCCGTTCTTTCCATGTCTTTTTAATATAACATATTACTGTTTCGTGCGTCAAACTTAATATCGTTTCCGGACCGCTCCAACCACATAGTGACCAAAACATAAGCAGCTTTTTACGATTCCAAGCCCCTGCTGCCTGCGGTAGATATCCCATGTCCATTTTGCAGCGGCCAGTTTATTCCCACTGACGGATCCTCCACTAACCCGGTACTCTGCCAACACTTCATTTAACCCATAGGCTGTAATCCCTGTCTTTAAGATATCAAGCCAGGCTCCATAATCTTCATGGGGCATATCCGGCATATGAATATTCGGAATCTGTTTCCGGTCTAAAACCACTGTCAGACATGGGATCACATTTCCTTTCAGCAATTCCCTGTAATTTCTGCTGGGTGGAACATACCGGGTTTTCCCGGCAGGCTGTCCGTCCCGCCCAATCACTCCGCAGGCGCTGTAGCAAAATGCCACTCCCTGTTCCTTCATAAACGCCAGCTGTTTTTCCAGCTTATCTGGCTTCCACAAATCATCGCTGTCTAAAAATGCAACGTATCGCCCCCGTGCATTTTCCAGGGCGGTATTTCTTGTTTTAGAAACTCCCTGATTGCCTTTATGAGATAAATAACGTATACGGATGTCCACTTTTTCATATCCCTTTACAATCTTGCTGCCGTCATCTGTTGACACATCATCCACGATTACCATTTCCCAATTTTGATACGTCTGTGCCTGCACGGATTCTATGGTTTTTGCAATCAATTCTTCTGCATTATA
Organism: uncultured Lachnospiraceae bacterium; assembly: GCA_946549035.1. Lineage (GTDB taxonomy): Bacteria > Bacillota > Clostridia > Lachnospirales > Lachnospiraceae > 14-2. Next base: position 31,627 of record CAMNQH010000020.1, on the reverse strand, counting down.
CATCGGTGTTATCACCGATACCAGTCCCTCTTCCATTATATCCTCCAAGGCCCTACATTCTCTTGATAGCCGTCTTCTGCTCTTTCTCCACTCCCTCTGTATTTTCCTTCTGAAACATGATTTTAAATGTCATCAGCATCAGTTTCAAATCCAGCCATACGGAGTATCGTTCAATATATGTCAAATCCAGCTTCAGTTTATCGTAAGGAGCCGTATTATACTTTCCATAAATCTGTGCGTAACCTGTCAAACCCGCCTTCACTTTCAACCGAAACCGAAATTCCGGTATCAGCTCCTCATACTGTTCCGCGATCTCCCTTCGTTCCGGCCTTGGACCGACCATGGACATTTCTCCCTTGAGAATATTGAATACCTGGGGAAGCTCGTCCAAATGCGTGGCCCTGAGAAACCTCCCGATGGGCGTAATCCTATCGTCTCCTTTGGCTGCAAGCCGCGCTCCCTCCCGTTCCGCATTCACCCTCATACTCCGGAATTTAATAATTTGAAAAGCCTTCCCGTCCCTGGTCACCCGTTCCTGGGTATAGAATACGGGACCTCTGTCGTAGAGCTTAATACTCAGGGCAAAAATAATCATAAATGGAGAGGAAATCAAAATTGCCAAAAGGGAAAAGATAATATCCATGGTTCGCTTTCCAATCCTCTGCTCGATTGTAAGCCCTCCATTCCTAGCCAGCATTAAAGGCGTATCAAACAAATGGAGACGATCCGTCCCAGTTATAATAATATCTGATATTTTTGGTGTAATATAGGTACGTTTTTTCTGGTCATAGCAGAATTTTAATATCTGATTACGGATTTGTGACGGGAGATCACACAGAACTACCGCTTCATAATCCATAATTTTTGTATACAAAGCTTCGTAGCCAATTTTTACGCTCTCCGTAGCACAAACGTCATATTTATCCTTGCGGGAATTGATTTTTCCAATTAAGTTCGTAGGAGAATATTCCCCATATATTACAATCATTTTTCTGGGCGGATATAGTCTGGTGTAAATTGCCCGGATTAAAAAAACCCAAGGTACAATAAACAGAATTTCCACCGCCATCAGGGTCAACAACGGCCGGGGCGTTACATAGTCGTTCACAATAATACAGACTTCCACATATTCGATGGCATTTGCGCACAACAAGGCCAAAACCTGGGAAAGGCAGATATCGGAAATCCGTAGATAGCCTACGCTGTATCCCCCCAAGGTCTTTGTAATAAAAAACAGAATCAAAACGTACATGCCAATAACCGCCCAGTTTCCCCGGCGCCAAAATTCACGCTCCAATTTCACCAGTATCGGCACATAATGGCGATACCAGATATAAGCAAATAAAACTGCCTGTACGATTAATATAACAAGATTTGCCGCATAATTCAACAAATGCTTATATTCATCTCTCTTCATACAACCCTCTTACATATATGAATTATTTGAAAAACAAAAATAGCTTTCTATATTCAGATTGACAGTGCAATAACAGTGCCTTTTATCAAAACTTACTATTTTAGTTCCGACAAAATCTATTATGTATTATAGCATTTATTTTTGTATATTTCCATCTATTTCAAAATAATTGTATTTGCTATCCTCTCAAAAGCTAGCGGCTTACATTTCATTTCCTCCATCAATTTCTTCATCTATCTCACAAAAGCCCAATATGACCCAGATGCGGATGCGTCAGTATCCATGTATCCGCATACTCTCCCAATTTCTTTATTCTCTCATGCAACAGCTCAGTCTCCATCCATCATAATCAGCTTGTTCTTGCTGCCGCAAATTTATAGCCCGTCTTCTGCTATCCATATTGTGAATTCAAAGCTTTGTATTACTATACCGTTCTAAATCCAATCGATATATATCATAATTTCCTACATCCCCTATCAGTTCGTAGCCTGCCCGCTTCAGCTCCTCCCTATATGCTTCTTTATAAAATACCAAATACTGATATTTACCGTCGGCAGCTTTGACAACCAATGTATTGACATCCAGGGGATCTTCATTCATAGCAGCATATATATCAGAAGCCCGTTTCGATATTTTCTCATTCCGCAATGCATTTCTTCCATATGGCATACGAATACTCGCGTCATACTGGCGAATCTGTGCTGTCAAATCGTTTACCACAATTAACCCTTTTTCTGTTATTCCATATTTGCCAGCGTCTTCCTCTATCAAATCGCAAATGACTGGAATCTCCATATACAATTTATAACGATTCTGCCTTTCTGAGAAATTCTCTCTGTATATAAAAATCCCACTCTGCATGATTGCAAGACAAATCCCAAAGATTGCAATGCACTGCTGCCACTTACGTCCCAAGCAACTGATCATTGACGCAAACATATATGCAATCAATACCGTAACAGGCACAATCCAAAACATTCTCCAATATACATTTTTGCCAATACAATACTCCATTATCACATGAGCTGTGAAAGGACAAAGATAAATAAAGCTGAAAAGTAATAAAAAGCCAAGAAAAAAATGCTTTTTCTGATCACCTTTTCCTTTTACTGCCAGATATGTGACAGCTCCTATGCCCAAAGTCAGATATATTCCATCTCCAAAAAAAATCCTATATGAACTTATAGCTTGTAATATAGCTTCTCTCATTATTTTCCCCCAAGCACCAATAAATATGCAGCCGTATATAATATATTGGGTATTCCACACATGGCCATTTTCACCAAAAGCGCCGCGTCACGTTTTAACACAGCCAGCACAATGCCAAGAATCCCCAGCATAGCAGCTCCCAGCATAATTCCCATAGAAGAAACCATGCAACAGGCAAACATAAGCGCCGCAAGCAAAATCCAATCCTTTTTTTTCCAATGTCCTTCCAGAATACACAAGCCGCAATATAATAAAAATGGTAGAAGAACTGCCGTCAAAACAGCCTTTCCCTGCCAGATACGCAGCAGCATAAAGCTTCCCTGCATATAGACGGTTGTAGATAGAAACATAGGCAAAATTGCCCCAATTAACACAAAGATCCATATCTTTTTTCTATCTCCGTGAAACAATTGATACCCGATCATTCCCAAAACCACATAAGCCAACAGCAGTAGAACTGGCGGTAATAACGTATGCGCCAGTATAGCAGCATGAATGCCTGACACTCTGCTTAACACTGCTATAAAAACTGGAAAAGGCGATAACACATAACGAGATGGAAACGCCTGATATTCTTCCCCAGAATACGGATCTACCTGAAACAACGTGTCTGTCTGAACAGAAGTAGTGGAAGTTGCCAGATAAAAAGCATCATCATCATCCACATGCATATATGCTGCATACATATACATTTGAAACAATATCACGAAGATAACTATAATCCCTGCCCAGGGGATATGGCACAGTGAACGGCATTCTCTTTTTATCATACTTAGTATCTTTCTCCAATTCAAGATCAGGGATACGCCACAAAGAAGTATTAAAAATCCACCATATATAACACACAAAAAAGTAAGGCTCTGCTCCGTAAAAATACATGGTATCACCAATATTTGAAACAATCCAAAGCAAAAAACAAATCCTTTTGCCCAACTTAGAAGGATTCCTTCTGTGAGCATATTCTTTTCCACTCCAGAAGTACACAAAATGCCTGCCAGCAGCGGTATTACCCCCAGCATCACCGCTAAAATACCACTTCTCACCCATAATTCCATCTACATATACTCCTCCTTCACTTCCCTGTCCTCAATTTCCCCCAGGCTCTCTGGGCAAGACTGGGCTTTGGGGCTTCCGGTTCTTCGGGTTTCGGAGCCCACCAACTCTCCAGTTCCTGCATCAATTCTTCCCAGCGCAAATAATGAAAAGTCCCTTCTACTATTATCTCAGATACCCGACCCAAACTCCCGGTAATCTCATAGTTAGGATCAGACGTCAAAAACAATTCTTCCCCTTCTTGACTGCCTGCATGATTCTGGGGAATGCATACCAGTTTTCTTCCGGAACCAGTAACTGTCTCTACCTTACACCTGCAGGGATAATCTCCCGGATCCCAACGGAGGTTCATCACCTCTGCTCCCTGAGGAAGCGCCATTTTCATGGAAAAATGTCCCTCCTGTAAAGGAACCTTTACTGTAACGCTCTCATCCTCATTATACCCATTTCCCGTATTATAATAGAGCTTACCGGATAAATAGCGTTCCCTCCCGTAATACAAGGCAATTTTTTCCATTTCCGGACGCATGGGCTCCTTCTCATATTTCTGAAGCCCGTAGCTGCCTACATATTGATAAGCAAAATGAATTTCCCATTCCTTGAACACCGCCGCATCCTCCGGCGTTATCCCATATTTTTCTTCCAGCCCTTGGTGGCTGACGATCTGAGATAATCCCGGATGCTTATAAAAAAGTTCGTTCAAGACGCGCCACATCACATATTCCACCGGAATTTCAAAGGGAAATACCCATTCTGTATCTATGACCTCATACGTTCCATTCAGACAGAATATATTATCAAATATCAAGTCGATATCTAAATTCTTACAACATTTTTTTGTTCCGGAACACCGCCCCGGGCCAAAGACCTTCTCAAATTCCTCCCCATGATAGTCTTCTCTCTCCTGGCTGTTTGACAGGAATACCCGGTAAAAATCATCCACCAGTTCTTCCACCCGGCGGCCTTCCCTTTTGGACAGCAGGACGCTTACCATATCGTCTAACGTGGCTTCTTCCAGATAATCGTAGATCACCGCCCCGCCTTTCTCTTCCCCGGTAACGTACTTCCAGCTGGCATGTTCTCCGGCCTTCACCCGGTTCATATGCAAAAGGTGTTTTTCGGCCTTCTCATCCGCCGGATATTTCCCCACATACCTTTTTCCCTGTTCTTCCCAAATTTTCGTATAAATCCGAAACCCCGGATTCCGGTCCGTGTTCATCTTCACATATTGGATTTCCTGCACAGACTGACTGCGTTCTTTTGTAGCTTCCACTAAAAAAGAATTGGCAAACGTTCCTGCCACCCCTTCCTTTGCCAAGGTCTGACACAAGCCCGCCTCATAAAAGAGGGACATCCTTCCTTCATGAAATTGGAACATAGGCCTCCCATACAAAGGCGTATTGACAGTCTCATCCGTAAAAATCTCATAGGGAAACTTATAATCCGGGTATGGATAATAAAAACGGCTGCAGATCAGTCCGGCGCTGACGCACAATTCCTTCAGCTCTTCTTTCGTAAATGTCTTTACCGTTTTTACTCCGTGGTATTGATCAAGCCCCAGGAAATAACGATCTGTATGGTCTTCCGGCGCTCCTGCAAAATATTTCGCCCCCAGGCGGTTTTCAATGGCGATCAAAATCGTCCCGCCGGGCCTTAATCGGCGGGCCATTCCTTTCAAAAAGTCCTCATAAGGCTGTTCGCCCGGAGTAAAGCTTCCTGCATATTCAAAAACCCCGTTTAGAATAATGTAATCAAACTCCGCATGTACCGGAATATCATTGAGATTTCCCACTATAATTTCCAGATTCTCCCGCATGCGGTTCCGCTCATAATTAATGGACGCCCGCCGATGGGAGAGCTCCACCGCCACCACTTCTTTGGCCTTTTCACAGAGAACCCCTGTAATGGCTCCGCATCCGGCCCCCACCTCCAGGATCCTGGCGTCCTCCCGAAAGGGATACCATAAAAAGATATTTTCCCGCACCTTGGAGAGATGATATAAGATAGGGTAGGGCGCATCCTCCCCGCCGGCCTCGTCCATGGTAATTCCCTGTTTTACCAGAGCGAGAATATCTTCCTCCACATCTCCGTCCGAATAGTGATCTTCTCCCTGGTAGTACATTTCATTTAATTTCGCCATCCCTTGTTCTCCTCCTTACGGTATCCGGCCCCGTTACTCTCGGTAATATTTGATTTCCACCTGGGAATTCATATCATAAAACCCGTCCGCCACCTTATCCGCCACTACGGTAATGCTGCACACATCATATAAACGGTGATATACCGTCAGCTCCCCGTTTTCATATCCGGTGCAGCCTAAAGACAGCAAATATTCTCCTCCCTGAAGATCCATCCTCTGAGTAAAGGATAATTCAAAGCTCTCCCCTGCTTCCGGGCAACCCGTATTAATATTTTCATACATGGTATTGGTACCCGTAATCGTTGTCCCGTGGATATCCTTAATGGCAAATGCAATAATGGGATATTCCAGCCTTTGATAAAATTTTGCTTTTACCTTGATGGTAAATTCACTGCCTTTTTCCACAATATTTGTGAAATTGCCTTCCTGATCCAGAATTGCAAAATCCTCCATCTCTGCTTTTCCGGATCCGTATTCATCCTTTTGGGGATTGACAGTCATTGCTTCCTTCCACTGCCTCCCTGTATTCTCCCCGGCCTTCTCCTGGTACTGCTTGTCGTTTTGCCGCACCAGGACTTTTTTGTACAGATCCACCATTTCCTTGGGAACGCCTTCCGCCAGCTTCTCCCCTTTGTTCAGCAGGATTACCCGGTCGCAGTAACGGCTGATGCTGTTTAAATCATGGCTGACGAACAAAATCGTCTTTCCCATCTTCTTAAATTCTTCAAATTTATGATAGCACTTATTCTGGAAAAACACGTCCCCCACGGACAATGCCTCGTCCACAATCAAAACCTCCGGTTCAATATTAATGGCCACGGCAAAGGCCAGGCGCACAAACATTCCGCTGGAATATGTTTTCACCGGTTGATACACAAATTCCCCAATATCTGCAAATTCCAGAATCGCCTCCATCTTACCGTCAATTTCTTCCCTGGAAAAACCCATCATGGTTCCGTTGAGATAGATATTTTCGATTCCTGTATACTCCATATTAAAGCCTGCCCCCAGCTCCAGCAAAGCGGAAATCCGACCGTTTACCTTTACATTGCCTCCTGTAGGTGAGAGCACTCCTGTAATAATCTTCAAAATCGTCGACTTACCGGAACCGTTGGTGCCGATGATCCCCACCGTCTCTCCTTCTGCCACGGTAAAGCTTAAATTCTGAAGGGCATAATGTTCTGAATGAAGCTTTTTTCGGGTCAGCCCCAGAGACTCCCTAAGCCGCTGGCTGGGTTTGTCATACAGCTTATAAACCTTACTCACTTGTTCTACTTTTATTGCCATTTGCGCCATATCTTTTTCCTCTCTACAACACATCTGCAAAATGCGGACGCAGACGCTTGAATATCAGACTGCCCAACCCCAGCAGCACCGCCACTACAATCCAGAAATACAACGTCATCCCCGGATTTTCCCAAAACCAGGCCTTATTGATCAATGCATCCCGGTAGCCTGTTACAATATAATACAGGGGATTCAGCTTTAAGATTCCGATAAACATCGGCGGCAGCTCAATGGTATCCACATTCCACATAATGGGAGTCATCCACATTCCCACCTGCAACGCAATCCCCACCACCTGGCTCAAGTCCCGGAAAAATACCACTACTGCGCTGGTGATATAAATAAGACCCACAGTCAGACAGATGGTGGCCCCGGCATAATAGAAAATCTGCAGGACATAGAGATCTGGCATCATTCCATAACAGCAAAAAATCAAAAGCGTCACCAGAATAAAGAATATGTGGACAAACACCGCCGATATGATTTTCACCAGGGGCAGCACCTCTATCCGGAACACCACCTTTTTCACAAGATAGCTGTATTCAATCAGCGTATTGGTACCGCTTTGAAGGGCCTCCTGAAAAAAGAACCAGGGAACAATGCCCGCGATCAGCCATAATACATAAGGAACCCTGATTCCCTCATGAAGATTCAGGGCGTTTGATTTCATCCCCTTCTCGAATACAAACCAGTAGACCAGCACCGTTACTACCGGCTGGATAAACGCCCATGCAACCCCCAGATAGGAGCCTGCAAACTTGGCCTTGAAATCATTCTTTGCCAGGCTTTTAATTAAATTCAAATTTCCCTTTGTGTGATTCATTCCTACAAATCTCCTTTTTACCACGCCCATGCCAGACAGGAAGCAAATACTAGAGGCACCAACAGCAACGGATACACCGCTTCCACATACGCCTGGGTCTTCTCATTTCCTGATGGCAGTACCAATCCCAGAACCGGAAGCACCGGAAGCATATAGCGGTATGTAATTCCCTGAACCTCCCCGAAATCTGGCGGTGTAAATGTATAACCCACCAGCACCACCATCCCCAGCATGCCAAGAAATAGAAACGTCAAAAACCCTCTGATGATAACCTTGCACTTTTTTGAGGAAAACAGTAGCGCTGCCCCAGAAAATAGTCCATAGGGAATCATATGATTCCCCCTCAGGCTGTCATATGTCTCTCTTAACAAATCCTTCCCTTTATGCAAAAACATAATCAATATCGTCCAAAAATGAAGGCGGATATACACTGCGTGTTCTTTAGGGACAAATTGATACAATACCCGAAAGAACAAATCCCCTTTACGGATTCCCACAAAGTAAATGCCCCCGGCAACACTGAGAATTCCTATCCCTGTTATTATTTTCCAGCGATGACGCTTGCATGCTTCCCAGGGCAAAAACTGAAAATTCTCTTTCTTCAAAAGCAGCAAAAATCCCAGGCAAAACAATGCATAAGGTAGTTTCATCAAAAGTATCTGCCATACCAGAATCAGATAGACTCCTGTCAGCAAAACACCCTTTTTACTAATCAACAAAACCTCTTGTTCCCTCAAATGCAAAATCAACGCCAGACACAGAGCAATCTCCCCCATCATCAGCCCGTCCGGACTGGCGGAAGCACGGAATACCGTAACGGCCGGAATCAATCCATACAGGACAAACAATTCCTTATGCCCCTTTGCCAGCTGGGCACTTCCCCAAAGCATAAGGGAAATCGCAAGCACCTGTCCGGTTACCGCCAAATAATACCACAGGCCGCTTCGAACGCCCAATAACCTGCCCAGTCCTACCATGATCGCCTGGGGCCAATAGCTTTCCATTCCTTTCTCCACTGTGGCGACCTGGGATACCTCCTGCAGCCCCTCCTCTTCTTCCCGTTGAAAAATCAGTAACAGCTTAGGAACGCATAGGCTTTGATTTGTCTCTGCAAAATATGTGATTTGATTATAATTTCCCTCATGGGCCAGCAGGCGCATCTCGCTCATTTCTTTGGGAATTTGAACCATCTGGGCTTTTCCCTCTTCATCTGCAAAAACATTGCCCACCGCGCCTTCTTGTGGTACGTCATAATATCCCAGATGCCCGCCGCAGCTTAAATCGTAAGCTCTGACAAAATGACGGAACTCATCGTCCCGGGAAAAAGGCGGCAAAAGAACCGCTGCCGCTATACCTGTTACCAATAACAGCCATAGAAACGTCTTATGATTTATTCCCCAAAGCCAAACCGCCGCCATGCTTCCTGCGGCTAAAAGATTCAAAAGGATCAAAATGCCAATCTGTAACCCCTTATAGTTTATCTGATACCACTGGGTATTCATAATCCCGTTTGCATCTGCAGTAAGCGCAAGGGGCTCTTTTAGCTGAAATATTAGGATCAGATCATACTGCTCTCCAGCTTCCCACTTCGCCTGGGAGGTATCTAGGCAAATACAGCCGTTATCTTCCTCCCAAAGTTCATCCAATTCCTCCGTCTGCATCTTTTGGACAAGGTTCCCATCCATATCTTCGATCTGCCAGGAAAGAGTCCCCTCTGGCATTGTACTACTCTCGGTCCATAATTGTATTCGGGTAAGAGAAGCGCCGATAGCCTGAAGTCTGGTAATTATAGTTTGCTTTTTTACTTCCACCGTGCTCGTCAGGGAATTTTGCTCCCAGTAGCTCTCTTCCTTCCCATTAGCAATGCGTCCAAATGCTTTTATATCCAGAATCAACAGGCTCACCGCCGCGAGTATAAATACGCAGATACGGGTCCTTTTTATCCTTCGTTCCATTTTTTCTCCCTTATCATATCCAATATCTCTGATAAAGCACTGCGAATGATACTGCCATTGCAATGATCATATAAATCACCGGCAACCATACCCTGAAGCTACCAATCCTTATCTTTTCTGGCAGCGCTAAAAATGGCAGGGGCAGAAACGGCAGGAAATACCTCCCCTGCAGCCCGCCAATATACGGCAGGTTATAAATCATTTCTCGAACGTCGTAGGAAACGTTTGCATCCTCTCCGCCAAACTGGCTTACCTTTATCGTATGATTCACCATAGACAGTGCAATAAAGATGCAAAGAATCAAAAAAACCATCCAGAGATAAGCCCCGCTTTTCTTCTGTACAAGAGGTTTTTCTTCTTTCCCCTCCTTGCACACCGCCAAAATCAGAACCCACAGATAAGTAATCAATACAAATCCAAGAGAAACCCCGGACTCCATCCATCCAAACTTCCCTACGCTGGATATCAGGAGATGGCGTTTGCAAAATACTGCCGTCAGCCAGAAAAGCCTCAGGGACTGCCTCCACTCCAAAGCCATTCCGCTTACCAGATTCACCCAAAAATTACTGCGGGCCGCATATACTCCTGCTCCTGTCAAAAGTAGTAATGCAATCCCTGCCGGGACTCTCCACTTCCTTATGACCTCCCCGTTGATTTCTCCCCAGGGAAAGGACAGATGAATTTTCTCCTTCGGCAACAGAAAAACCAAAAGCCCAAGAAACAAATAGGGAAGCTTGATATAAACAATCAACGCCAGTAAAAGTAATGTAAGCCCCGCTTCTTTCCACCCTAATCTGTCCTTTTCGCAGCGAAGATAAAACAGATATGCTATAAACAAAAAACACAGGGGCAGAAGCACTGCGTCATAATTCAGAGAGGAGGCCTGCTGCACTGACATGGGAAGTGCCATAAACAAAAGCAGCACTTCCTTTTTTGCAGGCATAAGCTTTATCGCAAACCCACAGACTGCCACATAGAACATCAAGGAAAACAATTCTCCCAGCTCCAGCACCCAAAACGTAGGAAGATGCAGCAGAATCCCCAGAATCACTCCCACTGTAGCCGGCAGATGTTTTATTACTGACGGAGAGAGGGATTTCGGCATACATTCCCCACGACTATAATCCGGCGCTTTGGTTAGGGCCTCCTCCCACTGTCCACGATCCACTTTTTCCTCATATTGATTCATGATGCGGGTCAAATCCATTTCGATATCATACAGCATGAGGTAGGCCATGTCCTCATTTCCAAGGCTTTCTCCAATCATTTTTAAATGGGCGTGCTCGTCTGGCGTTTGCCAGGGAGGTACAAGAAAAGACATAACCACTCCCCAAATCAGAATGAACGCCAGGGCTATCCGTATCGCCAGCCCACTATCCTCTGCTTGTTTGATCCATTCTTTCACAAGTCTCCTCCATCACAAAATCCAGTAATGCCGAATTCTTCGTCAGCGTTGTCTTATGCTCCAGCACATAGTCAAATGCCTGTGACGCCATCTCCTCACGCAGTTCTTGATTTAAGAAACGCTCCAGGGCATTTTTCCATTCCTCCTTTGTCCTGCAAAGCCAAACATTCTCTTGGGGAGCGGTAGCCCCCGCAATCTCTTCATTGTAGCTTCCAATCGTAGGTACTTTTACAAGAGCTGCTTCCATCCACTTATTCTCAGACTTACAGGCATGGAAAAAACTATCCTCCAAAGGCATCAGGTTAATATCCACTGATGCGATGACATCCGGCAGCTCCCGCCAATCCATAAATCCCACACGGATAATCCGTTCCTCCACTTGTGCAAAGCTTTCCGGCAGATTCAGGCAGCCCACAATTTTCAAATACACCTCCTGATGTTCCTTCATAAATTCCAGAAGTACATCTGAAATCATTTCAAAGTCTCTGCCATGGGTATTAGAACCGCTAAAATACCCCAACACCAGACGGTCTTTTTTTCTGCGTCTTCGATTCTGAGCCAAAACGGACAAAATCAACATTTGGGCGCTTGCCACATTCCGGTTCACAAATACTCGTTTCTCCGGAAACGACTGCCTGGCTCCCTGCTTTAAATGATTGGTAGATACAATCAGGCCGTCGCACTTTTCCATACATGTGCGGATCAGATGGGAATACTCTTCAAAATCCCGGTACTCCTTATCCTTCATGAAAGGCAGCGACTTTATACTGTCATACTCAAAAATATAGTCGTCAATATCATACAGCAACGGAATCCCATGGCGTTTAGCCTCTGCCATTAAGGATTTCAGCGGTTCCCGGTAACGGCAGCGATAAATCACCATTGCCCCTAGTTCCTCCCAGGAAATCTCTTTGGGAAGCGCCTTCGTCTCCCATATTTCTCCCTGTACCCCTTGATACAGAAGCTCCTCCTGCATATGCTCTATTCGATAGCGGGAAGAAAACGATACATATTCCACTACATAAGCCACTTTCTTACAGCGCTTTCTGGTTTGCATCACGTTTAAATCCGATTCTGCAAAACGCCGGATTTCTTCCAATACGTGAGGCGCTTCCCGTTTCTCTAAGATCAAGCCTTTCTCATAGCGTTTCACACGTTCTGCAGGCGCCCCCAGATCAAAGGCTGCAATGGGCATTCCCATCTTGATAATTTCCTCCGCTGTATAGGAAAAAGTCTCCGGCCAGACTGAAGAAATCAAGAACAAGTCAATATCATACTGGTAAATCAGCTTGGGCAGCTCTGATAATTCATATCCCCCGGTCTCTTCAAAATTCTGGTAACGCCCAAGGTTCACACCGTCTGTACGCCCAATTAAAACGATCTTCACATTGCTGCCTGTACGTTCTATCTCGGAAAGAAGCTCTCTGATAAATCCGCTTCCCTTATGGACTGCCAGAACCCCCAAAAGACCAATATTCAATGTATCCGTCGTCTTACTCTCTTTGTGAATCGGAAAAGCATAATTTACCTGATGCCCTACCAGGGTTACCGAAAGCCCCTCTCCATAAGCATCTATGACCCGCTTTCGGGTATCTTCAGAAAACGTCCGAACTTCCGTGCAGCCAGCCAAAAAATCCTTCCAATGTTCCAGCCATTCTCTTCTGCTCTTACATCCGTACTGACCCCCAAAGCCCTTCTTGAGATAACAAGTCTCGCATTCCTCTTCCTTCGGCGTCCCACAATACTTCTGGGTATCATCCATCAAATTAATCGTGGGGCACAGGGCAAAGTAATCATGAAACAACATAATCACTTTGGCTTTTTGTTGCTTGCCTAAGGACAATATGCACCTTTGGGCGTCCCATAGTGCCGGATATGTTACCAATTCATTGATATAGATTTCGTCAAAGTGAAGCCATTTTCCAATCTCTAATATATCCGTCAGTGCGTCAAACTCATATTCTAACTGTTTTTCCTCATTCTCGAAGAGAAAACGGTAGTTATTCCCTTCTATACGATACCGCACTATGCTGACACAGCCGGCATTCTGCAAAAACTCCGCCTTTTTTGTGTTCAAATAGCTGGTGGCTCCGCCCCCTAAGCTATGGTCAAAATACAACACAGAATGCGTCTCATGGGTATCAATCATCATTTCCAATAACTGCCGCACTTTTTTATTGGGATCCTTGCGGATAAATCCAGACACCTGATAATTATAGTTGGGAAACCGTTTCACTAAACGCTCCATATGGTCTTCAATCAAACGTTTTTTTTCTTCACTCTGGAAAGAGCCGCCATGCTTATGATAAACGAACAAATTCTCAACCTGGACATTCCGGTACCCCTTTTTTATGGCCCTCTGGCACCAGTCGTTCTCTTCCCCAAATCCCCGGTCAAATGTCTCATAATCCAAAATTCCGATTTCATCTATTGCTTTCCGGTTCATCCCCATGCAAAATCCCACTCCTGTAGGCGTAGACACATAACGAGGCTTCACCTTTTGAAAATAGGAGTCCAAGGTCTCAACATCCTTCCCCCGGTAAATACGGTTATTATAGCAAAAATCCGGAAAGCTGAAAATAGTCCCGCTATTGGTATAAGGCGTACTGGAAGCCACCTTTTCATCGGTTAGAATAGGGGCCATCAAACGCTTCAGCCAGCCCTTTGGAAGCTCCGTATCCGTGTTCACAAGGGCTACATGGTTTTTAGAAACCTCCAATCCCCGATTTACACTTTTTACAAATCCATAATTCTGGGGATTCTTGAGAAGAACCGTTCCCGGATGCTGATCTGCGAATTCCTGTTCCAGTTCATGAACCCTCTCATCTGGGCTTTTATCATCCACCAGAATGAAACGGCACTTCATTCCTGCGTTGGGAAGATCCTGAAACAACTTTTTTAAATATTCATAGCCGTTATAAATAGGAACAATGACGTCAATCTCCTGGGAATCATCTATGCGATCCTTCCCATCCTCCCGCAAATATTCCTGAAAAAGAGGCAGCAGCTTTTCATAATGCTGGTTTTGGGGAAGCCTGGATCTCAGCTTCCGTTTTACCCGTCCTAAAAAATGTTTTCCTCGTTTTAAAAAGCTGATAAACGCCCCGTCTGTCAAATATTTTTTTCCAAATGTTGTCTGTTTCATTCTTTCAAAAAGATATCTCATAGTCTTGTTCCACTCTCTCTGTTTTTACCACATAGAGCGTGTCTGGAAATTTTCTTCAAATCTGCAACCTGCAATTTTGAAGAAACACATCCCAAACACGCTCTAAACTGCCCTTATCTTCCTTTCTTCCACGCTCCAAAGGTGTCCCATTTCCTATCCTTCTCTGAAAGAATCAAGTCTGCTTTGGACATTCCTTCCGGAATGGGCCATTCAATCCCAATTTCAGGGTCTTCCCACAAAAGGCCTCCCTCGTCGTTGGGATGATAAAAATCCGTCACCTTATAACAGAATTCCGCATAATCCGACAACACCAGGAATCCATGGGCAAAACCTTCGGGTACAAAAAACTGCTTTTTATTTTCTGCAGACAAAATTACTCCAAACCATTTTCCCAAGGTAGGGGAGCCTTCCCGCAGATCCACCGCCACATCAAAAACCTCTCCATAAACCGCCCGGACCAATTTGGCCTGGGGATACTGGATCTGGAAATGCAGCCCGCGTAAAACTCCTTTCTTAGACGCTGACTGGTTGTCCTGTACAAATTCACAGTCAATGCCTGCCTCTTTAAAATCCCGGAAATTATAAGTCTCCATAAAATAACCCCGGTCATCCTTACGCACTTCCGGCTCTATAACCTTTAAACCTGCAATTTTGTTACAATCTGAATTTACAATGATCTTTCCCATGTTCTTTCCCTCTTTTTTGCCTGGCCGCTTTCTTCCCTAAATTGTAACGACCGCTCCTGATGATGTCTTATTATAGCCCTGCCGCGATCTCCTTCAAGTACTGACCATATTCTGTCTTACAAAGGGGATCCGCCAGCTTCAAAAGCTGTTCCTTATCAATAAACCCTTTCTTATAGGCAATTTCCTCAATGCAGGAGATATAAAGCCCCTGACGTTTCTGAAACGCCGAAACAAAATCCGCCGCTGCAAGGAGCATATCATGGCTTCCGGTATCCAGCCAGGCAAATCCTCTTCCCAAAGTCTCTACCTTCAAGCTTCCCCGTTGTAAGTATTCATTATTAACGCTGGTAATCTCCAGCTCTCCTCTGGCCGAGGGCTTCACCTGTTTCGCAATCTCTACCACATGATTGTCATAGAAATACAGGCCCGGAACCGCATAATTGGATTTGGGCTGCGCCGGCTTTTCTTCAATGGAGACGGCCGTGCCTGTCTCGTCAAACTCTACAACTCCGTACTCCCTGGGATCCCTGACATAATATCCGAAAATCGTAGCCCCTGACTGGTTGATGGTGCGCTCCGCCGCCCGTTCCAGCACTCTGGAAAAGCTTTGGCCATAAAAAATATTGTCCCCCAATACCAACGCCACAGGATCCTTTCCGATAAATTCCTCTCCTATAAGAAATGCCTCCGCAAGGCCCCGGGGCTCCTGCTGCACAGCGTAGGAAAACGCCATGCCAAGCTGGCTGCCGTCCCCCAAAAGCTCCTGGAACACCGGAAGATCCCGGGGCGTAGAAATAATCAAAATTTCCCGAATCCCCGCCAACATCAATGTAGACAGAGGATAATAAATCATAGGCTTATCATACACCGGCATGATTTGTTTGGAAATGGCCTTGGTCAACGGATACAATCTGGTTCCGGAACCTCCGGCTAAAATGATTCCCTTCATCGCGCTTCTCCTTATTTATCCTGATACATCTCCTGATAATACTTCTGATACTCTCCGCTGGTTACATTTTTCATCCATTCTTCATGTTCAAAGAACCAGGCGATCGTCTTGCGGATTCCTTCTTTGAACATGGTCTCCGGCTCCCAGCCAATCTCGGCGCGGATCTTGTCCGGTGCGATCGCATAGCGTCTGTCGTGTCCCTTCCGGTCCTCTACATACGTGATCAAATCCTCACTCACCAGGGCTTTCCTGGGATCATCCGGTGAGAGCATTTCCTGAAGCGTCTCCAGAATGATATGGATAATCTCTATATTCTGCTTTTCATTATGTCCGCCGATATTGTACGTCTCTCCCAGCCTTCCTTTTTCCAGTACCATATCAATGCCCTTGGCATGGTCGTCCACATACAGCCAGTCCCGAACGTTCTTCCCATCTCCATACACCGGAAGCTTCTTCCCCTGAAGCGCGTTGTTAATAATCAGCGGAATCAATTTTTCCGGAAATTGATAGGGGCCGTAATTATTGGAACAGTTGGTAATATTCGCCGGAAAATGATACGTGTCCACATAAGCTTTTACCAGCATATCCGAGCTGGCCTTACTGGCGGAATACGGGCTGTGAGGCTCATAGGGCGACGTCTCATAAAAATAAGCGTTCTCGTCATCCGGTAGGGAACCGTATACCTCATCGGTAGACACATGGAGGAACTTCTTCCCTTCCCGGAAGCTTCCGTCCGGAAGCTCCCAGGCCTCCTTAGCGCAGTTGAGCATTACCGCCGTTCCCAGCACATTGGTCTGAACGAACACCTCCGGCGTTTTGATGCTTCTGTCCACATGACTTTCCGCTGCAAAATGCACCACTCTGTCAATATCATGTTCCTGAAATATCTTTCGAATACTTTCTTTATCACAAATATCTGCTTTTACAAAGGTATAGTTCTCTCTTTCCTCTACCTCTTTTAAATTCTCCAGGTTGCCTGCATAGGTCAGCTTGTCTACATTTATAATGCGAATATCTTCTCCATATTTTCCAAACATATAGTGAATAAAATTAGAGCCGATAAATCCGGCGCCTCCCGTAACCAGATAAGTCTTCATTATTTTTCCTCCTGTTTATCAAAATCTTCTCTTATATACTTTTTCCATAATTACCCTTATTATATACAAACATGAAGAAAGTTGCAATAAATTCCGCCTAAAGATTCTTTTTCCCAGAAGGAACGTTCCCTACGGCGTTCTTTAAGGTCCGTACCAGCAGCCTAAATTCCCCTGTCCAAAAAAACATCAAAAAATAAACCACATTGGGAACAACCGCCACAACCAACAGCTTCCATGCAAATCCGCCCACTCCAGCCGCCGGAATCTGTGCACAAAACCAATAGGTCAACAGCGCCCCGCCTGCCATAACCGCTCCATACCAAATATATTTTCCAAAATACTTCCACGGCCCTTTTTGAAATTCATAACGGAACAGCACTACAGGCTCTATCCAGGTGGTGACAAGAAGCGTCGTAATTAAAGTTCCTAAAAATACTCCCAATATTCCGGTACGCTTTACCAGTATCAAGGAGATCACCAGATTTACCCCAACCTCCACATATGGCTTATATACATCCTGCATATAAAGCCCGGCGGCACACTTGAATGTAATACACGCCTGTCTCACACCGGTACAGTAAAATTTTGCCGCCAGCACGGCTACAATAGGCATACCATATAAGAACCGTTCTCCTACCCAGATCTCAATGAAAGGATTGGACAGACAGAACAAAGCAGTCGCACAAAATCCAAAAAGCCAAAAGCCCACAAAAAACACCATGTAAAACGTGTCTTCCTTTTGTTTCTCATCTCCTAAGACCAGCAGGTTTCCCACACTGGACGTGATCGCAGTAAAGGCCTGGTTCAACACTGTCTGGACAGCATTGATAATCATCTGGTAATTGGAATACAGGCCTACTTCTACGATCCCCACAAATTTGGAAATAATCAGGTTATCCGTAGAACCCATTACAATGCCGCCCAAGTTATGGCCAATCATTGCAACCGTATTGGTTTTGATCTGTTTCGAAATGGCCGGGTCTATCTTATACTTCTCTCTGGATCTTAAAAAGGGATACCGCCGGTCCGCAATGCGGGAAATAATAATATTTTCCGCCAGAGTGGCCCCAATCTGAACTGCAAAATAGGCAATAAAGTCTCTTGTCACTAAAAGTACAACTATTTGAAGCCCCACCATAAATGTAAAGCAGATTCCATGGTTTAAGGACACCAGGAAATTTTCCTGATTTGCATTTACAAAAGCTGTTTTGTAAGAATAAAAATAGGAAACTCCCGTATTCACCACATACAACAAATAAATCAGGTAAATATGAGGGATATCCGGCATTTCCTTTACCAAATGAGGCAAAAACGGAGCCAAAGCCGTTCCAAATATCAAAACGAAGCAGCCTACCCCTCGGTAGAATTTCTGATAAAATCCCATCAAGGCAATAATCTGTTCCCTGTTTTGTTCCGCAATAGGCTTATAAAGGCTGAAGACGATCGCCGTACCGATGCCAAGCTCCGCCAAGGACAGCATAGTAAGGATATTGGCAAATAAGCCGCTGATCCCAAGATATTCTTCCCCCAGCACATCGATAAAAACTGTCCTGCTTACAAAGCCCAGCAGGATAATCAAAATCTGCATTCCCCAGCCGAATATAACGTTTTTTAATGATTTGACTGCTCTCATGTTCTAATCCTTTATGCTCCCTTGCCCGCCAGCTTTTTCCGCTTGCTCCAACTGATAAAATATTCGGCGAACAGCATTCGAAAGTATCCGCTGGAAATAAAGCCCCGGAAGAACTCCCCCATACAGGCTCCCCAGCTATGTTCCGCCATATGTTGGCAGAAGCTGCTCAAAATCCGGTCCGCCTGATCAAATCTCTGCTTTTGAGACTCCTGATAAGTCGAAAAATTCTGATTCAAAAAATCCGGAGAAATGTCCGCCACCCGTTCTCCCTTTGCATACTTCTTTCGGATATATCTGGCTTTCATGGCCTGCTCCATGGCAAAATTCCTGGAAATAGAATTTTCCCTCAAACGGTATTTTACCAAATGATCCCGAATCTTTATGATTCTGGTTCCTTCTTGAAGGGCTCGCAATACAAAATCCAGATCTTCACAGTACCGCACCTCCCGATATCCTTCCAGACGGTCATATACCGTTTTTTTCATCAGCCAGGTACTGTGATGGGCCACATTCCCATATTTCATAATTTGGGCAAATGCCTTTGGCCCAAACATTTCATCGGAAACGCCTGCCACTAGCTTTCCGTCATCGTGGATAAAATCTATGGCGGATATTACAAAATCTACCTCCTGCTTTTTCATAGCTTCCATCTGCAGCTGAAACCGTTTTGGGTAGCAGATATCGTCCGCGTCGATTCTGGCCACATAGGTTCCATGGACATATTCCAGAGAACGATTCAGACTGGCCACCAATCCTATATTTTTCTCATTGGGAACAAATATCACCCGTGAATCCTTTTCTTGATACTCCAATATCACGTCGCTAAGCATGTCATTCTCAGGATTGTCCAGGACAATAATAAACTCCAGGTTTTGGTAAGACTGGTTCAAGACGGACTCTATACAGTCCCGAAGCCATTCTTCTTTTTCATTATATGTACTCATGATGACCGAAATCAATTCTTCTGTCATGCCATTCTCCTCTCCTGTTGGCTGCCTGTAAGGCTTTTCTGCCATTATATAAAACTTTGCCGGATTCTGCAATGATTTTTACACAACTGCTTCCTATTGGAGATGAATAAGCCCCCATTTGGAATCCCAACAGCCGCCGCCCATCCACAAATTCCTTGACACCCTTCCCCTGACATCGTAAGATAAAAAAGACAACAGGAACCTGATTTTCGCTTCCTAAAGCCGCTTGTATTTTGAGCGCTTTGGGACAGCCTTCCCTTTTCAGACAGGAGATTTATAAATCATGAAAGCAGCACTGGTATTTCAAAGCCTGGGCATTGGGGGAGTGGAACGGGTAGGCGTAGCATACGCCCAAATGTTTCAGGAGCTTGGCTATGAGGTTGATATTTATAACCTGGAGCCTTCCGCCAATGAAATGGAGCCCTCCTTCCCAGAAGGATGCCATATTTACCATAAATATGTACCGGAGGTTTTATTGCCTGACCGTTATTTTAACGGGGTGAAACGATGGTGGTGGGGCAAATATGCTTACCCGATCCTCTACTTGGGCACCTCCTCGCTTCTATATCTATACCGTCTTACCATGGGCAAGCGCAGAACCTATGATATCGCCGTGGCTTTTTCTGGTCATTTCCGGGACTTGACCTTCGTCTCCCGAAATTTTATTAAGGGCCGAAAAAAAATAGCCTGGCTCCATGTAGGCTCTCTAATGGATAATATGGTTGCCTCCAGCGCTTACGGAGATATTTACCGGAAATTAAAAAATATCTGCACATTATCCTCCGACGGAGATTACCGTGTACTTTTGCGCAATATTGCCCTGCGGGAACTGAATATCCGCCGGATCTACAATCCGCTCAGATTAGAGCAAAACGAAGCTGACGCCGCTTTCGTCCGGGAATTAAAAGAAACATACGGTGATTTTCTCCTGATGGTTGGCCGGTTTGACCCGGACAAGGACCAAAAGACCGTCATTTATGCTTATGAGAAGCTATACCAAAAGCACGGCGTCCGCAACAAGCTTGTTTTTGTAGGAGGCGGTTCTACCTTAGAAGAATGCCGCGCATTGGCAGACGCCCTTGGTTTGTCCAACCAAATCGTTTTTTTCGGCTCCCGGCAGGATGTGGCAAATTTCTATTCTGCCGCCAGGCTGGCCCTTCATTCCAGCCCTGCCGAGGGCCTTGGAGTCGTCCTTTTAGAAGCCATGAAATACCGTCTGCCCGTTGTGGCAACCGACAGTCCCCCAGGTGTGCGGGAGGTTCTTGGTAACGACGAATATGGCCTTACCTGCCATGTAGGAGATCCCCTGGATATGGCTGAAAAAATATTCCGCATGTTGACAGAGCCCGACCTTTATGATCATTACCAAAAGCAGGGGCAGAAACGGATTGTAGATTTTTCTTATGAAAAAATCCGGGATGAGCTGTCCCGGATTCTTAGTGAATTAAAATAAGAAAGCCATTAAAACGCAGTGATTTTTACAAAAACCTTATGGCTACAGATACTGCCTGGCCGCTGCCAAAGCAGCCTCTAACACTTTATCCATATCATAATACTTATACTGTCCCAGGCGGCCTCCGAAAATAACCTTCTCCTCTGCTTCGCCAAGCTGCTGATACCGCTCATACAGACTGTTATTTTCTGCGTTGTTCACCGGATAGTAAGGCTCCACTCCTGGTTCCCATTCCCGGCTGTATTCTCTGGAAATAATTGTTACCGGCTGAGCGCCATATTCAAAATGCTTATGTTCAATAATGCGGGTATATGGCACCTCCCGGTGGGTATAATTTACCACTGCATTCCCCTGGTAATTCTCACATTCCAGACGCTCTGTTTCAAAATATACAGAACGGTACTGCAAGGGTCCAAACTGATAGTTGTAATATTCGTCAATCTGACCGGTAAATACCAGCCGGTCATACTCCACATCCTTCAAGGTAAAAAAGTCCGTGTTCAACCGCACCGGTATGTCCACAAGCATTTGTTCCACCAGCTTTGTGTAGCCTCCTACGGGAATCCCCTGATAACGGTCGTTAAAATAATTGTTATCATACGTAAAACGAAGGGGCAGCCGCTTAATGATAAAGGCCGGCAGCTCTTTGCAGTCACGTCCCCACTGTTTCTCTGTATAGCCTTGAATCAGCTTTTCATAGACGTCCCGTCCCACTAAGGACAACGCCTGCTCTTCTAAGTTTTGGGGTTCCTGAATATCCAGACTGGCAATCTGTTTTGCAATGATTTCCTTAGCTTCCTCAGGCGTACGGATGTTCCACATTTTACTAAACGTATTCATATTGAAAGGAAGATTATATAATTCATCCTGATAAACCGCCACCGGAGCGTTAATATAATTGTTAAACTCCGCAAACTGATTCACATAATCCCAGATTTCCCGGTTCGACGTGTGAAAAATATGCGCCCCATATTTATGCACCTGAATTCCGTCTATTTCTTCTGTATAAATATTTCCGCCGATATGATCTCTCCGATCAATAACCAGACAGTTTTTTCCCTTCTTTTTTGCTTCATGCGCAAAGGCGGCGCCAAACAATCCGGCCCCCACAATCAAAAAATCGTATTTCATCATTTCCTCTTTCCCGACGCAGTTCTGCGCCATTCCTCAGCTTGGGAAGGATCCCTTCCCTTCGTTTCTCACATCAAAAAGAAAGAAGCCAAATCAAAAGCCTCCCCAGTCCCATTCTTTCTGCCATACGATAAATGGATGAGGCATAGCGGACTTTCCTCTGCTCCTCTTTTGTTTTTCCAAAACCAATTCTTTTGTTTCTAAGATATCCTGGGAACATCTGATGCATCTGCAGTTTGAAGTCTTCATACATCCCATATGCCGCTTCCTTCCCTGCATGGCGGCATTGAAGCAGTAAGCAGCTCAAAATGGCTGAAAAATAGACATATTCCAGTAATTCTTTATAAATTGCAAAGGCTTTCGTTTTATTGTATTCTTCATATACCTCTCGAAAGTTCCCCATAAAACGGCGATACTTCTCCACTCCGTTTTTTGTCCTGGTAATGGAAGCCGGGTTACAGACATAATAATAACCGCAATAATCAATTACAGTAATGCTCGCTCCCTCCAAAAGGCAGCGATAGTTAAAGGGATTATCCTCATAGGTGCGAATTCCCCTGAAATCCAGCCCATGCTCCTGCAAAAAGCTCCTTCGGTACATGCGCATCCAGACCGCCGGATACAGCCAGGGCATATCCGGCGTATCCTTCATAGAAAATACAACCTCTTTCTCTCCGGATACCCGGATATACCCTCCCACTGCAATGTCGGCTCCTGTTCGTTCCAGCTCCCGGATATAAGTTTCCAAAAAATCCGGCTTTACATAATCATCACTGTCGAAAAACACCAGATATTGTCCCGAAGCAGACTTCATTCCCCGGTCCCGGGAAGCGCCCAACCCCAGATTTTTTTCATTATCCAATCGTTTCACTTTCCCAGGGTAACGTTCTATAAATTCGTCCACAATCTTCATACTGTCATCTGGTGTGCAGTCATTTACACACAAAACTTCAAAGTCCCCAAAGGTCTGTTCCAAAATACTGTTCAAACATCTTCTGATATATGGTGCTACGTTATATACCGGAACAATTACGGATATTTTTGCCATACTCCTTCTCCCGCTTCTTCTTTGCCTTAGTTTCTTCCAGACTCCATATATTCTGTAAGAGCGTCTTTCCAGTCCGCCATCTTATATCCGCTTGTAAGTCTCAGCATATAATTATCCAACACAGAATACGCCGGCCGGGGCGCTGTCGCAGGGCAAATTTTTCCATATTCTTCCGTTGTAACATGTTTTACAAAGGTATTTTTACCCGCAAGGCGGAAAATTTCTTCCGCAAACTCGGCCCAACAACAGCTTCCTTCACAAGTACCGTGGAACAAGCCATAATTTTCCGTAGGCTCCAGATGGTGAATCAACCGCGCCAATTCCGCAGCGCTGGTGGGGCTCCCCCACTGATCATCTACCACGGTTACTTCCTTGCGGCTCTCGGCCAAGCGAAGCATGGTTTCAACGAAATTTTTGCCTGTTCCATACAGCCAGGCGGTACGGATCATAAAATACCGTTCTCCAAACTGCTGTACAAAGCGCTCCCCTTCCAGCTTCGTCTTCCCATAAGCGCCGGTGGGGCCTGTGGCGTCAAACTCCGTATAAGGTTTTTTGGAGTCCCCGGAAAACACATAATCGGTGGATACATGAACCAGCTTTGCTCCCACTTTGGTCGAAGCAATGGCCATATTCCTGGCTCCCAGGGCATTGATGCGATAAGCGCTGTCCCATTGTTCTTGGCAGGCGTCTACCCCGGTATGGGCAGCACAATTCATAATTACATCCGGTTTATGGTTTTCTGCCAGTTTCAGTACTTCGTCTAAATTAGTAATATCCAAAGCTACAGATGTATCAGAATCAGTCACATCTGTATTAATAAATTCTACCTGCTCTTTTGCATATTCCTTCCGAATCGCTCTGCCCAACTGGCCGTTACAGCCGGTGATTAAAATCTTCTTCATCCTCTTGCTCCAATCTCTGTCAATGATTATTTTTTTCTGACCCGGCATAAGCTTTGGACAACGGCCGTGCAATGCATCTGGGCCAAAACAGGCACATCATTCTGAAATCTTCATCCGTCCTTTTTCCGGCGTTAATGATTTCTGTGGTGGTAGATTCTTCATGAATGCGATGCATCATCAGCGGCTCCCCAATATACACAAAACTGCCTTTCTTACGCGAAAGCAACTCCCACGCCTTCCAGTCCATATTGCTTCGGAATGCGCTTTGAAATATATTTCCATGAATCTTTGGCTTATGAAAGGTAACGGCAGGACAGCATATAGGATTCCCCAAAGACAAGATTCTTCTGCGTATCCACTTTCTCCCCTGCAGCACTCGAAACCTTAAGGGCGCCAACATCAGGCGCTTGATTTTCAAATTCTGATTTGTTTCCTGCCGTCCCTTGGGATGCTCTTCATAATAATCCGTAAACGCAATAATGGTGCGGTCATCCACATGCTTTAATACTGCTTCCAGATATCCTGGCTCATATCGGTCGTCCTGATGGGCAACCGTAACAAACCGGGTTTTCCCAACCTTCAGTCCAAAGTCAAAATCCCCTGCGATTCCTGTGGGATTATGATTCACAATCACCCGCAGTCCATGTTTGTCAGCAATACTGCGTATATAAGGATTGTCTGTTGATGTTGCAATCACAATCTGGGAAGGAACTGTCTGCCGTTGTAAGGAACGGATACACTCTTCCAAATAGGGGGATTCTTTATATGCCAATACCACAAAGGTATGATCACTTTTCGTTTGCTTCTTTTGTTTCTTCATACTCATCCTCTTTTTTATTGCGAATTGCGATTTCCTGGGTCAGATTTCTAAGCCTTGTTTCCAAAGCGGAAACCTTCAGGCTCATACTGAATATTTTTACCAAAAGCACAAATATCATGAATAAAAACAGAAAATTAACTGGAGCCATGATGCCCAGCATTCTGGAAATCACGGTAGGTATTCCAGGAAAAACGCTGATGGCAATCAGCATAAGCGCCAAAAGAATCCAGAATATGGCGTCTTCAATCTGTGCCTTGGAATTTCTGATTTTTTTCATGATATATAATGTTGTCAGCAGCGACGCCGCAATCAATACTACCCGTAGTACCAAGCTCATATGCTTATCCTCTTTTTATAATTCCAGTTCTTTTTTCCGGAATGCTTGTACAAACAAAATGGAAATTGCCATTTGTACCATATAAACCATAGAACGAGCAAGGTTCAGATAGCTCTCTCCAGCAGTACGCTCGTCCATTTCTACCTGTACCTCTGTGACCCTGGCGCCACATTTCACCAAGTAAGAAATCGTATCCGGCTCCGGTCCATAATTCATATTCAACGCCAATATTCGAATGATTCTGGGGCCAAATAAACGCATCCCGGACGTTACATCTTGAATTTTGGTTCCGGAGGCTATGCGAACCATAGCGGAAATCAACCTGCTCCCCAACATTCTAGGGGAAAAAGGTTTCTTTTTTTCCGCAAAACGGGAACCGATTACTACATCCCAGCCTCCCTTTGCCGCTTCCAGTAAATCAGCGATAAACTCTGCCCTATGCTGTCCGTCTCCATCGTATTGAATCACATAGCGGTATCCTTTCTGGTAAGCGTATTTCAGCCCTGCCTGAAAGGCTCCCGCCAGGCCAAGATTAATGGGCAAATCTAATAATTGATATCCTTTTTCCCGACAAACGGCCGCTGTCTCATCCGTGGATCCATCGTTGACTACCACATAATCATATTGGGGATAATTCTCAATCAGGTTCTCTACCACACGCACAATATTCAATGCTTCGTTATATGCGGGTATGACAATCAGTAATTCTTTCATCTTCTCACCTTGCAAGTACGCTTCCTGCTTATTCCCCCAGGCCGCTCTCAATTGCCGTAATTACAGCCGCGAGAGCCTCCTGCTCGTCTTCACCGTCACAGAAGAATTCCACTTCATCTCCTGACTTTATGCATGCCCCTAATACACTCAGTACACTCTTGGCGTTCGCCGTGCTGTCCCTGAATTGAAATGTAATCAGAGACTTAAACTGCATTGCTTCCTTACACAGGATTCCTGCCGGCCTTAAATGCAGCCCGGTTGGATTCTTTATCACGACCTTCTGACTTACCATTTCATCTGCCTCCCGTTTGCTATTCGTATCTGCACTTTTTGTGAGCCTTTACTATCACTACAGCATATTTCTCGTAATTAATTCCGCCAGGGCTTTGGCCTCTTTCTCAATCTCTTCCTGATTCTTCCCTTCGATCATAACGCGAACCAAGGGTTCCGTTCCGGAGGGGCGTATCAGTACTCTGCCTTCCCCTGCAAACTTCTCTTCCAATTTTGCAATCCCCTGGGCAATCTCGGGATAGTCCATATATTTATCTTTCTTATGGGTAGGCACTTTTGCATTTACAAGAGCCTGTGGAAGCACTTCCATAATCTCCGCCAGTTTTGACAATTTTTCTTTCTTCTCCACCATCACTTCCAGCAGATGCAAGCCGCTTAAAAGCCCGTCTCCTGTGGTATTTTCATCCAGGAAAATTATGTGGCCGGACTGTTCTCCTCCAATGTTGTACCCATTCTCTAACATATTCTCCAGTACATAGCGGTCTCCTACTTTGGTACGTTCAATATGGATTCCTTCTCTCTGTCCCATCAGAGTAAAGCCCAGATTGCTCATTACCGTAGCCACAATCGTATCTTTTTTCAAGGTTCCTTTTTCCTTCATATGGCTGCCGATAATGGCCATAATCTGGTCTCCGTCAACCACATTGCCCAGTTCGTCTACCGCCAGCATACGATCCGCATCTCCGTCAAATGCCAGCCCTACATCTGCTTTTTCATATACGACTCTGGCCCGCAGCTCATCCATATGAGTGGATCCGCAGTTGGAATTGATGTTTGTTCCGTCGGGATTCACATGGATTGCCACCAAATTGGCTCCCAGGCCCCGCAGCGTTTCTACCGCCGTATAGTAAGAGGCTCCCTCTGCACAGTCCACTACAATCTTTAATTCGCTTAAATCCACAGGAATCGTCTTTTTCATAAAAAACACATACTCTTCCCGGGCATCCATCCTGTAATTAATCCGTCCCACTCCGGATCCGATGGGCATCTTTATATCCTTCATGCCGCTCTTAATCAGGGCTTCAATCTCGTCTTCCAATTCATCGGAAAGCTTATATCCTTCACTGTTGAAAAACTTGATTCCGTTAAACTCCATAGGATTATGAGACGCTGATATTACAACTCCTACGTCCACTTTATGTTTCTTCGTCAAATATGCAATTGCAGGCGTAGGCATCACACCCATATAAACCGCATTGGCTCCAACGGAACAAATACCTGCCATTAAGGCATTTGCAAGCATCCCTCCGGAAATTCTGGTATCGCATCCTACAATCAACGTAGGCTGATGTGATGTTTCTTTTGTCAATACATATGCGCCTGCCTGCCCCAGCTTCATTGCCAGATCAATTGTCAGTTCCGTACCGGCTACACCGCGTACACCGTCTGTTCCAAACATTCTTCCCATTTTCTTTTCCTCAACTCTCTATTGCTTTGCCTGTACCTGGATTTCCTTCCCCACCACTACTCCCCATTTTCAGGTTCTTCATTACCGGAAGGCTCCTGGGGCCTGGAACCGGGACTATTCCCAGTTCCAGTATCATCAAGAATGTCATCCGCTTCATCACGGATATCATTCTCATCATTGCCCCCTGTTTCTATTTCGTCTGCTACCTCCATAATATGAACCCGAATCGTAACGGTTCCTACCACCTGGAACTTTTCTCCCACCGTCAAGTTCACTTCCACCATATGGTTTCCTACTCCCAAACCTGCCAGGTCTATGCTTCCCTTGACTTGTTCCGCTGATAAGTCTGCAATGTCTTCTCCTTTGCCCCGAACCGGCACCGTTACCTTTGTATCGCCATAAGAAACTTCATAGGCTTCTTTATCCGGTTCATTTAAAATCTCCAGCTGCTCCAAGGGGATCTCCAGATTTTTTACCTCGAGACGCTCAATGCTGGCTCTCACGGCAATCTTATTTTCTTCCGGATTTACCAATGATATGCCTTCCTCCCCCAAATAGGGCGCAATATCAATACTGTTCTCCACATCCTGGGTAGCCCCCTCCAGATTGATTGCAGAACCGGGAATGACAATTTCCTGAACATTATTCAGTAAAGAAGGAGCCCCTTTAATGCGAATCGTCTCCGGAGCAAATTCCAGCCCAACAAACTCATAACCATCTGCCGGAACCCCACTGGTCTCGCAACGCACAGGTACGGTCTTAGTCCCCAAAATTTGAATATCTACATATACCTTATCCTGGTTCATCCGCAGCTGGCTGGATTCTAATGCTTTCCCATCTTCATCATACAATACAGGAACCACACTATCTGTAATATCCTCCGTCAGACCGTCTACATTGACGACAGCCGCTACCCTGCTGATCCTGGAAACAACTGACTGAGGCCCGGAAATCTTAATTAAGTTAGGACTTACCTCTACTTCCCCGATGGCGTATCCCTCCGCAGGCGTACCAGGAGTATCACAGGAAATATAAAATTGCTCAGTAGACAAATCTTCCAGTGTAATACGCATATTTACGCTTTTCTGGGTTATTGCAAGCTCTTTTTCATAGCGCCTTGCGGAAACGTTAATTGGCACCCATTTTTCATTTCCATCCTCATTGAGATCCACAATCTGGCTTAAGTCCGCCGTAGCTATAAAATCAGATCCGGTGAGATTATCCAAGTATCTGCGTTTTCCTTTCACATAAATGGTTGCCGTATTACTCTGACCCACCACCTCATATACTTTTCCTCTTTCCTCCAAAATCCTGTCATTTGTTACTGTTACAGGAATATTAAACGTCTTTGTTATTTCAGGATTGTCATAATTTACCACAACCAGCCACAGAATTACCGCAATCAGGATAGACAGAACTTTCAGGCCCACATTATTTGCCAGACGTTTCATCAGTTTTTTGAACATGCTTCTGCCTCCTTCTCCATAAACGGAATTTGTCGGTATCTATCGAATGTTTCTGTATAAATCCCAGTTTACGTTTCAGATTCTCCGCATCCAGATTCCGGAACAGCTTTCCGCTGATGGCCACCGAAACATTTCCTGTTTCTTCCGATACCACCACAACCAGGGCGTCTGTCACTTCACTGATGCCCACTGCCGCCCGATGCCTGGTCCCAAGATCCTTGCTCAATCCCATATTATCAGACAGCGGAAGATAACAGGTAGCCGAAACAATCCGGTCTCCCCGCACGATAATAGCGCCATCATGCAACGGCGTATTATGCTCAAATATATTAATCAAAAGCTGGCTGGAAACAAGAGAATCCAGCATAATTCCTGTTCTCTCATATTCCGTCAGCATCATATTCTGCTCTACTACAATCAAGGCTCCTGTTTTTACCTTTGCCATCTCAAAGGAGGCCTTTGTAATCTCCGCTACAGTCTTATCACTGAAACGCACCTGATCCTTCTGGGTATCAAAATTAAAAATAGAGGTCAGAAAATTTTTCCTTCCCAGAGATTCCAACGCCCGCCGCAGCTCCGGCTGAAAAACGATCACCACGGCTATCACCGCCATATTAATGGTACGAGCAACAATCCATAGAATCGTATTCATCTGGAACACGGCGGCAATCAGGCAAAACAATATTATTATAATAATCCCTCGAAGCAATACCCAGGCCCTGGTATTCTTCACCCATACCAGAATGTTGTAGACAAGTAAGGCGATGATAATGATTTCCACAAAATCAATCCGGTTAAATTTGGGAATATCAAACCAATACAAGTATTTTTCAATAAACGTATTCAACAGCCCCAAAAGATTTTGGATCACCTTATCACGCCCTTTCTTTTCTAATCATCCAACAATTCCTGATCAATTTCAAATTCATCCGCCAGATCCTTTTTACTGATACCTGTATTTTTCCGTTTGTTAATCTGTTTTACTCTTTTATTTTTCGTGGGAACAAATACTTTTGGCACAGCTTTGACATAATAATAATATTCATCATCTTCAAACTGAACCTGTTCCGTTCTGGTATAATCCAGATGGAACAAGAAAAATTCCATAAAAAAACCAATCAGCACAGCTGCCGCTGTTCCTAATACAATCCACAAAATACCTTTTGTGTTTCCCGTCAAAAAGCTTCCTCCCAGAAGTATCCCAAGGTTACATACATTTCCAACGCCAATAGCGATAGACCATGCATGCTTCACAGACTGTCTGCGGATTACGTAAATCAGCAATGCGGTTAATATAAACGCTCCTGCCATAATCTGAAGCTCCTGATTCTCAAGCACCGGCTCAAGGACTGCTGTAAATTTGGATATTGCATCCTGCTCCTCCTTTGTGTTTAAGAGCGTTTCATTTTCCTTGACGCCTTTTAGAAAATAGTAAAGAACCATTCCGCAAGCCATGGACAGCACAGAATAGGGTTCCCTGTATAATCCAATGGCCGTAGGCACAATTTCCGGTATACGAAAACAGCACAGCACCGGTGTTAAAACAGCGCTATAGCCATTCTTTGGAGCCAATTTAAAATACATAAAAAACATTAAAAGCAGCAACAGCAGGCAAACGACACACGCCTCTAAAGACAGAGCATATAAATGCAGCAAAATAAGCAGCGAACCAAACAGCGCTATGGCGTTCACAGGTAAAAACGTACAAATCATTCCCAAAATAATAGCAACCACCGGGCTTTTTAGCGTGTTCATATAACCAACGCTCCCATTAATCACCATAAATACTGTAAACGCTACTATAAAACGTATGCCATGGCGAATATAAAGATCGTATTTCCCATAAAAGCTTTGCAGCATCTCCCTAAATTCCAACAGCTTAGTCATATCCGTTTCAATCCTTCCAATGATCTACAGGAAGCAATTTCTCTTCCCGCTCGTAGAATTTCTCCACCTTTTTCAGACGGCTATGGAAAAGCTTCTGCTTCTTGGCCGCACTGTGGTAACGCAGGTGGTATACAATCCACGCTACCGCCTGGTAAAACACTACAAATAAAATATACTTTATCAACAGCCCGGCTCCATAATCTGCAAAATCAATCTGATATAACGCCTCGGCCAGTTCTTCCATCTGATAAAGTATGGATAGCGTGAGCAAAATAAGAAATGCCGCAGTAGAGCAAAGGAACGTCTTGATCATCTGTAAGCCTACATAATCACTACGATAATACTGGCCGATCTGCATAGCTTCTTTTCCTTCTCCCTG
>CAMNQH010000019.1 GCA_946549035.1 uncultured Lachnospiraceae bacterium | reverse complement strand
TTTTTTTCACAGAAAAGGAGCTGCGCACTAATTGCTTAGTGCGACACCCCCTTTTCATTCTGAACCCCCTATTTACAATCTCCAAAATCTCATTCCAGATGCCTTCAATTCATCCATACGATACAGGCTCTTAACATCCACGATTACCTTCTCGGCATCCGGAAGTTCTGGCTTAAACAGCTCTTTCAACTGCATCATGGACATAGAGCGATACTCATTGTGCCCAACCGAAACAATCACGCAGTCTGCCTTCGGCACCTCTTCCCATGCTGTCAGCTCTACGCCATACTCTCTTCTGGCAACGTCGGCGTCCGCCCATGAATCCGTCACAACCGGTTCAATCTCATACTCTTTTAGCCGGTTGATGATATCAATTACCTTGCTGTTGCGGGTATCCGGAC
Organism: uncultured Lachnospiraceae bacterium; assembly: GCA_946549035.1. Lineage (GTDB taxonomy): Bacteria > Bacillota > Clostridia > Lachnospirales > Lachnospiraceae > 14-2. The sequence goes on along the minus strand of CAMNQH010000019.1, from coordinate 52,867 downwards.
AATTTTCTTTGAATGTAAGCCCCATGATAACCACGGTGGCTTTCTTGGGGGCCATGCCCGCTTCAATCATTTCTTTAATCGCTGCATCCGCCACAAAAGCCCCCATACTATCATTGACCTTGCGGCCGTTTAAAATAATCTGGCTGTGATAGCCAAGCTTCTCAGACACATTTGTTAGGTAATAAGGATCAACGCCGATGCAATGGCCGCCTACTAACCCGGGTTTAAAGCCCAGTGCATTCCACTTTGTATTCATCCCGGCAAGAACCTCATCTGTATCAATGTTCAGCTTATCGCAAATAATTGCAATCTCATTCATAAACGCTATATTGATATCACGCTGGCTGTTTTCTACAACCTTTACCGCCTCCGCCGTCTTAATATTAGATATGGAAAAAGTGCCTGCTTTAATTACAATATCATAGACTTTCTTAATTTCCATAGCCGCTTCTTCATCCATACCCGAAACTACTTTACGAATGGTAGTCAAAGTATGTACACGGTCCCCGGGGTTGATCCGTTCAGGAGAATAACCGATTTTCCAGTCCACGCCGCATTTCAGTCCGGACTCCTGTTCAATGATCGGAACACAAACGTCCTCCGTTACGCCCGGGTAAACCGTGGATTCAAAGACGACGATACTTCCAGGCGCCAAATGCTGGCCAACGGTACGGGACGCCCCCTTTACAGGACGAAGATCCGGACTGTTATCATCATTTACAGGCGTAGGCACCGCCACAACAATAAAACAGGCTTCTTTCAGCCGGGCAGGATCCGCTGTGAATTCCACATTGGCGTCTTTGATTGCGTCCCCTACTTCATTTGTAGCATCTATACCGTTTGCATACTCATTGATACGTGTTTCATTAATATCAAAACCAATTACCTTGATATGCTTTGCAAATTCTACTGCAATAGGCATCCCAACATAACCTAGACCCACAAGCGCCAGCTTCTCCGTCCCGGATATCAGCCCCTGATAAATATGATTGAACTTCATGCTTTTTCTTTTTCCTTTCATTTGCAGTACAACACTTTACCGCTTTCTCTATGTACCCTATAGGTGTTTTACTGATCCAAAAGAATCTTACAGACACGATCTATTTCTTCTATTTTTAAGTAGGGATGCATCGGAAGGCTCAGCACCCGCCCAGTTGCTTCCACCGTGTTTGGAAACATTTCATCCGACAATTTCATGTCTTTGTAAGCTTCCTGCTGATGCAGTCCCCGGGGATAATAAATCATAGAGGGAACGCCATTTGCCTTCAACCGCGCCTGCATTGCATCCCGTTTGGCTTTGCTTTTTAAAAGAATCGTATACTGTGCCCAGGACGAAAGAAACCCTTCCGGAACAGTGGGTGTGACAAATTTTTCCTTTAGTCTCTCTGTATACCAATTCGCTACTCTGTTGACATCTTTTACTTCATAATCTGTAAACGCCCTGAATTTTGGAAGCAAAATCGCTGCCTGTATGGTATCCAGGCGGCTGTTTATTCCAATCTCACGGTTATCGTATTTATCCACCGGACTCTTCCCCTGTGCCCGCAGCGACCTTAGTCTTGCCTCCTCCTGGGGACTGTCTGTGAAAACTGCGCCGCCGTCGCCATAACAGCCCAAAGGTTTGGCCGGAAAAAAGGATGTGGCAGACATGTCGCCAAAAGAACAGGCAAGCTTTCCTCTCAAACTCCCTCCAAATCCCTGAGCCCCGTCTTCCAGAACCTTCAGCCCATATTTTCTTGCAATGGGAAGAATCTTATCATAGTCTGCCGGCTGCCCAAAAAGGTCCACCGGAACAATTACCTTTGGCGTTAATTTGCCTTCTTCTAGTATCCGCTTAATTTGCTGTTCCAAAGCATCGGCATCCATATTAAATGTTGCCAGATCAATATCCACCAGCACCGGGGTAGCCCCAAGAATAGAGGATGTCCCGGCAGAAGCAAAATAAGTGAAGTCTGAGGTGAATACAGCGTCCCCCGGGCCTACGCCCCAGACCATCAGAGCAAGCTGCAAAGCGTCTGTTCCGTTTCCGCATGTCACGCAATATTTTCTGCCCACATATTCTGCAAGCCGCCGTTCTAGCTCAGCTACCGGTTCTCCAAGAATAAATGCGGTACTGTCAATGACGCTTTGAATCCCTGCGTCAATTTCTGGCTTTAACGCCTGGTATTGGGCTTTTAAGTCTCTAAACTCCATGATGGAACCTCCTTTAGTCCTTCTCTTGTCTCCTGATATTTTCGCCCGCACGTTGTACAGACAAGCTCTCCCGGTAAAAGCTGTCCGCATTCACAGGCCCAGCCCTTTCTCACAGCCGGCACCCCAAGCATCAGGGCATGGGACGGCACATCCGACGTTACTACCGCTCCGGCGCCAATCAGCGCCCAGCTTCCGATTCTATGGCCGCATACCACCGTGGCATTTGCGCCGATAGACGCTCCCTCTTCCACCACCGTTCTCTGATATCCCCCATGTCCCTTGGGATACTTTGCCCTGGGAGTTAAATCGTTGGTAAATACACAGGAAGGACCGCAAAAAACATAATCCCCTAGTTCAACGCCTTCATAAACAGATACGTTGTTTTGTACCTTTACACCATTTCCAATTTTTACATTGTCAGATACGTTCACATTCTGGCCGAAAGAACAGTTTTTCCCAATCCTTACCCCTGGCTGGATATGACAAAAGTGCCATATCTTCGTTCCCTCACCGATCTCAACATCATGGTCAACTATGCTGGTGGGGTGTACAAAAAAGTCCCTCATTGCGCCTCCTAATCTCTTTCCCTTCACAGTTATTTTCCGGTATCAGTTCCGCCTCCGGCTTCCCTGTTACATTTACTACGTTTACTTTACACGGCAGATCTCCACAAGCTTTGCAGAAATCATAGAAGCAATCACCTTTGCTCCTGCAGCGTTTGGATGAATGTGATCCTCAGAATAAATTAAGCCGATCGCCATTCCTATACGGCCGATTCGCGTTTTCATAGAGTAATCTCCTGGAATCTGCCTGCAAAATCCATGGTACTGCAGCCATCCAGGGGCAGATTAATGGGGCGGCGTTCTGCAGCTGATTTATAAATTGCCAGCACCAGCTCCAGGGCCCGCTTCCCCGCTTCTCCGTCCACCATGGGAGGGCGGTGGTTTTGGATGGCGTCTATCACGTCGGCATAGAGAGGCGTATGCCCAAAACCATAGACATTAGGGGGATTTTCACTGAATTCCGTTTTCACTTCTTCCGGTTGATCCGCCCCATCGGCAAAACACCACTCTTCAATGATGTTATCGCTTGTCCCAGCAGCTTTGGCCGTTCCTTTCTCTCCAAACAGATAAAGAGTCTCCTCCAGATTCTTGGGATACACATTCGTAGTCCCTTCGATCAAACCATAAGAACCGTTCTTGAATTTCACCAGGGCTATGCCAAGATCTTCTGCTTCCAAATAAGGATGCTCTATCTGATCCGTATATGCCATAACCTCTTCCACTTCATCCCCCATCATCCAGCGGAGCAGATCAATATTGTGAATGCACTGATTCATAAGACAGCCCCCGTCCTGGGCCCAAGTGCCACGCCAAAGCGCCTGTTCATAGTATTCTTTTCCGCGATTCCAACGGACATGGGCCGCGCCATGGGAAAGTTTTCCAAACCGTCCCTCCTCCAAGGCTTTTCGTATATACTGTATAGATTTGTTAAAACGATTCTGGTGGTTCGCGCAGACCACGACCCCCTTTTCTTTTCCGGCTCTTATAATTGCATCTGCATCCGCAATGGAAAGAGCAATGGGCTTCTCAATAATCACATTGCATCCGGCGGCGATACAATCTAAGGCGATTGCCGCGTGCTTCCCGGATTCTGTCGCAATGGCAACCAGTTGGGGCTGCTCTTTCTCCAGAAGTTCCTTATAATCTATGTATTGCTTTACATTCTCTAATCCGAATTTATCCGCCTGTTCCTGCATAATCTCCGGTTTGATATCGCACATGGCCGCAAAATCCAGTTTGTTATTCTTTGCAGCCTCGATGTGGTTTGGAGAAATGCGTCCGCATCCAATCAATGCATATTTCATAACTCTTTCCTTTCCCATTTACGAATGATTTGACATATTTTTTCCGCCGAATGACCGTCTCCAAAGGGCTGGTAATTTTCATCAATACTTTGCGTTCTTGATAACTTCTTAAGGATATCCTTATGGTCTGCTTTGGCCAGTTGGTTCCTGTTCCCCACCATAGTCTCAGGCCAGACAACGTAATCCAATACAAAAACGCACTGCACTCCGGCGTAGAACGCTTCGCACTGAAGCCCGCCGGAATCCGTCACAATCTTCTTTGCATTTTTTGTCAGATGAACAGAATCCGAATAGCCTACAGGCTGTGCCAAAATAATATTTTGAAATGTTTCCTTCTCGCAGATTCTTCTGGCTCTCTCCTGATTCCTGGGATGGACTGCATAAATAGTTGGCGCATCCAGGCTGTTCATAGCAAGCAAAATCTCTGTCAGCGGCTGGTCGCTGTAGGTATTCTCCTGTCGGTGACAGGTCATGTAATAATACTCCCTGGGCGCCTGAATTCGTGTTCCGTCAAAATCCAAAATATTGCAATTCTCCCAAGGCAAATCTGCAAAATGCAGGAATGAATCGTACATAATATTTCCCACACAGTAGGATCTGTTACCAAGTCCCTCTCCTTTTAATTTTTCCAGAGCATCCTCTGTTGCACAAAAGTTCAGAACGGCTATGTGGTCTGTGATAATCCGGTTTACTTCCTCCGGGCTGTCCAGAGTCCCGAGACGATTCCCCGCCTCCACATGAATCACGGGAATATGGAGCTTGACAGCAGCCAAAGCTGCGGCAAGTGTGGAATTTGTGTCCCCGTAAACCAACAGGGCCTTGGGGTTTTCTGTTTTTAAAATTTCTTCCATCCCTGTGAGCATCTTTGCTGTCATCTGAGCATGGGAGCCGCCGGAAACGCCCAGGTTATAATCAGGCTTTGGAATCCCCATTTCACGGAAAAATACCTCCGACATGTTATCATCAAAATGTTGTCCTGTATGGACAAGGACCTCCTGATGTTCTTTTCTCAACTGGCGTGAACCTGCAGCCGCCTTGATAAACTGGGGCCTTGCGCCGACTACTGTTACTATCTTCATTTGCTTCTCTCCATTTTTCTAATAATCTTAGCAGGGCTCCCTGCAATCACGCAGCGGCCTTCCGGAAACGACTTGGTCACCACGGAACCGGCTCCAACCACCGTCCCGGCTCCTAACTCAACTCCGGGAAGAATCACGCTATTGATACCGATCCAGCATTTCTCCCCCAGGATAATCGCCTTGGGCTCCAGATGCTGATCTGGATTTGTAAGATCATGATTGGATGTAATCAAGCCCACATTGGGTCCTATGTAGGTGCCTTTCCCTATAACGATTTTTCCTAACGCCTGATAGTAAATTCCATAGGATTGAAAGTTATTTAAATCATCTGGGTCAAAAAAAATATTCTGGGGATTTATTACCCTGCATTGCTGGGATATAGGAAATTTTGCACCTTTATTATTTAAGGAAAACAAGCTGGAAACAGCATCATGGGTCACCCATTGCCAGCCTACGGAGCATAATCCATTTAGCTTTCCTGCAAACCACCTCCCGCGGATGTACATGGAATCATATAAAAACCATGCAAACACATGCCCCCAGAAGTAATACCAAATTCCTTTCACAACCGTAACAATCATCTTCATAATACAATCGAAAAACTTCCTCCTCTGGCTCTTTTTATACGTTCTTGGTTTTCTTTCTCAAAACAGTTATCAAATATAGCTGAAATAAGAAAGAAGTCACGACGCTAACAAACAGTGTTGCATATGCCGCGCCGATGGAACCATATTTCCCAATTAGAATAAAATCCAACACACAGTTCATAACATTCGAAACCACCGTCACGGCTATATTGATTTTAATCTTATGCATGGTATAGATAATATTAGCCGCCGGAATATGAAATGTCGCCGTAAAGAAAAAACTTACTATAAGTATCTGAAAGCACGGCACAATGTCGCTATATGCATTTCCAAAAATCCACGGTACAAGAAACTTTGACGTAGCGACCAGCATCGTGCTTATTGCGGCATTTATTATCACGCCCGCCACGGTAAGTTTCTTATATTTGTCCCAAATCCATGGAATATTACGATAGTTTCGTGCAAAATATGGTACCGTAAACATCATGAGACTATTTGGAATAAACAGCAATGCCTGGGGAATGGCGCTGGCCGCTTTATAAGAAGAAATAATTTCCGTTCCGCTTATGAGCAGCCCTATGACAAATAAATCAAATAGATTAAATAATGCCCCGATACTATTATTAAATTGGGACGCCAAGGCAAATTTTATAAACTGAATCTTCTGTCTCTTTGTCAAACGATCCTTATATTGAACACTGCCGTGACTGCATTTCTTTGATTCATACAATGTGTAAAGCAAAATGCATCCCTGAATAAAGTAACCGCAGATAACAGCTTCATTTACAGAAAAGAAATAAGAAACTGGCAAAATAATTGCATAATTGACTACCGTACTGAATATATTAATCCTTGAAAAACTTTTATTTAAAAGCAATACCCTGATATTCGAAAGGAATATGCTATTGAGTATCGAGAGAAAAGGCAAAAAGCACAGCGCCTGGGTTAGTCCTGCCGTTTCGCTGTTGGAGTAGGGATAAAACAGCGGTGAAGCAAAAATCACAACTCCGCTTAACAGCCCTGCTGCCATCCCATATTTCAGGGCATATGTAAAATAGCTATTGGATAATTCAGAATTCTTATAATTCTCTCCTCTATACTGCATCATTGCTACGCTGCCGCCTAAATCATTGGCTATAAAAAGCATGGAGTAGCAATTTATAACATACGCATAAGACCCATAATCCGTTTTTGAAAAAATACGTACAAGGATGACTCCGCCCAAAAATGTACACGTTTTTGCAATTATATTAGAAAAGAAAACCGTAAAAAAATCCTTTTTTTGAAGGTTTTGAATGATGCTCTTTAATTGATCAGGCATTTGCTTCACAAAACTCTGACCTCCTATCGCTACAATTTTCATTTACCTGATAAACAGCTTCCACACAGCTATATTATTAATCACTTCCAGCTTATCCAAAACATTTGCCTCTCCCCCGAAAAACATAGCATGCAGTCTAGCTCTATATTCATGATCTGTTACAAATTGAATATTGCTCTCATAATAATCCTGAATATAACGCCTTATTTCATCGTTGGAAAGATACCATTGTGCAAAGGGGTTCATATCATCCTTCCTTTGAATGCAGATATCCCTCCCTGTAATTCTCATTGCTTTATTCACCACCCGAATTACAAAATTCCGGATATCGTCCACAGTCTTCGGTACATATGGTTTTTTTAAATAATAATTACGAACCGGCATCCTCATCGTCTGCCATACATATTTTGTTGACTCATAATATTTTGTATACATCCACTTCGTTACATAGCGATACTCTTTTCTGAACTTAAGGGGAACCTTATAGATAAAATCTAAATAGTCCGGATCAATAAATGGGGATGCAACCTCAACCTCTTGATTTCGAACAAGACCGGACAACAAAAACAATTTGAATGAATATTCATACAAGTTCACCTGTTCAAAATTATCGTACTGGCATAAATATTCTTCTGGTATTCTCAGCTCATAAAATAACGACCTGCGGTTTGCAGTATATCCGGCTTTTGTATGTTCTTCTCCTTCCGTCCAATATGCATTCTGAATCTCTCCCAGAAGGCCCGTACAGCAGATTCCAATATTACTGAAATCGTAATTTTCTAACCCCTTTAACGCCCCTGTGCTTACGATATAGTCGACTTGTCCTCCTGTAAGAAACACTTTCTTTTCGATATCTTTTAATATGTCCCCGTCCATAGGAACAAAATGATAGTCATTGCCCAAATCAGCGGCAATTTTCCGGCTCACCATGTGGTCAATATTTCCCGGGGCACAATAACACATATTTAAAATATTATGATATCCCAAATCATGAGCGACCCAGGCAGCCATTCTGCTGTCCAATCCCCCGGACAAGTCGCATTCTGCCTGATATCCATATTCCCTGCTTTTTTGAAAGATTCTGTCAACCGCCTGACGAAATAGCACATCGCCTTTTTCGATACATTCTTCCATTGTTAAATCGTGTTCCGGAACGTTGCAAAATGTATGATACCGCTGTTTTTTCAGCTCCATCCCTTTTATGGTAACCATGCAGCCGGCAGTGATCCGATATACTTCTTCAAAAGGCGTATGATCCTGCAGCAGCGAGCCTGTTACTAGCAGCTCGTTAAGACCTTCCAGATTCCCTTTTAATGCTGCGCCGTTTTTATTTAATTCATTTTTTATAAATGAAATATGACTGGCCAATTATAAACGCCCATTTTGAAAGGTATAGTAAACTGTTTTTTCCCCACTATGATTCGTAAAAGCCAGCAGCGTCCGGGTTGACTTATAGAAGATATATCCGGAAAAACTTCCTCGTAATGTATCCATAAACTGCTCTTTTTGAATCAGCCTACGGTAAGCTTCCTTCCAATCCTCTGCGTGAAATTGATTCTTGATATCCTGGATATTATAGATAACCCCATCTAATAAAATTACATAATCCTCATCTTCAAAAAACAATTTATCATTCTCAAATTTGTTCATGGGGGAATAAGCAAACGTCCACTCCTTCCATGTAATTAATTTTTTATATGCGTTACTTTCTAATTTCACAGTATCATTGGTAATAAAATACCCAAACATATGGTTACCTCCAAATTTCAGTGTCGACCTTCTATTGTCCTATGCCCACTTCATTCTTTGTTAATTTTAGAAGTTGGCTTTCTTCATACTCCATTCTCTTCTTCCAGCTCCAAAAATTTTGATGTGCATATATAGAAGCTTCTTTGCCTAATTGCTCTCTTGTCTTAGGGCGCCTGGCAAGACAGGCCATAACATCCCCCAACTCATTCAAGTTATTTTTATTAAGTAAGATCCCGTTCTTACCATTTATAATAAACTTATTTGTATCGCCCACATCATAGGTAATAATACATTTCCCCAATGTCATAGCTTCCAAAAGTGGATTCCCTACATTCGATAAATCATATAGTGATAAAAAAACATCACATGCTAACATGTAATCATAAACTTTATCATGTGCAACCGAACCAACAAATATCACATGCTTTTCTACGCCGTTTTCTTTTGCCTTTTCCTCCAGGTTTTTCCGTTCCGTCCCTTCTCCCACGATCACAAGGTAACCTGCTTTATGTTTCTTGTAAAAGTCAGAAAACCCATAAATTGCCCGTTCCACCCTTTTCCATCCTTCCAGACGGCTTACTGTGAGAAACATACAGCTTTCCTCTGAATGATCCATCCCAAGTTTTCTTCTAAAGGCAGTTTTGTCAAATTGGCTTTTTAATTTATTTATATCTGTATCCATTAAATCCAAACCATTTAATAGGAAAAGATGCTTGCTTTTATTGCCTAACTCCTTAAGTACACGATCCCCCTGTGTTCCGTCATTTGTCATTACCACCAGATCGGCTCCTGTGGAAAGAGCCTGGAAATGAGGATAACGTGCCATACGATTATAAAAATTATCTTGTATATTACATAAAATTGTTCCTTGAAATCGAGTAATAAATATTCTTCCTTGTTTTTCTGTCAAGGTTCTGCCTGCTTTTACTCCAAAAACTTCATATGCATAAATAATGCACTCTGGATCCGAAATTATCTTTTCACATGTCTTCACTATGTAATTAGATATATATAAATGATTGAGATATCTAAATAGCAGCCCTATTTTCCTTAATTGTGTATACTTCTTAAAAGGCAACGGCGGCAGGACAATATTATGGTCTGGTTTCAGGTTCCCATACTGTTTATTTGCTTGTTCATCCGAAACCAAATAGACGTCATACCCCCTGTTGATATAATAATTCATTGTCTGGCTCAACGCCGGACCGCCGTGGCCTGTTTTCATTGACCATAATGGCAGATCCGTAATAAAAATAATCTGTCTCATATTCGATTCTCCATATGCTATGTTTTCAGCAATTCATCCCCAAAGCCTGTGCTTATCTTTTGAACCCCTACATAAATCGCCCACAGTACCCACAAGTACTCCTTGATCATATTAGAGCTGGAACTAACTGCGGCAATGACAAATCCAATAAGAGCGGCCAATAGGGATAGATATGCTTTTCGGCTTTCTTTATCATACGTTTTCCCGCACTTTTTACACCCAAGCATTAAATTTATATAATAAATCAGGTATATGATAAAAAAGATAACTCCATAATTCGCCAATATTTCTATCCACCAATTATGCATGTCAATTGCTCCGCCGTGAAAATACACTGCGTTTGATTCTAACCAGGCGCTTGCCTGTCCCGCTCCAACGCCTACGCCAAACGACCTTAGCAGAAAATTTATCCCGTTGAGCAGCAGCCCTATTCTTACAGAATCTGAATTTCCTGCACGAATATTAAAATTAAATGATAAAATATGACTTAATTGTTCTCCATATAAGGCCAAAAAGATCATCACGCAAACAACGCACACCAAGTAGTAGAGCCATCTCTTCGCTTTCCCTCTATAAATCATAAACAACAGAGCTGCACACCCAACAAACAATGCCAATATATTCGCTCTGGATGAGCTAAAAAATAGTAAGATTCCTTCTATACCACATAAAATGACATACAATTTCTTTTTTGTTTGAAAATAACAGAAAAGAGAGATAAAAAAACCAAAAAACATTAACGTACCAAAATCATTAGGATTGGACATCATAGCAAGAGGAAGTCTTTCATCGCTAACTACGAAGGTATAATACTCTGATACCGAAAATTCCTTAAACATATAATTTTTAGTAACGATTTCATACACGCCAATGAAAGCCTGTAAGATAATCCCCCAGTTAAATACCTTCAACAGGATGAGAATATCTTCTTTACTGTTTATATTTTCTGTTATAATGATTACGCATAATAATCCGCACACCAGAAAATACATATTCTGTATCCATCTGCCAAGATCAATACTCCATAAAATGGATAAGGCCGCGATTGTTATCCACAAAATATGCGTATAGTATGAGTATTTTTCACTTTGCGCCGCTATATAGATTCGCCCTCGGTTTTTGCCTATTGTAAAAACAAGTCCAAGGAGCAGCATTATCCGAAAAGGCGTAATTTGGAAACTTCCAGTTCCATAACTCAGCACATTGGAACCAAGAATGGAAACAAACACCAGCAGGCATGGGATATAATTATGTTTGAATGTATTTCTCATTTTCATATCATTTCATCACTTCTCTATATACATTGAACAGTTGTTTCCCAATAAACTCATAGGAATACTTACTCCTTGCTTTCTCAATAATCTGATTCGGGTCATACCTTTTCTTATTTTCCTTTATCAGCATCATTGCCTGTGCCAATGCATCCTTGTCTTTTTGAGGTACAATCATCCCATTTGATTCGTCCACAATGTATTCCGGTCCCCCGCAGCGCGTTGCAATGCACGGCAGGCCGCAGGCAAACCCTTCAATTATGACCACCCCAAAGGTCTCTGCATTAGAGGGAAGAACAAAACAGTCATAATTTCCATATAGAGCAGAATAATCTTCTCTTCCTTTTCTCCCATAAAAATGAACGGAATCCTTCAGTCCAAGAACCTCCGCCTGCTCCTCCAGATACTTCCTCTCAATCCCATCGCCGATATACCCCAAAAATGTATCTTTATCTTCCTTGTGTACTTTTATAAACGCCTCTAACAACAATCTTGGATTTTTTCTGGGTATCAAATTGGCTGTCATGATATAACCAAATCCCTTATGCTGCTTTTTGGCATATTCAAATTGGCTTATATCAACCACATTATTTACAATGATGCTTTTTACGCCTGTGTGCTCAAGAATTTGCTTCTGTAATCCTTCACTCACCGCTATCACCTTGTGGGCAGAAGCATATCCCTTTTTGAGTTCTCTTCGAAATCTTTTGCTTATTTGTTTCTTTATAACCAAACTGGAATGCTCTGTAATGATCAATGGCACTTTTAGCTTTTTAGAAAGTGTTCCTGCAATAATACCCATATCGTAAAAATGAGCGTGTATGATATCCGGCGTATTTTTTTTGTATACCTTCCTATATAAATGCTGTAAGGCCCATCGTCCCACAAGCTCATATAATTCTATAGGTACATTCCCCAGAGGAATGGCATATCTATACCATTCGATCCCGTCTATTACGCCATGTTCCAATCCCAGTTTCCGTTTTCTTCGAACGGAACGAAGATCAATACATAATACTTTTACGCTTGCCCCCTGTCTTTTCAGCGCTCTTGCCTGATCCAATTCAAATATCCCCAACAGAGGGCTACTTTTCAGAGGAAGTCCATTTGATACGATCATTATCTGCATTCTAAGTATTCTCCTATTTTCCACACATACTGTTTCACATCCGGCAGCGCTCATTTTTCCTAATGTACAAATTTTCGAATTACTACGGACGCCTTATCCGTTTTATATTCTTCATGCTCGTGGGGCGCCGCCCTCATGATTTCCTCAAATTCATCATCTGTGATACATAATTTTTCTTTGAGCAGTTTTATATAGTCATCCATCATTTTTGTATCATAGATAGGTTCCGCAAATTCCTTCAAAGCCTCGTCTCTTGTCATTTGTCCCGAGACGATCATACTAGACAGATGAGATCTTCGCTTGTCCACGCCAAATTTTTTCGGAAACCAATAGAGCTGTACAAATGCCGTCAATATATTTTCCAAGTGTTTTCGCCCATAATACTCAAATCCACAAAACTCTTTTAATTCAGCAAAGGCTCTTTCTCTGTTATAATCAATCAAATTAAGGGGATATAAGGTGACAACCTTTCCTAACTTCAAATTCATATATTTCCGGTAAGAGCTGGTGAATTTTAATTTATCCACGCCCTTTGTACCGAATTTCTTATGGATGTCCATGATATTAACGGTATCCATGGGGTTAAATACATGATCCTTTTGGAGAATGCATTCCAGTGCAAAATTGCCTCCCGCCATGAAATACTTCATTCCTTCTTTTTGTACGGTATCATACAAAAACGCAAATAAAATATTATCTTGAGGCACGGCAAGATTGGGAACGCCTGCTTTCATGTAAGCTTTCGTCAGAGCGTAATATTGTTCTGCATCAGGGGTGATGGTTCTTAATTCAATATTTGCGGCGGAGCATAATTTTTTTATGTTCTCTTTAGATATCTCCGTATCAAACCCGTCGTCAATATGAACTGCAAGAATTCTTAATCCCCATTTATATCCCAAATATGCCAGGTAAGAAGAATCCAATCCCCCGGATATTCCCATAATGCAATCGTAGGGCTTGTTTTTGTTTTCTTCCTTTACCATGCGTATCATTTGATCTAATCTCTTTTTTCCTTCCTCATTGGGGAAATACACGGTTGTATTTATTTTGCTTAATGCGTCTGTACAATAATTGCATGTCCCATCTTCCTCAAACTGAATAAAACGATCGTTTTCATCGCTCATAATACATCTGCTGCAAACTCTTGCCATGACCGATTACCTCCCCATACAATTCTCATAAACCTTCAATAATTTTTCTTCTTCCTTTGCCCAGTTATATTTTTCCAAAACGGCCCTTCGTCCATTGAAGCCCATGTTCTTTGCTTCGTCCGGGTGCTCCAGCAAATAGTAAATGGCGTCGTGGATTGCCTTTGTATCATTGGGATTTACGCAAAACCCGCAATTGTTCCCTTCTACTATTTCTTTCCACAATTCCAAATCCGTGCAGACGACAGGAATGCCGCACTGCATATATTCAAACAATTTTGTGTTGCCTAAAGTTCCTTTTTTCCCGTTGACATTCGGGCCGTATTGCGCCAGAGCCAATCCGCACATACTGTCTTTCACCAGTTCGATTGCCTCTTCGTGAGGAACTCTTCCTTGAAAGTCCACCTTATCCCATGCCGGATATTTTTTTAATTCCCTCATATATTCTTCCTCTAGGGTATAAGCCGACCGGATGGAAAACACAACGTCGTCTATATCTAAAATAGCCTCCAATATCTGCCTGATACTCCAGCTGTCAAAGACCAGTCCCGGAAAAACGATTCTCCTTGTATGAAATCTTGGATTTCCCTCCGTCTGAAGCGCCATAGGAAAATTACAAACCATTTCTGTATTCTGATTCAATTTTTTTAATCTGTGGACGAAATGGGGAGAAACCCCAACAACGCCGTCAAATCCTTTCAGCATATTTCTTTCGTATACTTCATACACGCGGGATACCAGATTCCGAAACGGTTTTGGAATCCAGTGTTTTCCTTTTATCTGAGCAGGGTAATCCTCATGACTGTCAAAGATTACCTTCTTCCCTTTCTTTTTTAATTTACGTCCATAGGGAATCAATTCTGGATCATGAATATGGTATATATCCGCATCCACATCCCGTGCGCACCTATAAGCCCGTTTTGCAGAGGTCAGCATTCTTCCCAGCCTATTGGAGCTTTGTTTGCCAAATCCCACAATTGATACTCCTTGCTTCGTATAGCTTTCCCCCTGCTCCACCAAATAGGTTTCAAATCCATGCCGTGCCAGTGAAACACATTCTTTTCCGTAAATACGCACGTCTTCCGGCAGATGAGCGCTTGTAATATGACAGATTTTTATGTTCTGGTTTCCCATTTTTCATTCCCTCGCAGCGATATTCAGGACAATACAGTTTCGATTAATTTCTGAATGCAAAGATAGGATTTCGCCCTGTCAAATTCTTTTTTAGCAACTGCCCTGGCCGCACTGCCCATTGCCTTCACCAACTCTGGTTCTTCTTTTAAATGCACAATGCTCTTCTTCAAGCTTTCTGCATCTTCCGCCTCCACATTCACGCCAAAGCCGTCCGTTTCTACTTTTTTTCTAAATTCCGGGCTGCTTAGGGTGTTAATCATAGGCTTCCCCGCCGCAAGATAATCACCCACCTTTGTAACAATGCTCTGAGGCGCTTTTTTTACAAATGAATTTATCAATACGTCTGATTTATCTAAAAATGCAGCCATTTTCTTATAAGGGGTATATCCCACAAACTCTACATTGCAGTTTTTTTCCTGAGCCATGGCCTGAAAGCTGTCTTCTAATGGGCCCCCTCCAAGAATTTTCACTTTTATCTCGGGGTTTGTCTCAAAGAGTTCCTGTGCTGCTCTAATTAATGTGGGAATATCGTAGCTGGATCCAAGGTTTCCTGCATATGTAATCCAAAACTCATCTTCCGGCTTTACAATCTCTTTCGTAAACTCTCTCACGCCTGCATCGAAATCATCTAAATCACACCCCACATATACGGTAATTGCAGGCTTATTTCCAATTCCATACTTGTTTTTGGGGACGTCCCGGTATTCATCTGAGGTTCCCACAATTCCGTCTGCATACCTATATGCCATTTTTGCCCCTTTTCTAAAGGAATGGAACATCAAACGATTCAGTATTTGGGGCAGATGAGAAACCATCTCCATAGCCTCAGGCCATAAATCCTCAACATCCACAAGAAATTTTATCCCGTTTTCTTTGGCATATTTTCCAACTTTAGACGCCACACGATTATCCGGGATAATGCAATAGATCAAGTCATACTGTTTTTTTTGAAGGATTTTGACGATATTCTTTCCTGCGACTTTATGACTATGAATCCTTCGCAGATCAACGTTTTTCTTATATCCCGGTTCATAAGCCAGACAAATCCCATAGCTTGATTTCATGTTTTCTACCACATGGGATTGGCGCTGTTTTTTCTCCCAATGCTGAAAGGTGCTTGTAATCAGATCAACCTCATAATAATTGCTCAAAAGATTTGCAAGAAATCTGAATCTGGAATATCCTTTCTCACCTTCCAGTGCAACCGCCAATGTTACAATAGCCATACGTTTCATTAATTGTACCTCTTTCTTACATCCTTCTTCCCTCATTCGTTATATAAGAATGGTCAAGGATCGGCCTATTTTCTTACATATTTTTCTACGGCGCCTTCACCACTGCATATCCTTCCAAAACTTGTCCGCCATTCTGGTTATATCCGCTGGTTCCCAGCCGAAGTACCCTCTTTTCTTCACTCAATATCTCTTTTACTTCTACCTCAACCGTTACTGTGTCATGGATCCGGACTGGCTTTAGAAACTTTACATCCTGTTCCATATAGATAGTCCCAGGTCCTGGAAGCTTCATCCCGATTACTGCGGAGATAAGTCCTGTCACCAGAATTCCATGAGCAACCCGTCCTCCAAAAAGGCTGTTCTTTGCCCATTCTTCATCCATATGGGCCGGATTAAAGTCCCCCGTGATCCCGGCAAACAGGCAGATATCACTCTCTGTGATGGTCTTTGTATATGACTCCTTTTGTCCTATGCTATACTTCTCCATACCCGTCCCCCAAATACTGGTGCAGCACGTAAAAGCTGCCATACACGGTGAATCCCAGTTTCACCCATGCCTTCTGCACTGCAAGGGTATCGATCTGAGTCCCCACAATAACTCCCTTCAAATCTCCGTGTTCTCTCAGAATCCAGGAAACCCCCTCGTGAATCATGCTGGTGTACACGCCCCTTCCGCGGCACTCATCTGACACAGCGGATAGTACCAGATGCCCGTAGGGATCATCCGGATACGTTTTTCCCGTAGTAAAACCCACCGGTTTGCCTTGATCCTTTGCCGTAATCACTTTCTCTGCAAATCCATGGTAGGAATTTTCTATCCACTTCTCATAATATTTATCACACCGTTCTTTGCTTAAATGTCCGTCGCAATGGAATCGGTCCGCCTGGAAGGATTTCCTGGCAATCTCTTTTAATACCGGAAGCTCTTCCTGCCGGCAGTCTTGAAGGCTGCAAAGATGTTGTATTCTGGGCAGCCGCGCCTTTTTTAGTTCAAACACATACTCTACCAGCGTATCCGCCAGATAGAATTCTTCCTTTAAAAATGCATTTACCATCTTTTTATCATAGGAGGGTATCTTCACCGTCAAATGTCTAAACTCTTCTACGGCTGCCTTCTCTCTCAGCAATTTGAAATTCATCTCCTGCGGCTTATCCCCTTCTAAAACCACATTCCCCATTTTCATTTGGAAAATGTCTGAATTAAATTCATCCTTTACCAGTTTCATGTTCCTCTCCTTTATTTCGATAAACATTCTTTTGTGAAACCACCGTCTGAATGGTCCTACATAGGATACGCAGATCCAGGCCCAAAGACACATGGCGGGCATAATATACATCTTTTGCGAACCGCTGCTCTAAAGTAGATGCATTCCGGTAATATGCCTGGCTGTACCCAGTAACTCCCGGACGTACTTTTAGCTTCTCCCTGGTCTTTTTTGTATACAATTTCACTGCATCCGGCAGATCCGGCCGAGGGCCTACCCAGCTCATGTCACCTTTTAGTACATTCAAAATCTGCGGCACTTCATCTAAAGATGTTTTTCTCAGGAATCTCCCTGCCCTTGTGACTCGTTCATCACTCTCAGCATTAAATGTGGTTCCATCCGAATTACGAATATCCGGGGCGTGCTCCTTCATACTTCGGAACTTATACATGCGAAATTTCCGTCCATCCTTCCCCAAACGGTAGCCACAGTAAAAGACCGGCCCAAAGTCGTCCGCCAAAATCCAGGGAGTCACAAGCACAAACACCGCCAGAAAACACGGAAGCAGCCCAAGGGATATTACAACATCCAATGCCCGTTTCCCATAGTTACGGTATAGCGTTCCCAACAAGCCCACCTTCCTTTTCCTTGTTCTTTGTCCCTGCACCCCTGTTTCCAACATCCATTAAGACCTCCTCCACCTGCTGTATGACATACGCCACGTCTTCCTCTGTCAACATGGTATGCAGGGGCAGTGTAACTTCATTGGCAAAGTATTCGTAAGCATGGGGATAATCAAGAATGTCATACCCTAAATTTTTATACGCGGTCATCATAGGAAGGGGCTTGTAATGAACGTTGCAGGCAACTCCCCGTTCCCCGAGCTTTCCAATCACTTCTTTTCGCACTTCGCAGTCCGCCCATGGGATCCTGACCAGATACAGATGCCCGCTGCTTTCCATATCCCCATCATAATGCTGCGGATGCAGCAGCCCTAGACGGTCGCACAGCTTATCATATTCTCTGATAATTTCCCTGCGTCTTTTTAACATCCCTGGATAGCGTTCCAACTGCTTCAATCCAATCGCCGCCATAATATCTGTCATATTGCATTTGTATAAGGGAGCTTCTATATCATATTCCCAGGCTCCCGCCTTCCACTTCGCCAAAGCGTCTTTAGATTGGCCATGGAGGCTCATAAGTTGGAACCGGCGGTACACCTCGTCATCATCCATCCCCTCTATCCGTCTCCAGCAGGCCGCCCCGCCTTCCGCTGTAGTCATGTTCTTTACTGCGTGAAAGGAAAAACAGGAAAAGTCTGCAATCGTTCCCGCCATCTTCCCATAGCGCCTTGCCCCCAGGGCATGGGCGCAGTCAGCTACCACCGCTACCCGCCCAAGAGCCTCCTGAATCCTTCCGGAGGGATGAAACAAATGCTTCTTCTCCTCCAGCAGGCCATAAACAGTCTTATAATCACATACCATTCCTCCTAGATCTACCGGAATGACCGCCTTCGTACGCTCCGTTATTGCCTCCGCCATTTTCTCATAGTCCATCTCCCAGCTCCCGGGCCTGGAATCAATCAGCTTTACCACGGCTCCTGTATGCAGCGCCGCTGCTGCAGTGGCTGTATAAGTATAGGCGGGAACCAGTACCTCGTCCCCTTCTCCGATCCCTAACAGGCGCAAGATCAATTCCTCTGCCGCCGTGGCAGAGTTAAGACATACCACCCCAGCCGCACCGCAAAATTCCATTAAGCGCCGCTCCAGCTCCTTTGTTCTGGGACCTGTAGTAATCCAGCCGGAACGCAGCACTTCACACACAGCTTCAATCTCCGCCTCACCGATGTCCGGCGGGCTGAAGGCAATCTTTTTTACTTCCATTTTCATTCCCTCATTCTATATCTCCGGCCGCTTTTGCCCTTGGTTTTGTGCCTGTCTCCCATTTCATTCCAATAGCGTCCAGCTTTCTCTTTCTTAATCCGCTGATCGTGCCCTTCCCTTCCCTCTGCCGCCGGATCCATTTTCCCAGACGAATCCCTTCTTCTGTGACATACGCCGCCGGAACGTCCAGGTTTCCATGTTTGTCTCGATACTGAGCCGCAGCATGATACGACCTTTCCCAAGAAGACTCCCACTTTGAGTCCCACATCATGCCAAGCGCCTCCAGCCTGGCATACTTTAGGGACTTTCGTTCCTCTTTCCCGGCCGTCTGATGTTCTCTGCGCACCTTGCCCAGCCAACGTCCCAGAGCGATACCCGATGGACTTAAATAATCTCCTGGCACCTCCAGGTTTCTATGTTCCCCATAGTACTCCCGAGCCGCTTCGTAGTGCTGCTCCCACAGGTATTCCGATATGTTCCACACCATGCCGATTCCTTCTAGGGCTGCAATCCGCCCCGGCGTCAGACAGGGCGTCTGTTTCTTTTTATAAACCCTCATCTGTGCCAGCCACTGGCCAAGAGCGATCCCGTGAGAAACCTCTCTGGCCTTTACCAGAAGATCCCCGTGAGCCTGGTAATAAGCCTTTGCCTCCTTGAAGTTCCTCTCCCAGGCCGCTTCCCATGCGCCCTGCCACCGTATGCCAAGGGATTCCAGTTTCCGGATCTGTTCTCCAGTCAGGACGCCCGCCGCCTTTCCTGCATACACCCGCCGCTGAGTATCCAGCCAGGCGCCAAGAGACAAGCCTTCTTCTGTCACATACCGTTTGGGAACTTCCAGGTTCCCATGCTTCTGCCAGTACGCTCGGGCCGTCTCATACATGGCGTCCCAGGCTGCCGACAGGCTCCCCTCTAATCGCTCAAACAGACTTACGCAGTTCTTCACCTGGTCGGTAACATGAAACTGGCGGTGCACAATCTCCTTCGTGCGCCCCCAGTTCTCGTATTTTTCCACGGCCGCCTGTACCTCCTCTTCCAGCCCTCCGATGCAAGAAAGGTTCTCGATATTCAGTACAATGTCAAAGATCACGGCTTCGTTTTTCTTACTGGCAGAAAACGCCCGGCCGATCTGTTGTTTATAAATAATAGGGGAAACTGTAGGGCGCAGCAGGAGCACCCCGCTGACGTCCTCCACATGGATTCCCTCATTGAGCATATCAATGCAAAACAATAGCTTTAAGTTTCTGCCGCTATCTTCCTTGAACTTCTGAAAGGAACGGTCTGTTCCCGGGTCTTTGGAATACATAGCATATACATGGGGCGCAGGATCCACCAGTTGAAACCATTCCGGGACTTTACCCATCATCTCCTGCATATGATCGTAGTCCGCACAAAAAACCAAATACTTTCCTTCCCTGTCCGGCATATGCTTTCGAAACATAACATCCATGCCTTCCGCCATCTCCAAGGCCCGGCGTAGAGCCTCCAGAGCCTTTTGCGCTTCCTGGCGCACCGCCCGATGTTTGCCTGTCTGCACCCGGGCCTCATACCGCTCCAGCTCCTTTTGGAAGGCATAAACGGACAGCACATATTTGGGAGGATTTAAAATACCCGTTACGATAGCCTCCCCCAACGTCATCTCTGAAGCAATGCAACCGTCAAACAATTCATCCGCCATGTCCCGGCGGTTATCCAGATAGCGGATATTCGTGGCGGACAAACCCAAAAGCGGCGTCTCCGGAAAAAGTGAAAGAAAGCGTTGTACTCCCTGCCCCCACATCCGGGCCCCGCAGCGATGGAACTCATCTAATACGATGTAATCGGGTTTTATTTCCTGCAACGCTTTTTCCTCCATCATCATAAGCTTGGCATACGTAAAGAATTGGATATTAGAAAGAGGGCTTCCCCCTGCTCGTTCCCAGTTCTCCTTTTGGATGCTAAAGATGTATTCCGAGGGAGAGAGCCAGCAAACGGTCTGTTTCAGATGGTCCTGGCACAATTGAAATGCAATAAAAGATTTTCCTGTCCCTGTGGGATGGATGATGGCTGCTTTTTTCGTGTTTTCCATCTGGTTAAGAGCAGCCTTGTACGCAATCAAGTTGTGTTCATACAGGGTAATTCCCATTTGCCCTTCCCCCTTTTGGAAATGTAATGAAGTATAGGGCTTCATTACATTTCGATGGAATCCCTTTTTTATAGGGAACTCTATTTTTCATGACTGAAAATTTGACTGTAAATCAATGGAAAAAATCCGCAAAAAATAACTATAAATACACAGGGAAAGACTTATCCAAGGCTGACTAATGGGAAGGAAAATTTGACGAGAATTTCGACTGAAAAAAGAAACATTTCTTTATAAGCCAAAAGAACTATAGTATGTTCTATGTTCTGAGGCAAAGGAAATTAAGATAGTATATAAATATGGCCCGCTATAGGAATTCTCTCTCTATTATGAAAAAACAGAAGTACTCTTGACAAAGTAAGGCTAAAATGGTATAAAGATAAAAGTTAATATGCTACTTTAAAGATATCTTATCTATCTGTCATGTAATGAAGCCCTATAATTCATTACAGCCTTCCACGCACAACTTTCCCTTTTTCCGTATTCATCTGCATCTGTTCTTTTTAAATCACCACTGTATTTTAATACCATTTATTATCCATTATGCTTAAATCGTATGGCATAAAAAGAAAAACAGCATAAAATTTGCCAAAAAAAGAATTTTTTTTCATATTTGCAAGGATTTTGAAAGCAAAATCGTATTAGTATATAAAGGAATAACACGATAGTTCTATTTACTGCCCACAAATAGGAGCAGTACCCTATCTACACCCATCGGAGGAGGAGTTAAAAATGAAACTTTTTAGAAAACGTAAACTGACTGCCATAACCGTTCTAGCAGTCGCCTTATTAGCTTGTTGTTTTACAGTTCCTGTCATGGCCCACGGCCACGGCGGCGGCCACCGCAACAATTCCCACCACAACAATGGTTATTACTGCGGTATCCACCATACAAACCATAACAATATCAATAGTTGTCAGAACTACTGTAATGTTCATCATACAGTCCATCAGCATATCGGCAACTGCAGTAACTACTGTGGAGTTCATCATACCATTCACACAAAACTCAGCTCCTGTAAGAATTACTGCACTGTTCATAAGAGCATCCATACAAAGCTTAGCTCTTGTAAAAACTACTGCAGCGTTCATAAAACCATTCACAAAAAACTTAGCTCTTGCAAAAACTACTGCAGCGTTCATAAAACCATTCACAAAAAACTTAGCTCTTGTAAAAACTACTGCAGCGTTCATAAAACCATTCACAAAAAACTTAGCTCTTGCAAAAACTACTGCAGCGTTCATAAAACCATTCACAAAAAACTTAGCTCTTGTAAAAACTACTGCAGCGTTCATAAAACCATTCACAAAAAACTTAGCTCTTGCAAAAACTACTGCAGCGTTCATAAAACCATTCACAAAAAACTTAGCTCTTGCAAAAACTACTGCAGCGTTCATAAGACCATTCACAAAAAGCTCAGTTCTTGCAAAAACTACTGCAGCGTTCACAAGGTATTCCATACAAAATTAAGTCCCAGCACATGCAAATATTATTGCAACGTCCATAAAGTTTTTCATAAGACCCCCAGTCAATGTGACTATTACTGCACGGTTCATAAGCTCATTCATACAGATGGCAAAAAACACACCGCATAAGAACAAATTGTTCCATAAGCAGGAAACCAAAACAGGTTTCCTGCTTTTTTACACCCTAAAAATCTGCTATATCCCCTTTTTATAGGTATTTTTGCACAAAACGATTGCATTCTCAAACATTCTATGGTATAGTTTGTATATAAACAAACATAATCAAATAACGTTTAAAAATCATGATAAATCAACAGAATCGGAGATGGGATTATGGAATTTAAGGAATTGACGGTCCAGGAGCTTGCCCATGGATACGTCTGGGATGCAGAAGTAGGACTCTATCACTGTATCTTTTGCGGAGAGACTTTTGAGAAAGGGTTGATTTACCGTTCCAGGAGCCGCATGACGTCCGCCCGGCGCGCTATGGCCGAACACATCTTAGACAGCCACAACGGCGTTTTCTACGGCCTTATGAGCCTTGATAAACAAATTCACGGTCTTTCTGATTCCCAAAAAGACATTTTAGAAGGCATGTACCTGGAAAAAGGAAACCGGGAGGTCAGCGAAGAAATGGGAATCAGCGCGGCAACCGTCCGTACCCATAAATTTCACATCCAACGAATGAAACGGGAAGCCAAAATTTTACTGGCTCTGCTGGAACAGATAGAAAATGAGCAGATTCTCCAGGAGCGAAAGCATTTAGAACAGTCAGGGGCCAAAGAAACCGTCAGCTATCCTAACATTCCTAGCAAAGAACCTGAACCCGCAGAACATGTGCAGCCCAGCCTCATTGGCAATAGCCTGCATCCGTTTTTTACTCAATACAACCTAAAATAACCATTCGAGGTGAAACTTATGTTAAAACAGCGTGAAAAACGAAACCTGATTCTTTTTATCATCAGCTACGTCCTGAATAACTTAGTAAGCGGTATCTTGTATGATACTTATGTAAACTATCTACAGGAAGTCTCCTTATCCATTGCTACTTACTTCTGGGCCTTTTACGGATACGCCACATTTATCAGCGCCCTGATTCTTTTGTTTGTTCCCAAAACAGGCTATAAGAAACTGCTGATTTTCTGCAGCGTTTCTTGTACGGCCGCTTTTTTCGGAGTTGTATTCCTGAACTGGCAAAGCATGTTCTATGTAACCACGCTGCTGGCGCTCACTGGAATCCAGCTTCATTATATTATGCTGACCCCTTATGTGGCCGCATACACCAGTGAAGCAGGCAATAAAAATATCAATTGGTATACAAGAGCCTTCTATATGGGATACGTGGGATACTTTCTGACTACTTATCTGGGCGGTATGTTCACGGTGAAAATGTTTTCCCTCCGGGCAGGCGAAAGCTATGCCGCCGCAAAATCTATGACTGCTTATATCGCCGACGTTGCGCCCGAATTAAAGCAGGCATATTTAAGAGGAAGCCAAGACGTACTGGTTGCCGCAGGAATCCTGGCCGCTTTATCTCTGATTCCAGTGCTGCTGATCAAAGAAGAAAAGCAGGATTACGTGTCCCTTGTTTCAGAACCCCATAAGCAGAGCTTTCCGGAAAAGTTAAAAGATATGACAAGCCTATTGTTCCACCGGGACGCCGTCATATATTTGATTTACTGGTCCATTATTTCCTTTGCGATGGGACTGTTTACCTCTTACTACACCATTTTCCTGAACCGGAACCTCCATATAGACAGAGCCACCTCCTCTCTGCTGGTATCCATCTCCTATGCAGCCATTGTAGTATTTATGTTGTTTACACCCTTTGCTGTAAAAAAACTGGGTACCGTAGGAACCATCTGTTTTACCTTCCTTTGCTCCATTCCATTTATGCTGGTTATCGCCAACGGTAATGTATTTGGGCAGGCTATGGTACCCATGGTAGGCGTCGCCCTGTTCATGCGGGCAGGACTGGCCAATCTCAGCAGCCCTGCGGAAAGCGCACTGACAATGGCCATTGCGCCCAAACATCTGCGGCCTGCCTACACATCTATGATTAATTTCCTTGCCGGACTGATCAGCATCCTCAGCGGAACCTTTACGGGAAAAATCTTGTTTCAGACCCAGGAAGGATATCGGACTGCCTACTATATTGCAGCCCTTCTGTATCTTCTGGCCGCCTTTATCATGATTTTCGGTTTATGGAAATACAACAGAACCTCAGAAGAAGGGAGCTAAAAAGCTATGACCTATGAATCCCGGCTGGAAGATTTAAAACAGTCCATCCGAAAAATAGAATATTTAAAATACACCATGAATTCCCTTATTTACTGGGATAAGATTACATACATGCCGCCGGAAGGCATCGAATACCGCTCCAAGGTAATGGCCTATATGGCCAACGAACAACAACGGCTGCTTTCCCAAACAGAGTTTCGCAGCCATGTAGAATATCTTTTCAATCATCAAAAAAACAGCGAGGAAACGACGGCCATGCTCCGCAGGATACAGCGGAATTCCCAATACGCAGGCTGTATTCCCGAGACTGAATACCGCCAGTACATAGAACTAATCGCCCGGTCGGAACAAGTATGGGAGAATGCTCGTAACGAGAATCATTTTGAAGCCTTCCTTCCCTATCTGGAAAAAATATTTGAAACCTTTCGCCGGTTTGCCCAATATTGGGGATACGAAAAACATCCTTACGACGCACTTTTAGGATATTATGAAGAAGAACTGACCGTGGAACAAGTAGACGGTCTGCTGAAAGAATTAAAACCTTTCCTGATTCAATCCCTGGAAAGCATCCGTTCTTCCGAAAACGCTTCCTTAAAACCCTCCTCTCCTGCTTCAGCCCTCCGAAAGCCTTCAGGAGCCTTCCTGCCCCTTCCGGACATTGACCAAAAGAAGCAGCAGATGATTTGGGAAATAATTCTTTCAGAAATCGGTTTTCGCTTTGAAGCCGGCCGCATCGACATTGGAGCTCACCCTACCATACTGGCCAACTCTCCATCGGATGTGAGAATCGTAAATTCTTACGATATCAAAGACCTGGGAGCCGGTATTTTTAACGTCCTCCATTCCGGAGGAAAAGGAATCTATCAGCAATCCATCCCAAAAGAACTTTTGGGAACATTCCTGGCTGAAGTCCCCTCCTTTACCCTGGAGGAAGGCATTGGCAGACTTTACGAAAATATCATTGGCAGAAGCCGCGGTTTTTGGAATTATTTTTACGAAAAAATTGTTGCCATCTTGCCGGAATTTTCACAACTGTCCACACAGCAAATTTATGAACATGTTAATATTGCCCAACCGTCCCTGTGCCGAATCGAAGCAGACGAGCTGACCTACTTGCTTCATATTATTATCCGGTACGAACTGGAGCGGGAAATCATTGACGGCAAGCAAAGCATCCGGGAGCTGCCTGATGCCTGGAATCAAAAATATCAGGAATACCTGGGCGTCCGCCCCGGAAACGACAGAGAAGGCGTACTTCAGGATATCCACTGGGCGGCGGGCTATGTAGGTTATTTCCCCCTCTACTTTATTGCAAACCTGGCGGCTGCCCAAATCAAATCCGCCCTGGAAAAGGACTGCGGAAGTATTGATATGTTAGCCGAAACCGGACAATTTGGAAGGATCCGAAGCTGGCTGAAGGAGCATTTGTTTCAGTTCGGCGCCCAATATTCCACCAAACAGCTTCTGGAGCAGGCGGTAGGAAGCCCTTTAGATTCCAGCCATTATATGGAATACTTACGGAAAAAATATTCCGAAGTATATAAAACACAGCTCTGACATAGTTGGCTGCAGCAATGACCAATTATGTCAAAAAGAAGGAGGAGAACATATGAGTAAGCTGCTTCACAAACTTGTCTCAGACGACAAACTGGCAAAAAATGTCTGGGCCATCCTAATCGTTGCCTTTGGGGGCGCCATCATTTATGGCCTGCCCTATTTCCGGTATGACTATTACGACGCATACCTGGAGGTCTACCACCTTACCGACAGCCAAATGGGCATCTTCGGAAGTATCCTTGGTATTTTCGGAATGATTTCCTACCTGTTCGGAGGGATTGTTGCAGACCGGTTTTCTACCAGGACAATCCTGACCGTCTCTTTGATCGGCACCGGCCTTGGGGGCTTTATTCACCTGCTGCCCTTGAATTTTACGGCCCTGGTTGCCCTATACGCCTTCTGGGGCATCAGCTCCCTGTTTGCATTTTGGCCCTGCTGTGTCAAAGCCGTCCGCATTTTATCTGGATCCGGAGATCAAGGAAAAGCCTTCGGCCTGTTTGAAGGCGGCCGGGGAATCGGCGCCGCCCTGATGGCCTCCGGGGCAGTACTAGCCTTTAAAATCGGCGCCGGACAGATGGAAGATCAGGTTGCCGGAATGAGATACGCCATTGTCTTTTACTCTATTTTGACAATCATTATGGGAATCCTGGCATGGTTTACCGTAAAAGACGAGAAAATGGAAAAAAGCGACCGGGTGACCTTCAAAGGCATCGGCGAACTGCTTCGTATGCCTGCTGTGTGGATCATCGGAATGGTAACGTTTTGTAACTATGTATTTACCCAGCTTTTGTATTATTTCACCCCTTACATGACAGAAATTCTGGGAGTAACTGTTGTTCTTGCCGCTACCATAGCCGCATCCAAACGGTGGTTTTCCCTCCTTGGAAATGTCGGCGGCGGATTCATTACCGATAAAGTGGGCACCGGTAGAATGCTTCTCATCTCCTTCCTTGTTATGGCTGCCGGAACCATCATAATGCTCCTGCTCCCGGCCAATTCCGGAAGCGCCATCTTATTTGTAGTCCTGTTTGTTATTATTTACATCTTCTATAATGTAAACTACGCTATGACATGGGCCATGATGGATGAAGGAGCCATTCCGGAACGGCTGTCCGGAAGCGCCGCCGGATTAATTTCCACCATCGGATATCTTCCGGAAATCTTCTGCTCTGTTCTGGCCGGAACGCTTCTGGAAAGAACTCCCGGCGTAAACGGATATCGTCAGATATTTGGATTTTTGGTAGTGATGCTGCTGTTGGGAGCCGCATTGGTTTGTGTTTGGATGAAGTATACAAAGAAAGCGAAAAAATCATGAAACAAATAACAAATAACGATTACATTTTTGAACGTATATATGTGGAAACTCCCGTAGACACTGACGGCGATGGAAAACTGGATTTGATTGCAGCCTATATCCGGCGCCCCGCCGCTTATCAGGATACCGGGCGGGTACCTGCTATTTTGGTAGCCAACCCCTATTTGATGACCTGCAACGAAGAATGGTACGTTCCCCACGATGTAAATCAAAAAGTAAAGGTTTATCCACAGCAGAATATCAAAGAAGAGGATATCCGTTTTGATTTTAGCCGGGAAATTCACTATGATGCGAAATATCCCCGGGAAACCAAGGGCTTTGCCCAGACAGCCATCATTGAGGAAGACGTGGAATTTGAATGCATATCAGAGCTCTATTCCTATCTAAACCAAAAAGGATATGCTTCTGTGTTCTGCGGCGGCCTGGGAACCAAAGGCTCCGAGGGCTTTACGTTATCTGGATCCCGGGAGGAAATCATGGCCTTTTGCGCCGTCATCGACTGGCTCAACGGCAGATGCCGGGCTTTTACCAACAAGACAGACAATATCGAAATCAAGGCCGACTGGTGCACCGGCAATGTAGCCATGTCCGCTAAGTCTTATCTGGGCACCATGTGTATCGGCGTAGCCGCCACCGGTATTGAAGGGCTAAAAACCATTATCCCTGAAGCCGGCATTTGTAACTGGTATGCCTACTACCGCACCGGCGGCCTGAATCTTCCGGCTCTTGGATGGCAGGGAGACGACCTGGATATTCTGGCAAAATACTGCTTCAGCAGAGCAAAGGATGAGAAAGACTACGCCTCTGTGAAAGAGGGCTATGAAGCCGCCCTGGAATCATTGGTTGCCAAGGAAGACAGAGATTCTGCCAATTACAACTTGTTCTGGGATGAACGGAATTATCTGAATCAAATAGATCAATTTCGGGCTTCCGTATTCATTATTCACGGACTAAATGATTGGAATGTAAAAACCAACCAATGCATTCCCCTGTTTCAAGCTTTAGAGAAACAAGGCGTAGAGCGGAAAATGATGCTGCATCAAGGAGAACATGTCTATATTTATGATCTCCAAGGCTCCAATACCTTGGATACCATTGAGCGATGGCTGGATCACTATCTCAAAGGAGTGGATAACGGCATTGAAAAAGAGCCAAAGGTTTTGGTGGAAAGCAACACAGACCAGCTTCAATGGATGGCCTCTGATACTTGGCCTCCAGCAGGATGGCAATACCGGAATTTTCCCGTAAAACCGGAACATCCTTCGGCGCCTGCGGTCATTGTGGACGACCTAAAGGCAACCGCCTACGACTGGGAGAAAGATAATCAGCAGGATTGGCTGGATGAACTTGTACTAAGGGAGGATGCCGATTACAAAAACAGAATGAAGCTTACTTGGAATCCTTTCTCAAAGGAAACAGCCGAAGGGTCTTCGGACATGGAGCCTCTTAGAATCACCGGAACCGTAAAAGTATCCTTCGACGCTTCCATTGACCAGGAAACAGCAATTCTCAGCGTTATGTTGGTAGATCTTGGAAAAGATTGCCGGATTACGGCAGAGCAGCTCCCCATAGAGGGTGACGAAGAAGGCGCGTTCCGTTTCGGTTTGGAGGCAGCCCCATCCCCTTACAAGGTTATCAGCCGAGGCTGGCTAAATGCCCAGAACCGAAGCTGTCTCTACTCCAAAGAGCAAATCATACCAGGCCAAACCTATCACTACAACATTGATATGGTTCCCACAGACCATACCTTGAAGCCGGAACATAAGTTAGCCTTTATCCTCTATGGTATTGACGCCCAGCAAACCCAGCGGCCGGATACTGTAACCAGGATTACTGTAGAGCAGGACTCTTTGAACATTAAAGTTCCTTTTTTGCCTTAATTCAAAAAGTAACAGCCCCTTATATTCAGAACAAAGCGTCTGATCTCAGGGGCTGTTTTTCTACATGCAGGATTCCTTCCTTTTTTTCTTTTCGGAACCGATATAGACAATACCCAAAAAAACCGCACAGCAGACCCATATAATAGGTTCTGTAACCACAACACCCGGATATCCCACTCTGGGAATCAGCAAAAACGTAAATAAAATCTTTACCCCCAGCTCAATACTGCTGGAAACCACCGGAGCAATCTTATAACCCATGGGCTGCATGGCATTCCTTAGCACAAGCAAAATTCCCAGCGGGAAGAAAAATAACGACGTCACTCTGGTATTTAATACCCCATAGTCCAAAATCATAGTATCACTGGTTCCCAGCAGTAAGCCAACCAGCCATCTCCCCGCCGTATATGAAATCAATATGCCAGCCAAAGACAAACATAATTCTGCACTGATTACCTGCTTCAAAGACGTTTTGATTCTGCCGTACTCTTTCGCCCCAAAATTCTGTCCTACAAAAGTGGCATTCGCGGACGCAATGGCAGACAGGGGCATCACCTGCATCTCCTGAATCCGCCGGGCAGCCGTATGAGCAGTAATTACCCGGGTTCCTAACATATTCACACCCTTTTGCAAGATAATGGAGCCCAAAGAAAATACGGACAGCATCAGCCCCATGGACAATCCAGTGGAAAGCATCTCCCCAGCCAACTCCTTTTCCAGTCTCCAATCCTTCTTTCCCGGCAAAAACGCGGCATAATTCCGGTAAATATACCAAAAGCTTAACAGCGCCGAAACAACCTGGGAAAAAACGGTTGCCAGCGCGGCCCCCATCACTCCTAGTCTCAACACAAAGATAAACAAAATGTCCATAGACACGTTTAAACCACAGGACAAAATCAGAAAAAACAGCGGCGTCCGGCTGTTTCCCACCGCCCGCATAAATCCTGCCCCCATATTATAGGTAATCGTAGAAAACATTCCCGCCAATATAATAAAAATATACTGATACGCCTGTCCAAAAATATCCGCCGGAGTATCCAGCCACACCAGCAACAGCCTAAGCATAGGAAGAGACAAGGAAGTGAGAATTAAGACCACCGCCCCATCTAATACAATCATCGTGGCCGCCGCCTTTTTCATCCCCTCGTAATTCTTCGCCCCAAACATTCTGGAAAGCACAATCCCGAACCCATTGTTCATGCCGTTGGCAAAATGAATCAAGACCCCATATAGCGCACCGGTAGAACCAACTGCCGCAACCGCTGTGTCTCCCAATCCCCGCCCCACAATCATGGTATCCGCAAAATTATACGCCTGCTGAAATAATATTCCTATAAATAAAGGAATCGCAAACCGTAAAATTAATTTCAATGGCGTTCCTTTTGTCATATCCAGTGTCTTCATCTTTTGAAACCCCTCAACGTAAAAAATTTAAATCCTTATCTCGCTGCTTTTAGCCTTTGATAGATTGCATCTACATCATACTCCGGTGCAAACACTTTTGCCACCCTGCTAATCTCCAAAATAATACTTTCTGACTCTTCCAGTTCTTCTGCAATCTCAGGTATGCTCTTCCCCTTTTGCAGCTTTTTACATACCATAGAAACTAACTTTCGTACAGCGCCTTGTTTCATTCCCTGTTCCAATGCCAATTCTTTTGCTTTGCTTTTGGCTTTTTCTACTTCCGCTTCCACCCGTTTTTCCAGCTCCGCTTCTACTCGTTCTTCCAGCTCCGCTTCTACTCGTTCTTCCAGCTCTGCTTCTACTCGTTCTTCTAACTCCGCTTCTACTCGTTCTTCTAACTCCGCTTCTACTCGTTCTTCCAGCTCCGCTTCTACTCGTTCTTCTAACTCCGCCTTGAAATTGAATATGAAATTTTCTCGTACATGCATATATTTCACCCCGATCTTATGATTGTTTTTCAATCTCTCTACCCTTGGATGAAGTTCTGCCAGCTCCTCGTCCACCGCGTTTTCAACGCTGCTGTGTTTTAAATAGGCCAGCAATTTTTTCAGCTTCGGACTGCCGCCATAGACTCCATCTGTATAAAGGAACCACTTTCTAATACCATCATTATACTCGATTTGTTCGAAACCTTCTACTATATTTTTTACAGTATACACCATTTGATTTTGTCCAAAAGGATCATATGGCAAAATCCAGATACTCCAAAGCTCTGGCAATTTTCCATAATCCACACCCGCCTCCAAAAGCTTTACATCCTCCAACGCCTGATAATATCGGCTCCTGCGGGGAAGATTGACATCTTTTCTAATATTCGGCTCAATATCAAATACTCTTACCGTATCAACACCTTCTTCTTTGATCTGAACTTCTGTCAATGATACGTCAAGGCGCACTCCATGATGATCCATATCAATACCGTTAATCGTCTTCTGGCACTCAATGATTAGTTTTTTCACCTTGATCCCGGTTGTCCGCTCAATAATCAGCCTGGCCACAAGCTCTGCTGTTTCCTTATGAAGCATAGATTCCGTCATAAGAAAATCATCCAACAGATTCAGCTCTTTTAGTGTTCTTCGTTTTTGCTGCATAGGCAAAACCCTCCTATTTTTAATAATATTCTAATGATAAATTCCTATCATCCGTTTCTTGGCGCGAAAACGGCGCCTTTTGCCCAAATTTGCTCTACAAATTCAGATAAGCTACTTGGAATCATGTACGACAGAATACATCAGGATAACCCCAAAATGTTCTTGTACAGAATAGAATATAGATTTGGATTGCTCCAAAGACTGCTTCAGATTAGTATTCGCATTATATCAGATACAGCCTTAAAAAGCAACTGTAAACAGAAAGTTTTCTTTTCCTTTTAAACACCATATTTTTTAAAAAAAGGTCTGATTTTTCTCAGATTCCACCTTGATAAATGGAAAACAAACACGTATACTGGAACTATCAACGTTTTGGAGAATATTATGAATAAAAATTATGAACATTACATCTCACGGAGCATCCAGTCTTTGTATTGGCGCAAATTGATCGCTCCCTTTTTCTATTTGATTTTACTCGGGGTATTATGGTTTCTTTTTCCTTTTTATGATCTCTTATTTCCCACTCAGATTACGGAATATCCCCAAATCGGAGCAAGCCTGAAAACCGGGAATCAATATATTGAAACAGATCTGACAGACTTATACTTTACAGGATACACTAATACTCGATTAGGTCGGACTACAGGCTACTATTACTATACCCCTACGGGAGATTCCTGCATGTTCGTACTGCTTTCTCCCCGTACCTGTGAGGAAGGGCTTCCTTTTATTTCTAATGTCCATCTTCGGGCCAGAATTATGCAGAAGGGAAAAGCATACCATCAACTAACAGACGCCCTCTCCCAGGATCTGTCCTGGACTCCCCAGGGGCTTCGGGGAAAGGTCTCTCCTTACGTTCTGAATGAACCAGAATACCTCCCCCTGGAGAATTTGTTTCTGTTGGCGGCTTTTTTTGCCACAGGGCTGTATGCATGCGCGGCTATTGTAATCTCTATCGCCTATATTATGTTTCCTGTGCTTTCCCCGCCCTGCCGGCAGCTTGGGCGCTTTGGAAGGCCCTCGGAACTTCTGGCCCAGGCAGAAGAAGAGCTGGCCACGCTTCCTCAGTTAGCTACAGAGGACATGTTTATTACGGAACACTATTTTATTGAAATCGCTCACTCAGGAATTGCCGTAGTACCCATACAGGAAATGATTTGGATTTACAAGTATTCCACACTCCACAAAATTTTTTGGTATCATTTCAACATTTCCTATACGCTTCATATTACAGCCAACAAGCATCTGTATCTGCAATGTCCAAAGAATATCAAATCGGATATCGACGGCATCATTGATTACCTTGCAGAGGCAAACCACAATATCCTGGTGGGATTCAATGAAGAAAACCGGTTGAAGGTCCGTAACATGCAGGATCCGGCAGGGCGGTTTACCAAGTGGTTTTCTCCCCGTGAAAGAAAAGAGGATGACAAATGCTGAACTTCCGAAAAACTTTATCTTTTTGTTTCCTGCTGTGGCTTCTTTTACCCGACCTGACGGTGGAGGTAAAGGCAGGTCAGGCTGCCACTTCCTATCCCCAAACCGCCGCCGGCCAAGAACAGGCTGCTCAAGGAGAAATCGTAACATACGGTATGGTTCCCATCTATGGAAGAGACGTCAAAGACGGTACTTACTCTGTAGAAGTGGAATCCAGCTCCTCCATGTTTCGCATTATTCAGGCAGAATTAACGGTGTCTGAGGGCAAAATGGAAGCGTTGCTCACCTTAAGCGGAACCGGCTATCTCATGCTGTTTCCGGGAACCGGAACGGAGGCTGCCCGCAGCAGCGAAGAATCTTATCTGGGTTATGAAGAAAACGACCAGGGAAAATATGTCTACCGCTTTCCTGTGGAAGCGCTAAACAAAGCGCTTCCCTGCGCGGCTTTTAGTAAACGGAAGGAAAAATGGTACGACCGCAACATTCTCTTTGACGCATCTTCCCTGCCGAAGGAAGCGTTGCTTTTTCAGCTTCCAGACTACGAACTCATAGAAAAAGCCCTAAAGGCATGGGAAAAAAACGCCTCTCAGGAGAATCCCACGGCTTCCTCCGGGACCCAAATAGAAACATCCGCCTCAACTGAAAACAGCCAAGTACCGCCGACCCCTATTCTCATAGACCAAGAAGACGGAGAATATTCCATTGAAGCAAGTCTCTCAGGCGGGAGCGGGAAATCCGGCATTCTCTCTCCTACCCTGCTAATTGTCCGGGAAGGCAGAGCTTACGCCAGGCTTCAGTGGAGCAGTCCCAATTACGACTACATGATTGTGGGAAATGAGAAATACTTGAATCTGGCACAAGAGGGGGGAAATTCTCTGTTTGAGATACCGATTCTTCTGATGGACGAAGAAATGAGCGTCATCGCCGACACCACCGCCATGGGAACGCCTCATGAAGTTTCTTATCGTCTCATCTTCTACTCCGACTCCATCGGCTCCAAAGGACAGATGCCTCAAGAAGCAGCCAAACGGGTGGTAATTATGGCGTTGATTATTATTGTAGGGGGAGGAATTTTAAATCATATATGGAAGAAAAAGAACCCATCGTAAGAATTGAGTTACTGTTCACACGGCGTCGTGCACCTTGCTGCACGGCGTCCGGCCAATAAAGTAACATTTGCCGTAATATCCAGCCCCTCGCCGAAGGCGACTTAAAATGGGCTGGATACTGTTACTGGAGCACCCAAAGTGTGAACAGTAACAGAATTGATTTTTTCTTCCACATTCTCACCTTTTTTTATTGACAAATCTTTGTCAAAGGACTACCATTAGGATAAGGCTTCGGGGCAGATACGCCCCGGAAAAATTACCGCCAAGAAATTATACATACAGGAGGGTTCTTCATGAATAACTTACGTTTAGACGTAGAAAACGAAATTGCTGTCCTTACCATCTCACGTCCAGGCGCTCTGAACGCTTTAAACAGCGAGACGCTGAATGAACTGAACGTTGTATTAAGCGAAATTGAAGCAAGAGATGATGTAAAAGTTGTCATCCTCACAGGAGGACCGGACAAGAAAGACAATCCCTATAAATCTTTTGTAGCCGGCGCCGATATCGCTGAAATGGTGAACTTTACCGCTGCAGAAGCACGTGCATTTGGTATGCGGGCAGCAGAACCGTTCTTCAAGCTGATGAATATGCGCCAGGTTACCATTGCCGCTGTCAACGGTTTCGCATTGGGCGGCGGTTGTGAAATCGCTATGGCCTGCGATATCCGTATTGCCGCAGAGAACGCCACCTTTGCGCAGCCGGAAACTGGTCTTGGCATTATCCCCGGCTTCGGCGGAACCCAGCGTCTTGCCCGTCTGGTAGGCATGGGCCGGGCAAAAGAACTGATCTTTACATGCGATAATATTGACGCCAACGAAGCATACCGCATCGGCCTGGTGAACAAGGTAGTAGCTAAAGAAGAGCTGATGAATACTGCCAAGAGCATGGCCGCTAAGATTATTTCCAAGGGAAGCTACGCCGTATCCATTGCCAAAGCTGCTATTAACAACGGCTATGATATGGATATCAAGAATGCAGTAGAGATGGAAGCCAATCTGTTTGGTATCACCTGCTCCACCCATGACAAGACAGAAGGCATGAGCGCATTCTTGGAAAGACGCGCCGCAGATTTAACCGATTTCTAAACAGCCCATTTTGGGGATATATGAATTTCGCAAAAAGAGGCTTATGATTCGAACGCCCTATTTCATTCCTTGAAATAGGGCGTTCTTTTTCCTGTTAAGAATTTCCATATAATTTCTTAATTGATTTTGAATTCTATTGACATCTTTCTTTTTCCGTCCTAAACTTTTATACAATGATATTAGATGATATTCGCAAAAGGAGTGCATGCATATGAAAACCTCAACAAAACATTTCTCCCTGCTTCTTGGCTTTATGATCTTGCTGTTTGCGTCCTCTGTTCTCCCTGTCTCCGCAGCTTCTTCTCCTGGAAAAGTGCAGAAATTAAAAACGGGAGCCACTACGCCAAACAGTATCAATCTTTCCTGGAAAAGTCAAAAGGGAATCTCAGGTTATCAAGTTTACCGGGCTTTCGCCTATGACGGCAAATACAAAAGGCTTATGACTGTTAATCCCGAGATGCATGCATTCTGCAATCGTAATTTAAAAAGCGGAACCGAATATTATTATAAGGTACGAGCCTTTACCAAATCTGGAAATAAAATCCGTTACGGAAAATTTTCCAATATTCTGGCCGCCCACACCAAAACAACCTCCAAAAAAGCCGTCCCCACTACCTGGGCAAATGTGCGAAAGCACGCCGGAACTAATCATCCCGTTATAACTACTGTAAGCCCGGATACCAGCGTTACCATCCTCTGCACCACACAGGACAAATCCGGCAATTCCTGGAGCCGCATCCAATGCTCCGTCAAGGGAAAAACCATCAAAGGCTATATCCGGAGCAATCTATTGAAAGAAGCCAAGAAGGCCAACAAATCCGGTATTGTAACCGCTTTCCTTTTAAATGTTCGAAAATATCCGGACGCCTCCTCCTCCATCATTGGCACATTGAACCGCGGCCATAAGGTAACCGTCCTGGGAACAAAAAAGGGCGTCTCGGGAACATCCTGGTACTATATTCGTTATACCAAAAACGGGCGTACGAAAAAAGGATATGTATCCACAAAGTATATAAAAATATCTTACCCTCAGTAGACAAAGGGACACACGCTTGTCCACTGAGGGTAAGATCAGAAGAAGCGCAGAATACTCCTCTGCGCTCCTGTCAATTTCTAGGTTACTATATACTCCTTCTCAAACAGGAACACTGTAACCGGCGCTCCTTTTTTCAAGGTCAGCCTTGTTCCCTCTCTGTCTACTTCCACCTGGATCTGACTTCCCTGATAGAAAAAGCAAAACCGATAGCTTTCCCATTTTTCCGGCAGATAAGGCGCAAGGGAAAGTCCCTGCTCCTTTAACCGCAATCCGGCAAACCCGTAGACGATGCCCATATACGTCCCCCCCATATTTGCCGTATGGATTCCGTCTTTCGTATTCTTGTGGGTATTAAACAAATCCAGCTTAGCGGAATCTCCGAAATACTCATAAGCCTTCTCTTTCATTCCCAATCGGGAAGCTACAATACTGTAAATGCACGTGGACAGGGAAGAGTCATGGGTTGTGACCTTCTCATAATACAAAAAGGAGTTGCGAATGGTTTCCATACTCTGGGCGTCTTCAAATATAAAATGGGCCAGCACCGTATCCGCCTGTTTACAAACCTGATACCGATAGAGATACATGGGATGATAGTGGAGCAGCAGTGGAAACTCCTCCTTATTTGTATGCTCTAAATCCCACATTTTTTTAGACAAAAAAGAGTCATCCTGGGGATTGATGCCCAATTTTTCATCATAAGGCAAATACATATGGGTTTCCGCTTCCTCAAATGCCCGCAGCTCTTCCGGCAACAACCCAGTGCGGGCAACCGCCTTTTCTTCCATCCCCGCTTCCTTTAGCAGACGATATATTTTTACCGCCCAATGAAGGTTATACTGGGCATTGACATTTGTAAAATAATTATTGTCCACCAGGCAGGTATACTCATCCGGGCCTGTCACCGTATGAATCTGAAACGTCCCGTTATAATAATTTCCCACATCCAGCCACAGCCTGGCTGTCTCATACAGGATTTCCGCCCCCTTCTCTGCCATGAACTCCAAATCTCCCGTTGCAAGATAATAAGCAACCGTCGCATAGGCAATATCACCATTGATATGGTACTGTGCGCTTCCCGACGGAAAATATCCGGAACATTCCCGGCCCATAATCGTTCTCCAGGGATACAGGGCTCCCTTCTTATGTCCCAGAATCCTGGCATTTTTTCTGGCCTCTTCTAAAATCTCATAACGATAAGCAATCAGATTTCTTGAAAGCTTGGGATTCGTCAGTACGAAGAAGGGCTGAATATACATTTCCGTATCCCAGAAATAATGGCCCTCATATCCCTCGCCGCTTAGTCCTTTGGCGGCAATATTCCCATAGGCGTCCTTACTCACCGACTGAAGAAGCTGGTATAAATTATAGTCCACCGCCCGGGAAAGCTCCTCGTCTCCTGCAATCTCAAGAGCGGAATTTTCCCAAAAATCCTTTAAATACGCTTCCTGTTTTTCATACCATTCCGAAAGGGGGCAAGAAAGGGCCCGCCCCATCTCTTCTTCTGCCGTTTGCCAGCAGTTCTGACTGCGGATGGAATCTGCAAACACCGTATATTTTTCCAGTACAGCTGTCTGGCCCGCCCGTAAAAATACAGAAAACTGCTTTTTCACGGAAGTTTCCTCCACCCATTCCTGCTCTTGATCCAGAGCCGGAGTCATTTTATGGGCCGTCGCCGTACATACCCCAAGTCCTGAATGCACGGCCGATGATACAATATAAGAAACGTTGTCCCTTACGCCGCAAGACTCCTGTCTTAAATGTACCATACGCTCTCCCGCCACTCTGGGGTCATTGGGATTGCTGTAGTTTTCCACCTTTCCTTCATGCACGGAAACAAATTCCA
Organism: uncultured Lachnospiraceae bacterium; assembly: GCA_946549035.1. GTDB lineage: Bacteria > Bacillota > Clostridia > Lachnospirales > Lachnospiraceae > 14-2. Next base: position 14,149 of record CAMNQH010000019.1, on the reverse strand, counting down.
CAATTCCGTCAAAATTCAAAGGCTTCACCCGGTATTCTATGGTAAACAAGGACAGAAGGGCAAAAGAGGCCATCCGCCTGATTTCCACCTGTACCTGTTTTCCTTGCGGCGTCTCATACCGAAATCGACGCAAAGTGATCCCTTTGTCCATATCCAGAACCCGTGCTCCCTCTAATACCTCCCCTTCTTCCAGCCTGCAGGCTTCCCCATCTACTTTCAAAAGGATTGTCTGGGTATCCGCCACATTTACCATGGTCTGTTTTTCTTCCACCAGCCCACAGAGCTTCTCCGCCTGGCTCATCTTTGCAAAATCGTAAAATCCGTTGATATAAGAGCCCCGAATGGTATCACATCCGGGGGGCAGCCCTTCTTCCAAGCACCCACGAACTCCGATATAGCCGTTGGCATTGTGAAAAATCGTCTCCTGGAGCAAAAGCTCCTCATAATCCCGGCTTCCATAGCTGGCTTCATAGTAATGCTTCATAACGTACCTCCCTTTTCTTACTTCACGGCTCCCGCCGCCACGCCTTTAATAATATACTTCTGGGCACAGAGGTAGAAAATAATTACCGGAATAATCGTCAATGTCAGACCTGCCATAGCCATATTCCACTGAATGGTAAACTGACCGAAAAAGGCGGCCGTAGACAGGGGAATGGTACGGTTGGCTTTGCTGGAAAGAGCCAGAGAGGGAAGCAGGTAATCGTTCCAAATCCAAATTACATCCAAAATAGCCACCGTCACTGTGGTAGGCTTTAGCATGGGGAACACAATCTTAAAAAATATTCCCAGCTTGCTGCATCCGTCAATCTGGGCCGCCTCCTCTAAGGACACCGGAACGGACTTTACAAACCCGTGATATAAAAACACCGCCATACTGGCTCCAAAGCCAATATTCATATAAATCAAGCCTCCCAGGGTATCCAGCATAGGAATATGAAGCGTATCCCGCACCCATCCCATTTCCTGCATCAAAGGCATCATCAATGTTTGGAAGGGAATCAGCATTGTAGCCACCAGCAAATTAAAAATCAATTTGCTGAAAAAATTATTCGACCGCACCAGCATCCATGCCGTCATAGAGGCGAACAGCACAATAAATAAAATAGATACAATGGTGACAATCAAGGAATTTCCAAAGGAGCGGAGGAAATCCATTTTCTCCATGGCATTGCCATAATATTCAAAGGAAAGCTTGCTGGGCAGAGCCATAATATTTTCATACAATTCAGAGCGGTTTTTAAAAGAATTCACGATCACTAGGTAAATAGGAAATAAAAACAATGCGCACAGTACTATTACAATTACGTTTACTAAAATTTTCCTTCCAGCCTTCATTACATCTCCACCTCCCGCTTCTTAGTAATAGATACCTGTACCAGCGTCACCAAAGCAACTACTAAAAAGAATACAATCGCCTTAGCCTGCCCGTAGCCATAATTATTCAAGGAGAAAATCTCATTGTATATATTCATGGCAAACATTTCCGTAGCGTTCTGAGGACCGCCTCCGGTCAAAGAAAGGTTTACATCGAATATTTTCAGGCAGTTGGACAAGGTCATAAACAGACAAATGGTAAAAGAGGGCATCAGCAATGGGAATTTTATCTTCAAAAGCGTCTGCCAGAAGCCTGCCCCGTCCACCTGGGCCGCCTCAATCACGTCATCCGGAATCGCCTGGATTCCCGTAATATAAATAATCATAATATAGCCGGCCATCTGCCAGGTAGCTACCACTACCATAGCCGCTAACGCCAATTTTCCATCCAAAAGCCAGTTGGTAAAGATTCCGCCCCATCCGGTAGCTTCCCCGATTGCGGCAAAGGCGTCTCCCACAATAAACTTCCAGATATATCCTAAAATCAATCCACCAATCAAATAGGGCATAAACAACATGGTCCTTGCCAGGTTCCGCACCTTCAGCTTTGTGGTCACTACCAGCGCAAACCCCAATCCCAGTACGTTAATCGTGACAATCGCCACCAGAGTAAAGATTACCGTATGTACCGCGCTGCTTAAGAAACGACTGTCTGAAAACAGCTTTGTAAAATTGCTGATTCCTACAAATGTTTTAGGATTTAAGGGCAGGCCGTCCCAGGAAAAGAAAGAATACCCTACACCTATGAGAAAAGGAATCAGAACTACCGTAGCAAATATGAACAGCAAAGGAAATACGAACAGTGCATACCATCCAAAATTTTTCAGCTTTTTATTTTTTTTGGTCATAACTACCTCCATTTGAGAAAGTTTTGGCAGACACTTTTTTCTTTGTCTCACACAAGGTACAAAGAGGGCAGCCCTGCATTTTAGAGCTGCCCCAATGATTTGTTCTGCCTGTTATCGTCTCACCATCGCTCCTTGGGCATTGCCCTGTCTGCATCAGTTTCCGGCGCCCGCCTGTACAAATGCATCCGTAAGCTGCTCTAAAAGCTCATCCGTACTCATATCCGTGGTGAAAAATCCTTCTGCTACCGGCACCAGATATACATCCACCATGCCGGCCGGGAATGCGTTCAATGCACTACCCATGGTTTTCCCGCTTTCTGTATACGGAGTAACAGCTTGGGACAGGGGATCCAGCGTGTCATTTTCCATACCTTCTACAATAGGAATAAAACCGAATTCCTTCATCAGATAATTGGTTCCTGTCTCGCTGGTATACAGCCATTCTAAGAAATCCTTTCCTGCCTGAATTTCTTCCGGAGAAGCCTGAGAATTAATATACCATGCAGTAGGCACAGCAGCGGTTATTTTATCATTGCCGCAAATGGGAAGGGGTGCAAGCCCCATCTCAAAATCCATGTCATAGTCTGCAAACATACTGTAGCACCAATTTCCCTGATGAATTGCCGCAGATTTTCCGGTAGCAAAGTCTCCGCACTCTTTGTCATAATTTGCTTCCAGAGGATTATAGCAATAAGTACGGATAGCGTCGTAAAGCTTTGCAAATTCCTGGAACTCCGGAACATCCTTTAAGTTTACTTTCCCGTCAATCACTTCCTGAATGAATTCCTCAGGATTTTCCTGCAATGCAAAAGACGCGTTCAAAATATGTCCAATCAAAAAGTAGCTTTCCTGAGACAGTCCCAGACCAGTCAAACCGGCTTCCTTCTGTTCCTTCAACATATTGATGAAATCATCTGTACTTTTAATCGCTTCCGCATCCACCAGGCTCTTGTTATATACCACGCCAAAGCCTTCTACCGTATAGGGGATTCCTACGATTTTGCCGTCAATCTCATCTGCCAGACCTGCCCCTAGCTTATCTACAAAGCTAAGATCCCCAAGATCCGTAAGATAGTTTTTCATTTGTTCCGATTCCGTTCCTGGTGCAAAAGACATAACCGTAGGTCCCTGATTATTGGCCAGGCGGCTCTTTAACTGCTGGAAATAATCGTCTCCTGTAGTTCCCCATACTTCCACCTCTACGCCGGTCTCAGCTTCATAATCTTTTGCCAAGGCTTCCAACTGATCGCTGATTTCCACTTTGGACTGGAATACCACAATCTTATTGGCGCTTCCTTCTGACGCGCCTCCATTAGATTCACTTCCGCCGCCAGTTCCCTCCGTCTGATCCTGGCTCTCCTGTCCTGCAGCGCTGCTTCCCTTAGCATCATCTTTCCCTGAACCGCAGCCTGCCAAAACCATAGATGCCATCATGATGGTTCCCATCAATAGACCACAAACTTTTTTCAGCTTCATTTACTTACCTCCCGTTTCGTTATGTATTTTGTAAAACGTTATACATGAATTGTAGAGGTATTTTCAAATAAAGTCAATTGTTTTATATTCTATTTATCTATTATCCCTGTTTTCCTCTCTTTTTCACAATATTTTTGTGAATTTTGTTTTATTATCCCCTCGTTCCTTTGTCCTTTTGTACACTTTTTTATAAAACGTTTTTGTAAACAATTTAATATTTTACTTCTTTTTACTTCCAACTGTTTTTCTCCATTTTACCTGAGCCGAAATTCGGAACAATTCCACATTTCTCTTGCCCTCAATATTCTCCACCAAGTACTGAGCCGCCAGATACCCTCTTTCATAATTGGGCACTTCTACGGTGGTCAATTCCATAATACCGGACAGTTCTGTATTATCAAAACCGGTAACAGCGATGTCCTCCGGCACCCGAATTCCATTTTCCCGAAACGCCCGAATGGCGCCGATGGCCATATTGTCATTGGCACAGACAAGGACTTCTGGAAAACGTTCGCTTAGCATAATAATTTTGGCGGCTCGATAACCGCTTTTTTCCCGGTAATCCCCCGCATAATAATTTTCCCGTTTAAAAGAAATACGATTCTTCTCTAAAACGTCTGTAAAAGCCTTATACCGCTCCCGATTATCCTCCGTCGCCTCCGGCCCGCCAACGAAGGCGAACTTCCGATAGCCGCAGTCAATTACCCGCTGCATTAACTGGCTCATGGGATCGTAATTATTGGTAATAATGGTTTTTATATAAGGATTGTGGAGCACACGGTCTAACACCACAATCGGATAAGACTCGCTGGCCGCCTTCATCAGCACCTCATTAGTCATACGAGAGTCCAGGCTGATGCACCCCGCCGTAAGATTGCTCCGCATATATTTTTCACAGGATTTGTGCGTACTGATGATAAAATCATAATCATATTCATTGGCGTAATCACTGATTCCATTGATGATTTTCAGAAAAAAAGAACGGTCAAAATCACTGAAATTAAATAAAATCGTTCTGCTGTTCCCTTTTTTCAAAGTTTTTCCGGCCATATTGGGATAGTAAGACAGCTCCTGGCAGATGCGCATAACCCTCTCTTTTGTCTCCTCCCCTACATTCTGTTTCCCATTTAGTACATTGGACACGGTAGAAATCGACACTCCCGCCGCCTTTGCAACATCACGTATCCCTGTCATATGCAATCCCCCTTTTACTCATTTATCTTGAATTTTACTATATTTTACAAAAACAGACAACTATTTTACAAAATTAAACTGTAAAATAGTTGTCTGTTTCTTCTTGCAGCAGATTTTCCTTATGATTCAAATACCACCGTCTTTTCCGTTCTTGCGGACTCAAAAACGGCTTCCATCAGCTTCATAACCCTGAGAACCTCTTCCATATGAATCCGGGGTTCTTCCCGTCCTTCTATCACTGCCATCACGTTCTGATAAAATTCCCGGATATCGCTATCAACCTTAGGGAGGGGCTGAGTACAGATGGTGTCCTCCCGCCGGGGAGCCATCGTCTTGGTCAAACCGGCCGCTGTTTTTACCGGAACCACATCCTTCTCATTCTTTCCCCGGGCGCTGACAATCTCTCCGTTTAACTCCCAGTCCCGAATCACAGCCGTTCCATTGCTTCCCAGCACATACCAGCGAGGCAGAGATACAAAATTACTGGTTCCTACCTCCACCATAACCTGCTGTCCGTCTGCAAACACCAGCTCTACGGTGAATCCGTCGTCTACGATCTGGTTTGTCACATGGGTGGTAAGCGCATGTACCCGGCTTAATTTGACTCCTTTTTTCATGAGTAAAATCTGATCCAGCAGATGTACGCCCCAATCCAATACCATACCGCCGCCTTTTTCCTTTTCCTGACGCCAGTCTCCTGGAATCCCCCGGGAACCATGTACTCTTGATTCGATCCTAAATACCTCTCCTAGCCTCTGCTCCTCTAAAATCCGGCAAACCGTAAGGAAATCCTCGTCCCATCTGCGGTTTTGATGAATGGTCAAAAACTGCCCGGTTCTTTTGGAAACTTCCATCATCTCTTCTACTTCCTGGGAAGAAAGAGCCGCCGGCTTCTCGCACACCACATGCTTGCCCGCCTCCATTGCTGCAACGGCGATGGAGCAATGCACGTCGTTGGGAGTTGCAATCAGCACCAGGTCAATATCCTCCTGAGCCAAGAGATCCTGCTGGCTCTCATATACCCGGACGCCTTCTTTTTCGGCTGTCTCCCGGGCTTTGGGCGCAATATCCCAAATACCTGCCAGCGTAAGCCCCTGAATCCCCTCTATGGTTTCTTTATGCCAATGAGCCATTCCTCCATATCCAATCATTCCAAGTTTCATAGCCTGCCTGCTCCTTTCCTGTAATCAGTTTTCACTTCACAAGTTCTCTATCCGGCAAATACGCCGTCATGTACCCTATCCAAACACAAGAGATCATACGCCCTCTTGCATATCTCTATCACATTATGCCCAATACATAGCTCCCCGGTCCTCCCGGAGCACTACGTCCTTCAAACACTGAATGGCTTTCGTTAAGCCTTCTCTTCCAGACATCAAACTGTCTTCATGCTCGATGCTTAACGCACCCTCAAAGCCTGCCATTCGAAGCTCGGAGACTACATGCTTCCAGAAGTCCGTCCCCTGGCCGTATCCGACAGAACGAAACATCCAGGAACGATTCTGTTCGTCGCTGTAATGAGTGATATCCAAAACCCCGTTGACAGCCGTATTGTAAGTATCAATCTTGGTATCTTTGGCGTGGAAATGATAAATTGCCCCCGCCTTGCCCAAGGTGCGAATCACAGCGCAGGGATCCATCCCCTGCCACAACAAATGGCTGGGATCCAAGTTTACGCCGATTTCCTCCCCCACGGCTTCCCGCAGCTTCAACAAGCTTCTGGTATTGTATACCGGAAAACCGGGATGCATCTCAAGCGCAAATTTCACTCCGTGTTCTCTGGCAAAGGCTGCCTTCTCCTTCCAATAAGGAATCAGCACTTCGTTCCACTGATAGTCCAGGGCCTTGGAAAAGTCCTCCGGCCAGGGAGTGGTAATCCAGTTGGGCGTCTGATCCTGGGGAGAACCTCCGGGACATCCGGAAAACGTATTTACCACGCCTACGCCTAACTTCTCTGCTAAAAGCACTGCCTGAACCAGATCCTCCTCGAAAGCTGCTGCAATCTCCTTTACCGGATGCAGCATATTGCCATGGCTGCTCAGTCCGCTGATGGTAAGGCCATACTCCCTAATGGTATCTGCAAAGGCTTTGCATTTTTCCTCATTCGCCAAAAGCTCCGCTGGATTGCAATGGGACTTCCCCGGATATCCCCCGCATCCTATTTCAATGGCTTCTACTCCCTGATCCCTTAAAAATCCGCATGCTTCTCTAAAGCTCATATCTGCTAATACTACGTTAAATACTCCTATTTTCATGACGATTCCTTTCGTTGACTTTTTTTTATTGGCATTATATAATGAGCGGACAAGGGGAGCAATATTTTTTTTGCCAATAATTCATAGGATTCTGCTATTTCCCCAAATCCGAGCAGGAGGTTTTTATGCAGGACATCGGCTTATATCAGAATATTGTCATCGGAGACAAGGAGTTTCCGGCCCAGCTGCTGAAAAATCATATTTTAAAAAAAGGGCTTTACTTTCCCAGCCACTGGCATGAACAGGCGGAGCTGCACTATATCCTACAGGGAGAAGGCTATCTGTACTGTAATCAGAGGAAATATCCGGTTTCCCCAGGGGATCTTTTGGTAATCAACGGAAATGAACTGCATCAGGGAATCTGCACCGCCCCGGTACTGGACGTTCTGGTACTAATTTTTCGTATGGATGATTTTTCCGGTGAAATCGCCGGACACCATTTGTTGTTCCAGCCCTTGATACAAAAAGACAACATCATAGGAGATTTATTCCGTTCTCTGTTTGAAGAGGAAGAAGAGCGGCAGTTAGGATACAAGATTTCCATGAAGGGAAAAATTTATGAATTAATCGTCTACTTGATGCGCCACTATGTGTCAGAGAACCTGACAGAACAAGAAAACCTGCGGCGCAGACAGAATCTGGGTAGGCTGAATGCGGTGCTCAGCTACCTGGAAGAAAACTACATGCATCCCATCTCAGCTCAGGATATGGCCAACCTGGTAAATCTCAGCCCCGGCCGCTTTGCACATTTATTTAAGGAGAGCATGGGATTAAGCCCAGGCGCTTATCTAAACCAGTTTCGATTAAAAAAGGCCTATAATCTATTAAAGCAAGGAACCCTTACCAGTACGGAGGTGGCCCTTGCCGTGGGTTTTTCAGATTATAATAACTTTGGAAGGCAGTTTCGGCGGCAATACCACATCGCCCCTTCCCAAGTGTAACATACGATGCAACACCCAGAAGCATTTACTACCCCAAAGGAGGAATTTTTATGCATCAATCTATTACTTTTATCGGCGGAGGCAACATGGCCCAGGCCATGATCGGCGGCATCCTAACATCCGGGCTTGCCGCGCCGTCCCAAATCACCGCCACGGCCAAAACCCAAAAAACCTGCCAGTCCCTGACCCGGCAGTTTGGCATTCAGGCCGCTTCCGACAATCGAGAGGCGGCAGCCCAGGCCGATATTCTTATCCTCGCGGTAAAGCCCGGCGTCTTCCCTGAAGTGATTGAAGAGCTCAAAGACTGCATCTCAGCAGATACGCTGATCCTCTCTATTGCCGCCGGACAATCTATACATCAGATAGAGACCATGTTCGGCGTCCCCGTCAAGCTGATACGGGCCATGCCCAATACGCCTGCCCTGGTGGGAGAAGCCATGAGCGCCCTCTGTGTCAATGAACATGTATCCCAAAGGGATTTGGATCTGGCTGTTTCTATCTTTGAAAGCTTTGGAAAATGCAAGGTGATACCAGAATCTATGATGGACGCTTTTATCGGCGTCTCCGGCTCCTCCCCGGCCTACGTTTTCCTGTTTCTGGAGGCTATGGCGGACGCCGCTGTAGCCGACGGCGTCCCCCGGTCCATGGCCTACGAATTTGCTGCCCAGTCCGTCTTAGGCTCCGCCAAAATGGTACTGGAAACCGGCCTGCACCCCGGCGTCTTAAAGGACCAGGTCTGCTCGCCGGGAGGAACCACCATCGAAGCCGTAGCCGTACTGGAACAGGAGGGGCTGCGCCACGCAGTCATCAAAGGCCAACGAGCCTGTGTACAAAAGTCCCGGGAAATGAACACCCGTTAAAATACACAGCCGTCGTAATGTTTTAACATATTCTGGTCAGGACGCTCCAAGATACTGGTACAGATAAAATCCTTCCCCGGCTCTACAAAGGGAAAGGTATCCCGTACCGCCCAGGCAGGAACCGTCCACTTAGGCGGATGTTTCACAAATGCATTGGTCCAGGCGGAGTTATTGGCAAACCACATCTCACACACCCGATCCCAGGAATGGAAAAAAATATTATCCTCTCCCACATCCACAAACTCCGGCCCTTCTCCTACCTCCGGCAGCGGAATCGGCGGATACTGCTTGTCGTATGCCTTATGAGAGAAAAATTTCAGCAGGCCCGGCAGCTTACAGGCCTCCGGCGCAAAGGTATGTAAAAACCATTCCTCTCCTTCTTCTCTGGATACGCCCTTGGGATAAGACATCATATAGACAAAACGGATAAACGCAGAATCTCTATGATTCATCATCTGACCAAAAAAGTCCTCTGTAGGCTCTGCCGGTACATTGGCAATGGCCACCGTCATGGCATTTTCACAAGGCTCCGGCGTCATGCCCAAAAGCCCCCGAAGGCTTCTGCGATGTTCCACTCCAAGCCCCAGGTTTTCATGAACCCGGTAGTTAAAAAACGCCAGTTCTTTCATTCCTTCCGCAGGGGGCATTACCCGATACATCACATAGCGGGTCAGCCAGGGTTCCTGAGCCATCACCTCCGGACAGTGGTGATGGACAAACCACCGTTCCATCGCCGGAACGTTGTCAACGTCGTTGATATGATGTACAATCAGCGTCTTGTTCATTACCATATTATTCATTTTTACTCCTCCTCTTTCTTAGATGGCAGTTCGATCAGCTCAAGCAGTACCCCGCTGCAATCCCGGATAAACATAACCTTATTCCCTTCCATAACCACCTCGTGGGCGATATCCACACCATTTTCCAGAAGGCGCTCTTTCATAGCCGCCATATCCTCCACGCCGAAAGCCACATGCTTGGTTCCCGCGGTCCTTAAATCACTGTTGGGCATAAGCCGTTCCTGAGGAACCGGCTTTGGCTCCAGATATTCAAATAATTCAATTTGAAAATCTCCATTTTGAATAAAGCAAATCCGAGCTTGCAGAGGCGGAATAAATCCATCATCCTTTACTAAGGTAAATCCAAGATTTTTCTCATACCATTTCAGAGACTCCTCCATATTCATAACACTAATCCCTGCATGAAGCACTTGTAACGCCATACGTTTATCCTCCTTTTTTCATCTATAGCAACAACCCCTTGCACCGTAAAAGAGTCTCACTCATGTCCAAGGACACATTCCAGCTGACAGTCATACGGCTCTTTTTCCACATGTTCCTTCTGATAAACCTGAGCTTCTACACAGCCCATAGCCCGATAAAACGCTTGTGTTTCCACCGCTGAATGAGCAGAAATATACAGCTTTTCGGCCCCTTGCTCTGCCGCCCATTCCCTGGCCGCCAAAAATAAGGCCCGTCCGATTCCGCTGCCCCGCATATCCTCTGACACATGGATACTGGACAAATCCAGATACCTCTGCTCTCCTCCAAATATCCCAGGCTCCACTGAGACAAATCCCTTTAACACTCCCTGGCAAAAAGCGGCGTATACAAACCCACCTGAAGCTACAGTCTGTCTCAGGCATGTTACCAAAAACTCATACTCTTCTTCCTTCCAATCGTCTACAAAAGGATCCGGGCGGACAACCCATTCCCCGTCGATCTTCCGCCAACAATCTGTCACTGTCTGACGGCGGATAAATCCCGAAAACAACGCCCGGGAAATCTCATCTTCTTTGAGTCTCCTATATTGTATCATTCTGCCTGCACCTCCTGTTATTTAAGCGCCCAAAAGTACGCACATCACCGGAATAGTCACCAGCGAACATATGGTAGAAAACACCACGGCTATGGCAGAAGCTTTTCCCTGTTTTTGGTAAGGGGTGGAGACCATTGCCACAATGGAGGCAATGGGCATTCCCGTGGTAATGGTAGCCACCTTAATCAGCTCCCCATTGTCCGTAAACAGTCCCATTGCAAAATACACCAGCACCGGCATTAAAATCAACCGCACCGCCGTAATAATGTACACCTTTTTTTCAGAAAAAATATCCTTCAGAGGATAGCCTGCGATGCTGCCCCCTATCACCATCATGGACAGAGGCATACAGATATTTCCGATAAAGCTGCAGGTCTCCGTGACCATCTCCGGAAGGGGGATATGGCAAAAATAAATAATCAATGCCAAAACGGAAGCGATTACACCGTTGTTCACCACCTGACGAATCACCCGGATCCGCTCCCGGGATTGTAACGGCGCTTCTTTTCGCGTTCCGTCCACCTCCGCGTCCTTACGAATCAGCGTCATTCCCAGGGAAAAGACCATCAAATTAAACAACATATGAAAAATCGTAGTATAAAAAATCGCGCTGCTGCCAAATAAGGCGGAAACCACCGGATATCCCATAAATGCATTGTTGGAAAACATCACCATACACATATACGTTCCCCGCATTCCCTTTTTTACCCCAATCAGCCGTACTACAAGCCAGCCAATCAAAGGAAATACGGCGTAACAAACTAAACCTGCCAAAAACAGCAGCAAGACCTCGCTCCCGCTCCCGTCAATTCCGGCCACAGAGCTGATAATTAAAAAAGGCAGCACCGCATTCACAATAATCCCGGACAATCGTTTACTGGTATGCTCGTCCAACATCCCCAGCTTGTTTAAACTGTACCCTAATATCAGCGCTGCAAACAACTTGCACATAGTAACGGCAATCGCCATAAAAAATTACTCCCTTCTTCTGTGACAGATGCCGTAACACCCAGGCATCTGGTGACTCTTTTCATTTCCCCAGGGCGTCTGAAGCCTGTGCTGCCGCTCATGGTCCAAACACGCCCCGGATTTATCATAGCACAAATTTTTCTCTCTGTCACGAAAGTAATGTACACAGAGATAAAGGTCCCGCCAGTATCTCCTTCTCCACTCTCACGTATTGATTGAAGTCCGGCACCTGGCTCCATTTTACTAGGGTAAGATTTCCCCTTATGATCTCTAAAGCCGTAACGCTGTAAGGATGTACGCCGCTTCCTGTGTTGTAATACCATCCCTGGTCCCCCTGACTGGAAAAATAGGGTCTGTGGGTATGCCCGGCAATCAAAACCTGCTGATTTTTCTTGGCCCATTGAGCCATACGCTGTTCCACACGTTCCTTTTTCTTATAATTTTTAGCCGCGCTGGTGGGATCCTTTACCCCAAGCTGTTCCAGGGGCCGCCAAAGATACCGTACCAAGAACCGGGTAAGATACCACAATCTTTCATTCCACAAATCCCCCTGATGTCCATGCATCAAAAGCAGGCCTTTTTTCCAGCCCTCTCCTTTCAGCAAAATGCTTTCATACACCGGGATATCCGGAAAACACGGCAGCAGCAATCCTTTTTTCTTTTTCAAATCGTGGTTCCCATAAAGAAGATACAGACGGTTTTCACAGTAAAAACGCTTCATCAGCGCGAACACATCCCCATGCTTTTCCAAAATCTCCGCCATATTTCTGTTTTCCCAAAGCTCATCCCCGTCCCCAAGCTCTAAATAGATAAACCCCCGCTCATAATACTCCTTTAAGGCTCCAAGATAAATAATTTTATTGCTGGCAAAATTATCGTTCCAATTCCCGTCTCCTCTATGACAGTCGCTCATAAGCACGTAAGATTTTTCCCAGTGAAACGGAATGCTCACCGCCTGTGCAAGCACCTTCTCCATGCGCTTTTCATATCGGTTCATCTCATTCCTCCCCGGTTCCAAATCTGGATTTTCCAAGACGTTCCAGCTTTCCATACAAAAGCGGAACACGTTCTTTCAGAGCCAGAATCTTATCGTATGCATTTACATAATCCTTTGTGGCTTTTTGGTACAATTTGCAGTTTCGCTTATTCTCCCACTGCTTTACCGCCACAAACAGACGGTTTCTGGTAACGGGCTGTTTTGTATGGGGTCTGGTAAAATGAATCCACACGGTATTTCCCCGGACATTCAATTCATTCCTTTGATACCCCGCCTCATACAAGCCCTGTAAAAACGCGTCCCGCATCTGGGAATCCTTCAATGTAATTTCTATATCCATCTCCAATTCTTTGGGCTTTGAAAACTCTCCCAGCACAAACCCTGTGAGCCACCAGTGATATCCCCGTCTGAAATAAAGCTCTTTTCCTTTTTTTCGCAAAATAGTTTTGATCCGCAAGGTATCCTCATCTTCTACACAATGATATACCAGACGGGGCAAAAGCAGCTCCTCTCCCTGGACTCTCTTGGGCAGATAATAGATTCCTACCTCTCCGCCGGTGGTAATGCCGTACTGACCCTTCCAAAATTCAATCATCCAATGCTTTTCCTGATAGTCAAAATAAATAGGTTCACAGTCAATAATCATATTCAGGGGCGCCGCCGCTTCATCGTAAATCCTCCCATACCCGAATTTACGCTGCCAGCTGTCTATTCTGGAATAAAACAAATCCTGCTTCCCATCATATGCAAATCCAAAGGGAGCAATGAGTTCATTTAATTTCTGCCGTTTCTCCTGCTGTGTGAGAATGGGAAGCTGTACCATCTTCTGATAGCTTTTCTGCTTTTCCACATACTCGTACAGCCAAATACCGGCCAATACTAATATCACATAAAATGCCAAAATAAAACATGCATATTCTAATTCCATCCAAAGCCTCCGTTTGCCTTTTGGTATTAGAATATGCATGCATTATTTTTTTGTTATTCCGTTACAGCCTTGCCTTCGGCTTCTCGCAACTATTTCTCCATTTTCCAGAACTGCGCGCTGTAGCCCGGAAGCTGGCTGCCTCCGCCAAAGTCGTGAGTCTTACCGCTGATCAAATCCACTGCAAGGCCGCATCCCGCGTCAAAGTGGGCCGTATAAGGCTCGCTGTCTGCGTTAATCGCCACCAAAACCCGCTCATGCTCCGACTTCCGCTCAAAAATACACTGCTTGTTGGTAAGTACCACAGAGCGGAATTCTCCATAATTCAGCGCCTCGCTGCCTTTCTTAGCCTTGGCCAGATGAGAAATCCACTGGGTCAGTTCATTTTCCAAAGGTTCTTCGAAACAAGCCCGCAGGGCCGGATCCCCCTGGCTCTTCTCGGCCTTGGCTCCCCACTCGCTGCCGTAATAGACGCAGGGAATCCCCGGC
>CAMNQH010000018.1 GCA_946549035.1 uncultured Lachnospiraceae bacterium | reverse complement strand
AGGTGTTCTTATGTTTTTTGTTGGCATTGACATTGGTAAAAATAATCATGTTGCTCCTATGATGGACGATACCGGAAAAGTAGTATTCAAAGCTTTTTCCTTCCCCAACACTTCGGATGGAGGAAATGCCTTGTTTCTCAAACTCGCTTCTTATTCTTTAAATACCTCCGATTTTGAAATCGGTATGGAAGCTACTGGACACTACTGGCTTTCCGTTTACTCTTTCCTCTTTGAGAAAAGTTTCCTTCTCCATGTTATTAATCCCATCCAGACCGGCGGATGGCGCAGGGGAACAGAAATCCGCAGACGCAAAAACGATATCATTGATTCCGTCCTGATCGCTGACCTGATCCGGTATGGGCAGTTCGTGGAAACCAGGCTTGCAGACGAAGATCTGTTTTCTCTGCGTACCCTGACTCGCTTCCGCACTTATCTTGTGGAATCCATCAGTGATTTAAAACGGAAAGTTGTCTGTGTTCTGGATCAGGTATTCCCCGAATACCAGTCCATCTTTTCCGACATTTTCGGCAAGACCTCAAAAGAAATCCTTCTCCAGTTTTCTTCACCGATTGATTTTGAATCGGTTTCATCTGAAACCTTGGCGGAACTTCTTGCACAACTTAGCAGACAGAAAGTCGGCGCTGCGAAAGCGGAACAGTTAAAAGCTGCTGCATCCTCTTCTTTCGGCGTTACCTTTGCCAAAAACAGCTTCACGTTCCAGCTCAAATCACTGATCGAGCAGATTTCTTTTATTGAAAAACAGGTAACAGAAACGGAAGCGGAAATTTCCAGTATCATGGAAAAACTGGAATCCCCCATTACTACCATTACTGGAATTGGCACTGTCACAGGAGCGACCATTCTTAGCGAGATAGGCGATATCTCCAAATTTGACAGCCCCAGAAAGCTGGTGGCTTTTGCCGGTCTGGATGCTACTGTCACACAATCCGGTGAATTTGAAGCAGCCCACAATGTAATGAGCAAACGTGGATCACCTTATCTGCGAAAAGCCATTTTTCAGTCCGCCCTGATTGCTTCCTTTAAAGACCCCGTATTAAGTGTCTATTACCAGAAAAAGAGGGCGGAAGGCAAACATCATCTGACATGTGTTGGAGCTGTTGCCAGAAAAATGTGCAACATCATTTATGCTGTCTTGAAAAGCAATCATCCTTACGTTCCAAAAGCATAAATCCTTTTCACTCATGTTGGCCTGTCTGACAACAGGCTTTATTGTCATGCTCTTTTTTCTACAAAATTTCTTTTGAATTTTTTCAATTAGTTACTTGACTTTTAATAGTTGGTCTTCCTATATCCACATTCCATATTGGTTAAAAACTGGAAATCAATGTTTTTCAATAGAAATTCAGTTCTATTACTTATACTATATCTATTGTTGTATTTTGTCAAATATTTTTTCGCTATAAGCGAAGTATTTAATTCTTTTATTTGTGTTTAATTCCAGGGAATACTGATAAAATAGGTCTATAAATGGAGGAATCATATGACAGGTACTCTCGAAAAATCAGATATCGGAAAAAGAATCCGGCAACTACGCCTTACAAATAACTGTACACAGGCGGAATTCGCCGAAGCAATTGACATTTCCATCAATTTCTTATCAGAAGTTGAAAATGGCAAAAAAGGATTATCTCAAGATACACTGGGGAAAATATGTCAACAATTTCATACCTCCGCAGATTTTATCCTTTTTGGAACAAAAACAAAGCAAGCTACGCTCCTTGAGCTGGCAAACGCCCTGTCTATCCAGGAACTACAGACAACTATCCAGTATCTGGAAAGTCTCATTGAAATGAAAAAGATCATGTAAAAAGGACGCCTATTTTTCGGCGTCCTCTTTTCTTTATATAAATATACCAAAATTATTTTCATCTTTTAGCAAATATCCCCATTTCTTCAATATGTCAATCGTTTTTACATCCGAAACATATTTTTACACAGTAAAACAGACAGCCTTTCGATCCGCTGCCTGTTTTAGGAGAAGGTATTTTTGCTATGGGGTGTAGCAAAAACTATATAATGTATTGGGGGGTTTTACGAGTATAATTATAACCTGGAACCTCCCATAAGTGTGCACAAACATTACTAAATTTTTTAAAAATTTTTAGTAATATTTCACATTACCAAGAGGTTACTTCTATGGTTTCTTTATTAGGTTTAACGAATCACATATCAAACAGCGCCTCAAACTCATCCCGGCCAATCTTTTCTTTTTCCAGCAAAAGGTTCGCGCAGCTATGAAGAATCGTTTCATTCTCCTGTAAAAGCTTTCTGGTACGCTGGTAGCATTCATCAATAATACGCTTTACTTCCATATCAATGATTCCCGCCACATTTTCGCCGTAACTTCTGGTATGAGCCAGATCCCGGCCGATAAATACTTCGTTATCCTCACTGTCATAATTAATCAGACCCACATGCTCGGACATTCCGTACTTTGTCACCATGTCTTTGGCAATTCCGGTAGCTTGCTTGATATCCTGGGACGCCCCGGTGGTGATATCATCAAAAATAATCTCCTCCGCCACACGTCCTCCCAGGCCCACAATAATCTCCTGAAGCATTCTGCCCTTGGTATTGAACATTTCATCCCGTTCCGGCAAAGGCATGGTATAGCCCGCTGCTCCCACCCCGGTGGGGATGATGGACACGGAATACACCGGCCCCACGTCCGGAAGAAGATGGAACAAAATGGCATGGCCCGCCTCATGATAGGCAGTAATTTTCTTTTCCTTATCTGTAATAATACGGCTTTTCTTCTCCGTACCAAGCCCTACCTTTACAAAGGATTTCTTGATATCCTCCTGTACCAGATATGCCCGGTCCTCCTTTGCCGCAAAAATAGCCGCCTCATTCAGAAGGTTCTCCAAATCAGCTCCCGTAAAGCCGGCGGTAGTCTGGGCCACCTGCTTCAAGTCCACATCGTCTCCCATGGGCTTGTTCTTGGCATGTACCTTCAATATCTCTTCTCTCCCGCCCACATCGGGACGTCCGACATGCACCTTCCGGTCAAACCGGCCTGGCCGCATAATGGCCGGATCTAAAATATCCACCCGGTTGGTTGCCGCCATCACAATAATGCCCTCGTTGACGCCAAAACCGTCCATTTCCACCAAGAGCTGATTCAACGTCTGCTCCCGCTCATCGTGGCCGCCCCCCATACCGGTTCCCCGGCGTCTCGCCACAGCGTCAATTTCATCAATAAACACGATACAAGGAGCATTTCTTTTAGCGTCTTCAAATAAATCCCGCACACGGGATGCGCCTACGCCTACAAACATCTCTACAAAATCAGAACCGGAAATGCTGAAAAACGGTACGCCTGCTTCTCCTGCCACTGCCTTTGCCAAAAGCGTCTTACCAGTACCGGGAGGCCCCACCAAAAGTACGCCTTTGGGAATCCTTGCTCCCAGCTTTGTATACTTTCTGGGAAAACGTAAAAAGTCTACTATCTCCTCTAAGTCTTCTTTTTCCTCTCGCAGGCCCGCTACATTTCCAAAGGTCACTTTTTTATTTTCGCCTGTGGTCATTTTCGCCCGGCTCTTTCCAAAATTCATCATTTTAGCGCCGCCGCCACCGCTTCCGGCCTGGGCATGGCTTGTCATTACAATATAAAAAATAAATACAATGCCAAACATTAAAAGCATAGGAAGTATGGAAAGAAGCCAGTTTTCCTCCGGAACCTCCGCCATCTGATAGTTTCCAAACCCGTGCTCTTTTAAAATCTCTACCACCTGGTTCACATCCGCGGTAAACATTTTTTTCTCCGTACCGTCTTTCAACGCCACGCGAACCTCGCCGCTTGGTACTTCCCGGTTGGGTAATATCTGTACGTTCCCCAGATTCCCATCTTCCAAATCCTGGGTCAGGGCCACTTCCGTATAGGCGGATTCTCTGGGTACGCTGCCTGCACCGGCACGAACCATCAATAAGAGCGCAATCACGATTACCAGGATGACATACACTCCAAATGATCTATAACGCTTATCCAATTTAAAACCTCCTTCAATCCAGTTCTACAATTCCAATATAAGGCAGATTCCTGTACCGCTGCGCATAATCCAGGCCATAACCTACCACAAACTCATCCGGGATTTGAAAGCCCGTATAAGTCACATCCACCTCTTTCACCCGGCGCTCAGGTTTATCCAGCAGAGTGCACAGCCGCAAGCTCTTAGGCTTCCTGCTTCTTAAATTTTCCAGCAGGTAACTAAGAGTCCGGCCGGAATCCACAATATCTTCAACGACAATAACGTCCTTATTTTCGATGCTCTCGTCTAAATCCTTGACAATCTTTACTACGCCGCTGGACTTGGTATCATCCCCATAACTGGAAACCGACATAAAATCCAATGATACCGGAACCGTAATCCGTTTCGCCAGCTCACAGGTAAAAAAAACGCCGCCCTTCAGCACACAAATCAGATGTACCTGTTTTCCATCATAATCCCGGCTGATCATACCCCCTAGCTCCTGAATTCTGTTATCCACTTCTTCTTCACTCAATAACACACGTACCGTCTCACTCATATATGCTTCCTCCATTGACTTGTACTTCTAAAATCCGTTGGGTATCTTCCGTAACTTTATACACCTCGCTGATGCGGTATCCGATTGCCCATATAATATGGCTGCCTTCTGCCAGAAGCAATACAGAGTCCCGCCGTTCCTTGGGAACCTTCTCATTAATCAGATACTTTTTCAATTTCTGACGCCTGCCGGATGCATCCATCACAAAATAGTCCCCCGGATATCGGTTCCGTAATAACAACGTATTTTTTATTTTATCATAATCGAACCATTTCGTATACTTTTTTTTGGGAATTTCATGAAATTCCAACGGCCCCTCCAACAGGCGGCTGGAAACAACAACCCCATATCTTTCTGAAGAAAAATCTGTCCCAGGCTCCAATTTCACACAGGCCGCTTCCTGCTCCTGCTCCTTCTCATTTTTGCGCTCTATTTTTATCCCCTCATAGACACGGCAGGCCTGTAGGCCATATGGCAGCCCTATCCGCTTTCCCGTCTGCTTTTCAAACAAGGAAAGTACCTGCCTTACGTGAATGCCGGCAATATCCTTACGGCTTCCAGCCTGGGCGCCCAAAAAATGCAGCGTTGCCGTTTTCTGTATCAGAGGCGGATATTCTTTTATGGAATCTGTGAGGACATCCTTGGATATACATTTCTTTTGCGCCTCCTTGGCCTGCTGCTCCACCAGCAGAAGAGCCTCAGATATAAGCTCCGTGCTCTGGTACAAATGTGCTACGGCGCCGGAATTAATCTCCAAAAGCTGGGGCAGCACCTGATGACGGATTTTATTCCGGCTGTATTCTGTTTCCAGATTTGTAGCATCTATCCGATAGGACTGGCCAATCTTTTCCAGATATGATTCGATTTCTCCCCGGCTTACAGAAAGAAGCGGACGGATAATCGTTTCTCTCACCGGCACAATCCCGCACATCCCCCGCAGTCCGCTCCCTCTGGCCAAATGAAATAAAAGCGTCTCGGCACAGTCATTTTGGTTATGGGCAACGGCAATTCGGTCTGCCTTTGTTTCCCTTGCTGCCTGGGCAAAAAAACCATACCGCAATTCCCTGGCCCCTTCCTCCAAGGTCATGCCATGAGCTTTTGCATAAGCAGGCGCATCACAAGAATAAACCCTGCAGGGGATTTTATGCTTTTCACAAAGCTGCTGCACAAACCTTGCATCCTTTTGGCTCTCTTCTCCCCGTATGCCATGCTCCACATGCACGGCTGTCAGGGACGCGTCATAATAAGGCGTCAGCTCCTTTAAGATCAGAAGCAGGCAGACAGAATCCGCGCCCCCGGATACTCCAACCAGAATATGGCTGCCCCGCTCTATCATATGATGCTGGCTCACAAAAGATAACACCTTTCGTATCATTTTATCTCTCCCAAATCCCCGCCGCAAGCACCGTCATATCATCGGGAGCCTTCCCTCCGGTAAACAGCAGAATCCTCTCTAAGACATGCTTCGCCAGATGGCCGGGATTATTAATCTGTATGGTTTCTAATATTTCTTTTATGGTTTCCTCCGGATCCGGCACATGGAGATAATCCATCACTCCATCCGAAACTAATATCACAAAATCTCCGTCCCCCAACTGCCGCCGGCTTTTTTCAATCTCTACCTGGGAAAAAACTCCGGCCGGAAGACTGGCCGAGGAAACGGTCTCTATCTCTTCCCCCCGCTTGATAAACGTAGTCATGGCGCCGATTTTAAAAAACTCACACGCTCCGGAATAAAGATCAATCGCCGCCATATCCACCGTAGAATACATCCCGTCTTCCCCGTGCATCACCATAGCGGAATTCATCATACGGATGGCCGTCTCCTTTTGAAATCCAGTTTCCAAAAACTTCTCTATTAACTCTATCACCATTTCGCTTTCCTTACAAGCCCGGATTCCGGATCCCATTCCGTCTGAAAGGGTCAATACACTCTGCCCACCCTCCAAATCCAGAAAAGAAAAATTATCCCCCGAAATTTGCGCCCCATCTTTGGCCAAACGAGCCACTCCGTGAAGCGTCTTATATTTTGGTTCCTCCTCAAAGGTCAATATCGACTCTTCCTTTCCAATCAAGGTCTTGCTGTTCCTGGCCGGAATCATACTTCGGTGCATACCGGCGGAAACTGCTTTTCCAATATCCTTTACGGCAATGCAATTTCCCCATTTAGAAGAAATGCGAAGTTGCAGAGAGAAGCGGCCGTTGGTTTTTTCATACAGATGGGCGTCGTGAACCATACCGCCCCGCTCTTTCACCCGATACTTAACAGTTGCCAGCAGTTTCCCTTCCTCCTTGCTGACGTCCGTATACTCCTTTGCACAATCCTTCATAATATACGCCATAGCGTCCAACTGTTGGGCGATCACCTCCCGGTTTTCTAAAAGCCGGTTATACCAGGCCAGGTTCAGCCTGGCCTTTTCAAATACCCCTACCGCCTCCTCCACAACTGCCTGGGCATAGGGGCAGTATTCAGACAGCTCCTGATTTACCTCCACATCCGGCGTCCCCAGCTTTTCAATGGAATGAAGCAATCGGTAAAATACCTGGAACATAGGGCTGTTTTCCTGCTCCCAGCACAAAGCGCACTGGTTACAGGATATACACACCTTTCCCGTAATCTCCTGCTGCATTTTTCCCACCTCTTCTGCCTCAAACCCTTCCTTTTGCCGGCTCATCTGAGAAAACATCTTTGACAGCCCGTCAAAAGACTCCGCATAAGACTGGAGTCGTTCTCCGTTCTCCGGAGCCTTCACCAGCTTTCTCTTGCCCCGGCCGGCAATCCCCTTTCCTTCCAGAAAAGCGTTCAGCACAGGAGCAGCCACCAGTACAAAGGAAAATACAAATACGCTTTCTAAAATCCCCATCCAAATGCTGTTTCGATTCCGAATCTGCATCACTTCCCCGGATACGGTAAGTATCATGGAAGATACCGCGCAGATGGACGCCCCCACCCAGGTGCGGCAGCTTTTGTTCGCCCACTCCACCAGTTTTACAGATACTGCCGCCACAAGGACAATCATTCCGTATTTTGCCATAGCTTGTACCGGAAGAAACAGCGCCATGCCAAAAAGAGTAAAAATCAATAACAGCGTCCGATTTACCTCTTCCAGCAAAAGCGCGCCAAACATACCCGGAATCAGGGGATAGCATCCCGCTATGGGAATCTTGGATACTCCCAATACCAACGCATAGAGAAAAACCTGTTTCAATTTTTGTTTGTTCATTCTACTTACCTCCATCCCGCCGGCTCTATACCGGCTTAGCAGAGGCTATTATAAAAAGTTTTGATTGAAATGTTTGTCAAACCGGGGACAGGTTTTCAAAAAGTTTTAGACAAAAAAGAACGGGTGAAGTCCCCTTCGAATCGAATCCAAGGAGCTCACCCATTTTAAGATATTAAGGTTCTTTCGTCTGTTCTTTAAATATGATTTCACCGGGATATACCAGTCCAAGCTTCGTCTTGGCAATCCGCTCTATGTACTCCGGCGTTGTCACATAGCTTTCGTATGATTGAATCTCTTCCTGCCGTTCCTGCTCACTTTCCAGCTGACTAACCAGTTGGCTCTCTTTTTCCTTTAGGGCCTCGTTCTTCTGGTACAGCCTGAAAATCTGGGTAGACATTCCGGCCAAAAGCAGGAACACAATACAGGAAATGCATAGCACACCCGTCTTATTCTGCCTGTAACGGCCCATCTGCTTTCGTCTTCCGGCTCTGGCCGCCCTGGCTCGCCTGGCTTGCTGCCTTTTTTGTTCATTCATCTAACCGCAACCTTTCTTCTGCACAGGCTTTCCTGCTGTTACAATTTGCACAAACTAATTTTAACTGTTTTTAAAAACTTTTTCAATCTTTTTTTCATAATTCGCCCGGCTTTTCTGGATTTACCGCCACAGGCCCTGATTGGACGGCAGAGAAAACGTCCGATGCAGACCAAAGGACGAAGCAAAGCATACAGCACCTTCTCCAAAACAAAGACGCTTCCTTTTACCACAAACCGGCTTAGAAGCAGAGAGTAAAGCAGCATCCCCGCCACTACGCCGCCAATGGAAAATCCTCGGAGATAACCGTCGTTCTCCCGGTACAGCATGGCAAATATAGTGATAGCGCTTCCCGCCCAGAACAGGAAGTCCTCCAGCGCAATCCAAACCGTGCTGTGGGGAACCAAACGGCGTATGATCCTGAGCAAATCGTATACAAATATAAGAATCACTCCGGTTACAAGGGATTTCAGCAGAATATCCGCTTCCTTTAAAATGGTTCCGCTTACCGTCATTATTTAAACAACCGTCCCAGGAAGGACTCTCCCTGCCTGGAAGCGCTTCCTGCATCAGAGTAAGCCAAACTGTCGATTCTTCCCTCAATGTCGATTTCCCCTTTTTCCAGGGTTAAACGGTTCACGTGCAGATCACTGCCTTTTATCATTAACATCCCCTGCTCTGTCTCAAGTAATATCTCCCCTACATCAAAAGACAATACGTCAATCACCCCGTTCAACACGCCGCTTCTGCGGTTGGACAGCATTACTTTATGTACTTTCTGGGCTGACTTTTCTTCCATATAACACCTCCTGCTCCTTTTCTGGTGCATACCCGCTGTCATAGCCCCCTGCTTGTCAACAGGCTATGCCCGGACCATAGTTCGTCCTTTCTAAAGTATATTAGGAGGTATTTTCTTTTATGACTACAGTTATAAATACCGGAAGAGTTCTTTTGCTTCTTCCTTCTTTGTGGTATCTTGAATATCAAGTACTTCCACCTTCACGGTTTTTGTTCCAAAAAGAATCTCAATGATATCCCCTACTTTTACATTTACGGAAGCTTTTGCCGGCTTTCCGTTCACAGTCACCCGCCCGGCGTCACAAGCCTCGTTAGCTACCGTTCTTCGTTTAATCAAACGGGATACCTTCAAAAATTTGTCTAATCTCATATTTTCCTCATACCCTTCATCATAACATGGGCCTTCCCATAAGAGAAAAACAGAGGACCAAACACAGTCCTCTGCTTCAATCAACCATTACTCATTTACCAGATCTTTCAGTGCTTTTCCTGCTTTAAACTTGGGAGCCTTAGATGCCGGAATCTCCATCTCCTCGCCGCTCTGGGGATTTCTTCCGGTTCTGGCTGCTCTTTCAGATACTTCAAAAGTACCAAAGCCTACTAACTGAACCTTCTCTCCCTTCTTCAATTCTTCTGCAACTACGTCTGTGAATGCCTTCAATGCTTTCTCAGCATCTTTTCTGGATAACTCTGCCTTGTCCGCAATAGCTGCAACTAATTCTGCTTTGTTCATGGAAAAATTCCTCCTCTAAATTCTTGTTCTTTTTATTCTATATTTTTATTCTGGATTAGCTACAAACATATTTATACTTGTTTTTCCTAGGTTTGTCAAGGAAATTCGCATTTTATAAGGATTTTTCATTACTGTTTGGTTACTGTTCATTTTCTGTAGGCATATTTTGTCAAATGATGCCCAGTTTTGATATGGATCCCCGCATAAAACAAACGCTTCCTGTACTTTATCCTTCCCATTTTCTGTATTGGTTATCACTGTTTTATATTATTTTTATTGTTTTTCAAAAAAACAGGGCCGCCGAAGCAGCCCTGTCAATCGTTTTATCGTTTGTGATCCATTTCTATTATTTACAGCATATCCTCTACCATCCCAAGCACTGCTTTTCCCAATTCCTCAGACTTCTGGTTGGAATCTTCCAGAGAGCTTCCTTTTACGCCATAGTAAAGTTTTACCTTCGGTTCTGTACCGGAGGGTCTTACACATACCCATGCGTCGTCTGTTAAATCATAATACAATACATTTGAAGAAGGCAGCCCGGTAGATTTCACAGAACCGTCTGCAACCGTGGTAACGGTATCTTTCTTATAATCCCGCATAGATACTACAGGATATGCGCCAATCTCCCTGGGCAGCTCCTTGCGCAGCGTCTCCATAATCGTCTGTATCTTTTCAAGGCCCTCGATTCCTTTTAAGGTAATGGATTTTACATCTTCCTTATAATAGCCATATTTTTCATACATATCAATCATAGCGTCCCATAAGGTCTTGCCTTTGGTCTTATAGTAAGCTGCTGCCTCACACAATACCATGGAAGCTACCACTGCGTCTTTATCTCTTGCATATGTACCTGGCAGGCAGCCGTAGCTCTCTTCAAGTCCAAACAAATACTTGCCTTTTCCTTCTGTCTCAAACTGCAAAATCTTCTGTCCAATGTACTTAAATCCTGTCAGAACTTCCATCAATGCAATATTATAATGACGTGCAATGGCGTCCGCCATGTTCGTTGTAACAATGGATTTCACCAATGCCCCGTCCTCCGGCAGGCCTTCTTGTTCTTTCCTCTGGCTGATTACGTATTCTCCAATCAGGCAGCCGGACATATTGCCGGTTAAAGTATGATATTCTTTGGTCTGTCCATCCTTTACATAGACGCCCAGTCTGTCCGCATCCGGATCTGTAGCCAAAATCAAATCCGCATCTATCTCATTTGCCAGCTTAAGCCCTAAAGTAAAAGCCTCCTCCGCCTCGGGATTGGGATAACTTACGGTTGGGAATTCTCCGTCCGGCAGCTCCTGTTCTTTTACTACGTGAACATGGGTAAAGCCTAATTCCTTCAGCACCCGGCGCACCGGAATATTTCCGGTTCCGTGAAGAGGGGTATATACAATTTTAATTTGGTCCTGCATAGCATCAATGGCATCTTGATGCAGCACCAGCTTTTTCAATTCTGCGATATAAGCATCATCCACGTCGCTTCCAATCACATGGTAAAGGCCCTTTGCCTTTGCCGTCTCCAGATCCATGGTTTTTACCGTATTATAATCGGTAACTTTTTTCACTTCTCCCATAATACCGCTGTCATGAGGCGGTGTAATCTGAGCCCCGTCTTCCCAGTATACCTTATAACCGTTATATTCCGGCGGATTATGGCTGGCCGTAATATTAATACCTGCCGTACAGCCCAGTTTGCGGACGGCATAGGACAACTCCGGTGTAGGACGAAGGGATTCAAATACAAATGCCGGAATGCCATTGGCATTCAAGCAAAGAGCCGCCTCTGTGGCAAACTCCGGCGACATTCTTCTGGAATCATACGCAATGGCAACGCCTTTTTCCTGGTTACCGATAGCGTTGATATAATTTGCCAGCCCCTGGGTTGCTTTCCGAACAGTATAAATATTCATGCGGTTGGTGCCTGCCCCGATGATGCCTCTAAGCCCGGCAGTGCCAAACTCCAGCTCCGTATAAAAGCGCTCTTCGATTTCTTTCTCATCCCCGGCGATTCCCTTAAGCTCTGCCTTCGTTGCTTCATCAAAATAAGCATTGTCCAGCCATTCCTGATACATTTCACGATAACCCATATTTTTTCCTCCTGTAACAATAGATTATTTATCGCAATGGAACACGCCACTGCAGTAAGGGGCTTCCCCCATACACACTACTTCTTGGACTCTTCTTTCGATTCTTTCTCCGTATCCGACGATTCTTTTGAATCTTCTTCGTCCTCCTCATCCGACAACTTGTCCAGTTCAATTTCCACAGCAGCGTCAGGCCCCTTAATCACCAACTGTCCGCTCCAGTCCTCATACCCTTCTGCCTCTGCTTTCAGTCGATATGCGCCATATTCCAGCTCCAACACCTGGGAACAATCCGCCAAACCGCCATCAATGGTAACTTTCGCATTCTCCGGCGTCACATTAATCTTTACTCTGCCGTGCTGCGGCCCGTCCCCTTTCATAGTATCCAGATCTATCAGCACTTCTCCGAACCGTTCCACCGTAATCTCTTTGCTGCCGCCATATCCTTCATGAGCGACGGACAGGACATGGGTTCCTTCCGGAACTTCCATGGTCATATCACGGCTGACTGTCTGAGCCGCAACATTTCCCACCGTTACCATGCCGCCCTCAAACAACTCTGTATTCCGAAATACCAGCGTACCATGTCCTCTGGTCACCACTATCGTCATAATTTGTTTTTCCATCCCCCTTAAACAGACCGTGTCCAGACTGCTCAATTCATTTAAGGAGATGATCCCATCCTCTGAAAAAATTTTCAGCTCCTCGTCATAATAATAATTTTTGTCTCTAACAGAAAAAACCGCTTCATCCTCCCGGATGCTGAAATCCGTAATCCCTTCATAGAAAAAAGCCTCTTTCGCCACCTGAATCTCCGTAAGAACTTTTTTATCTGTATACGTAAGCTTTAACAGCTCCCCTACCTTAAGCTCTCCCATTGTCAGGCTTTCATCATATCTGCCGCGAATATAAGTTCCTCCGTTATATTCAAACTCTTCTTGTCGTCCGGTCTGGCTCCCCTGCAAGAACACGCGATTCGTTTCCGTATTACTGTAAAGCAATATATATAACTGTTGATCCTCCTGAATCTCCGGAGTCTGCTGCTCCTTTTCCTCATCAGGAGCATTCTTTTCCTTTCTCTGAGAACACCCGCACACAGAAAGCAGCGCCAAAACAAGTAGAACTGTCACAAAAAAACGTCTTTTGTATCCTTCTTCTGCCAAATCATCACCTTCCTATAAATCCTTTGCGACTATTCTACCACATTCTTCTAATAATTAAAACAACAGATTATAGGAAATTATCTGCAAGAATCGATCTTTTGCTTCTTTCTGCTCTACGACCTTGGACAATTTCTCCAGGTTTCTCCCGCAAACCCAAGCTTTGCTGGTATTGTAGTAGTGATTAGAAATCTTCCAGAATTTTTCCGGAAACGCCAGGCGGATATACAACTGCTTTAGTTCCGCATCGGTCAGAGCCCGCCTTTTTTCGTAGGAATCCAGCATATCCATTCCCAGGCCCAGGTTCCAGTTATGCTTCTCCATAATTTTTCTCATAAAATTACTCAAATCGCTTATTTGCACATCGTACAAAGCTTTTTCATAATTTACGATAGATACTCCTTCTCTGGAAAACAATACGTTATGATGATTGAAATCGCCATGACAGATACCATATAGCTCTTGATTTTCTTTATTTTCTTCCTGTTCCATTTCCTGTCTTTGAAGCTTCATGACCTGATCCGCCTGTTCCAAAAATACGGTGCAGTAACGAAGAAATTCCATCTCAAAATCGTTTTTCTTTTTCTTTCCCCGAATATAATTTTTCACTTTTTTCAGTTCTCTGGCATGTTTTTCATTTTCCAGAAGCAGCGCATTGGGACAGACCTTCAAAAACGAAGGAATTTCCCCCTCATAGCTGCGCAATATGGTATGTAGCTCTGCCAGACGCCCTGTAGCTTTTAAAATATCGTCTCTGCTGCGGGCGTCACACTCTCTTCCCTCATACCAGTCCCGCATCCAATAAGACGTCTCATCCGTATCCACGGCAATGGTACGTCCCTCCGCTGTTTTCACAATACAGTCCACGCGTTTCTGCCCGTTTTCCCGAAGGAATAAAAGAACCTTATATAAAAAATCTGCCCTTGCCTCTGAACCGTTATATTCTTTCAGGATCTTCAAGCCCTGGTCCGTATCGCAGAGCGCCGCTCCTCTGCCTTTTCCCGTCTGGTTTACGGTCAAGGGATATTGTTCCAGGATCTGATTTACTCGATTATACACGAAAACCCCTCCATACGATGATTTCGCACCTTTTTCAGGTGTCTTTCTATCTTATGAAGAGGTCCTCCATTCTATGCCCATTCCGCCGCTTTTTGCAGTAAAAATTCTTTTGTATTTTTTTCCGGTTGTTCTAAGACAAGGGAAAGAAGGTATTCCAAAAGCTCCCCCATCTCTCGTCCCGGACGAATCCCGCATGCAATCAAATCCGCTCCGGTAACCGCCATGGTCTTTAAGGATATGCACTCTCCTTTTTTCAAAATACTCTCGTACATCTGCTGATATGCGTCAATATAGTCCAGCATCTCTTTCCGGTAAGCGCTGCTTTTCCCCATTACATCTCCACGTTTTATCAAAAACAAATTGGGAAATTGCCGTAAGCCAATACGATGCATGGCTTTGCGTATCTCCGCCGGAATCAGAGGCGGATTGTCGTCATGCCACAAAATCAGGCTTGCCACCCGATCTATGGTATCGTTATCAAATTTCAGACGCCGCATGATCATCCGCGCCATGGAGGCTCCTTCCCTGGGGTGTCCGTGAAAATGATGAATTCCGTTTTCATCTGTATGCAGGCAATGGGGCTTCGCCACATCATGAAACAACATAGCAAGCCGCAGTACTTTATCCTCCGGAACGTGCATCAGCGCCTGAACCGTATGTTCTCCAACGTTAAAACAATGATGGGGGTTATTCTGAGGCGTTCGATACATCTCATCCAGCCATGGAAAAATCTCCCGGGAAATCCCCGTCTCATACAAGACACGTATCTTTTGGGGATTGGGGGATACCAAAAGCTTTACCAGTTCTCCCTGAATCCGTTCTGCGCTGATTTTGTGGAGAGCCGGCGCAAGCTTTACAATCCCTTGCCGGGTCTTTTCTTCTATGGAAAAATCCAGTTGGGCTGCAAACCGTACCGCCCGAAGCATCCTTAACGCATCCTCTGTAAAACGCTCATCCGCTCTTCCTACACAACGAATCATTTTCCTGCTCATATCCCCCATACCGTCAAATTCGTCTACAAGCCCCTGTCTTTCATTATAGGCCATAGCATTCACGGTAAAATCCCTGCGTTTTAAATCTTCCAGCAAATTCCCGGTAAATGTCACCTCGCTGGGATGACGGGCGTCTTCATATTCTCCGTCAATGCGGTAAGTGGTCACTTCAAAGCCTTCCCGCTCCATCATAACAGTTACCGTCCCGTGACGGATACCGGTGTCAATGGTACGGGAAAATAATTCTTTTACCTGCCAGGGACGGGCGGAGGTGGTAATATCCCAATCCTGAGGTTCCCTTCCCAAAAGGCTGTCCCGGATACAGCCCCCCACGGCATAGGCCTCGTATCCGGCTCCTTCCAAAGTATTTATAATTGTTTTCACATGTATGGGCAACTGAATCAACATTTTAAGATTCTTCCTTTTTTGCCAGGCACTTGTATAATCGTTCTAATTCCTGCTTTTCCGCCAACAGCATTTCAATCTGTTGTTTCTGTTCTTCAATCTGTTGTTTTTGCTCTTCAATCTGTTCCTGCTGCACTTCAATCATATACTGGGTTGTATTTCTGTCTAAAATTCGCAATGCTTCCGAAAACATATTCAGCACCTCCTTGGGTCGTTTCATATAATCGGCCATTTCTTTATAAATGTCTATTGTCCAGGGGAAACGTTCTGCCAAAAGCAACGCTTCCTCTATCGTCTCTGTCGCCAATAATCCCAACCAGGCTTCCCTCTCCTTTGTATGTTCAGCATACGGGATTTCCCGAAAAACGTCAAGAGCCACCAGGCAATATTCCTGCAAAAATTCCAGCTTCAATCCGGTGTCAAATTCCGTTCTTCCTCTGTGAATATATATCTTTTCTTTTTCATGAAAGGTCCTGCTGCTTTTCTCAAAAATGACAATCGTGTATACCTTCTTGATATCACTGTAGCGAAAACACTTCCCTCTTTTTCCCTTTACCCGGCTGTACTGCCGAAGCAATAAATCGGCGGAATAACAGGACATCCTCTCCGCCGGGAAAAAGAACGGAATTTTCTGGATTTCTACATTTGCAAGAGAGCCGTCCCAAAGCTCCACCAAGATATCCATAACTAAAAGCGCCTCTTTTACAAATACATTTTCGCTGGCAGGCAACACCCCCACTACCTTCACCACATCCCCCAACAAGCTGCTTAAAAGCCCAGAAAGCCTCCCTGGATGAATATCCGGATGAAACATCCACTTAAAAAATGGATCATAAGTCAAAGGCAGCGTCTTCTTTCCTACGGAAAAATCCAGAAATCGCTTCTGCCATTCATGGTCCAGCATTTGAAACTGCTGATAGCAAGCCGGCTGTTTCCTAAGCTCTCCAATCACAGCATACTCCTGGGTCGTATAGGAAAGCTTCTCTTCTTTTTTCATTTTGTACAATACATGTCCCTCCTGAAATAAAATCGTCTCATAGGAATAAGTGGTGAGAACCCACCAGAAACTTAGACCTTCCTTTCCAACACGATGGGGAAAGGATATAAGATAGACAAACTATAACACAGACGTCAGCAAATTGCAATTCTTTTCCTGCCAATTGCATTGAGTTGCCTTTAAAGTCGTGATAGAATAATGCTGGTAAGCACATTTCTAAAAATACGCCATCAAAAGAAAGGACATGATATGAACCGACAAATAACAGCCGTGATTTTTGATCTGG
Source organism: uncultured Lachnospiraceae bacterium (assembly GCA_946549035.1). Lineage (GTDB taxonomy): Bacteria > Bacillota > Clostridia > Lachnospirales > Lachnospiraceae > 14-2. The sequence goes on along the minus strand of CAMNQH010000018.1, from coordinate 39,287 downwards.
ACGGAACTTTACTGAACACTTTGGAGGATCTGACCTCCAGCGTCAACCACGTAATGGCTCTTCATAGCTTTCCCTCTCACACGAAGGAGGAAGTACGAAATATGGTGGGAAACGGCGTCTATGTACTTTTTGAGCAAGCCGTTCCCCAGGGCAAGAAGAACCCGGATTACGACATCTGCATCCAGGAATTTCAAACTTATTACGCCACGCATATGCAGGAAAAAACCGCTCCTTTTCCGGGAATTCTCTCCCTTCTGGCCAAACTGGCAGAGGAAAAATACGCCCTTGCCGTAGTGTCCAACAAATTTGACGCCGCCGTAAAATCCCTGTGCCGGGACTATTTTACTCCCTACATCCAAACAGCCATTGGAGAATCTCCAAAAACAGCAAGAAAACCCGCGCCCGACACGGTGTTTGCCGCCATGGAACAGCTTCATGTGACCAAAGAACAATGTATCTATGTAGGAGATTCCGAGGTTGATATTGCCACGGCTCAAAATGCCGGCATCCCTTGTATCAGCGTAGACTGGGGCTTTAAGACCCGGAATTTTCTCTCCCAGCACGGCGCCGCTTCTATTGTGTCCAGCACGGAAGAATTGCTGAAATGTATTCAGTCATTCTCCTTTAATACAACGTCTTAATGGCTCCCGCCACCTCCCCCAGCACCCGGACAAGGGTCTGGGTATCGGCGTCCTGATGGTTCAGATACGCATGGTACGCCCCTTGTATCATATAAGAAAAAAGAATGCTTTTCTCTGCGTCGTCCCGATAGTCCGGATACCTCTGATACATCTGCTCCTTAATTCCCGCCTCCAGCCGGCTTCCCAGCCGGCCCTGCTCCTTGCCGGAAAACAAAATCCGTATCAATGAAATATTAGCTAAAAATGCCATGCACAGGGCCTGAGTAAATGCATCTGTTTCTTGGGGATTATACGTTTCATCCCAGGAAATACTGGACAAAATAGATTGTACCAGCTCCTCCTCCAAGGTATCCGAAAGATCATAAATGTCTTCATAATGACCATAAAACGTGGACTTATTAATACAGGCTAACCTGCACAATTCTATTACTGTAATTTTCTCTAAAGGCTTCTTCCCTCGAAGCTCCAAAAATGCATTTTTTATCGCCCGCTCCGTTTTTTCAATTCTGATATCCATGCCTGTCTCCTGAATTTTTACAACTCTTTTTGCATACTGTCGTTTTTCCGTCATTTTTTCCAAAAAGTGGGATAACCGTCCTTTTTCTTCTATTGCTGGTTTACACCCTTCTTCTTTTTCCCTTACAATCATTATAATAAAATAACCGACGGTTGTCTATTATAAATGCAGTACAGCAAATGGAGGTAAGCAATGGATTTTTATGGATTTTACACAGGAAAAATTTTTGATGCATATCAATATCTTGGGGCACATGTTACGGAAGAGGGCGTTCTTTTTCGCACCTTTGCCCCAGGAGCTTCACGGGTGGCTTTAATCGGAGAATTCTGTGAATGGCAGGAATATGGTATGAACCAGTCAGGAGATGGTAATTTCTGGGAATGCTGCGTAACAAACGCCGCTCCCGGCATGATGTATAAATTCCGTATTTATCACCAGGACGGCTCCTTTATAGACCACTGCGACCCTTACGGGTTTAGCATGGAGCTTCGGCCCAACACCGCTTCTATTATCCGCTGCATGAACAATTATACATTTCAGGACGCTTCGTGGATGGAACACAGGACAGACTGTAAGAACCGCCCATTAAATATTTACGAAATTCATTTTGGCTCTTTTAAAAAACCCTCCCAGGAAGCGGACGACTGGTATTCCTATGAAGAACTTGGAGATATTTTAATTCCTTACCTGACGGAAAACGGCTACAACTATCTGGAAATCATGCCTTTAAATGAGCACCCCTGCGACGAATCCTGGGGCTATCAGGGAACCGGATTCTTCGCTCCCACCTCCCGTTACGGTACGCCCGACCAGCTGAAAGCCTTTGTTGACCGCTGTCATCAGAACAACATCGGCGTTCTGATGGATTTCGTCCCGGTACATTTTGCAGTAGACGGCTATGCCCTGGCCAATTACGACGGTACACCTCTGTACGAATATCCTCACACAGATGTTGGCGTCAGCGAATGGGGCAGCCACAACTTTATGCATTCCCGGGGGGAAGTACGCAGCTTCCTCCAGTCCGCGGCCAACTATTGGCTCACGGAATACCATATGGACGGAATCCGCATGGACGCTATCAGCCGTGCCATTTATTGGCAGGGAGAGCCTGCCAGGGGAGTAAATCATAATGCTGTGGACTTTTTAAAATACATGAACCAGGGATTGAAAGGCATTCATCCAAACGTTCTTCTCTCCGCCGAAGATTCCACTTCCTTCCCAGGAGTTACCCGGCCGGTTAGCGAAGGCGGCTTAGGCTTCGACTACAAATGGGACATGGGCTGGATGAACGATACCTTAGACTATTTTCGCACTGCACCGGAATATCGCACCAGAGACTACCATAAGCTGACCTTTTCCATGATGTATTATTATGACGACCGCTTCCTGCTGCCCCTTTCCCACGATGAGGTAGTTCACGGAAAAGCCGCCATCCTTCAGAAAATGAACGGCCAATATGAAGAAAAATTCCCCCAGGCCCGGGCATTTTACATGTATATGTACGCCCATCCCGGCAAAAAATTAAATTTCATGGGCAATGAAATCGGCCAGCTCAGAGAGTGGGATGAAAAGCGAGAACAAGACTGGGACATCTTAACCTATCCCATTCACGACGCCTTTCATCACTTTATCACAGACTTGAACCATATCTACCTAAATCATCCTGCCCTCTATGAAAAAGATTATGACCGCGAAGGCTTTCAATGGCTGGACTGCCACCAGGAAGAACACTGCACCTATGCATTCCTACGCCAGGGAGGCACTGAACAAATCGCAGCAATTTTTCATTTTTCCCCTCAGGAAGACGCCTTCTCCCTGTCCCTCCCGGATGCCCCTATGCTAAAGCTATTAATCGCCAGCGACATGGACATCTACGGCGGCTCCCGGCAATACGCCACAGCCGTCATTCCCGATGAAGAAGGCGGCTACTCCTTTACGCTTTCACCATACTCTGCCGCCTACTACTTGATCTGTCCCCAAACAGACCAAGCCCTTATACCAGACACACCTACTCCCCCTGCCCATACCAAAAAGCCCCGCTCTAAACGCAAAAAAAACCGACGGCATTCTTAAGCGTAACAACCCATCACTCCAAAAGGAGCCCCCTATATAGATACACAGACAATAGCTGGCGGCGCTTCCTCTAAGCAAACATACAAGGGCGCCCTTAACGAAGGTGAAATCCACTGCTTACGAAGACTTAGGAATGAAGGCATTCCTGAATTCCTTAGTCGCAGTTAGCAGTTAGTTCACCGCCGTGTTGCCCGCGTTTGCGTGAGGAAGCGCCGCCAGCTATTGTTGTCCGTACTCATCTCCTCTTTTTTTAATTCACCCCTCGAAACCCTTTCCCAATAATCTCACTACTATTGGTAATCATCAAAAACGCTTCCGGTTCATGTACTTTTATAAAATTCCGAAGCTCCACCGCCTGCCCACGTTTTAACACGGTAAGGATAATGTATTTTTTCTTATGCTCATATGTCCCCACTCCTTCATATATAGTGGCGCTTCGTTTCATCTCTTCATGGATATACTGACAGATAGGCTCCGGATGGTCGCAGATAATCGTAAAATATTTACATAGATTAATATTCTCAATCACCCCGTCAATCATCAGTGATTTCACGAAAAGTCCGGTAAAGGAAAACAGCCCTGTCTTCACATCAAAGATCAGGCAAGCCGAAATCGTAATCACCAAATCCACCAAAAACAGCGTCGTACCAATGTTATCCATACGAGAATATTTCTTCATAATCATAGCGATAATATCCGTACCGCCTCCGGATGCACCAATATTAAATAACACGGCCGAGCTAAAGGACGGAAGGGCAATGGCAAACAAAAGCTCCAGCATCGGCTCATTGGTCAGGGGCTGATTCATAGGCCAAATCTTTTCCAATACACTCAGCCCCACAGACATCAGCAAGCTGACATAAACCGTTTTCTGCCCAAAGCCTCGTCCCAGGAACATAAATCCTAACACCAGCAACGCCATATTGAGTACAAAGTTCACCGTACCTGCACTCAAAGGGGTAACCGCACTTACAACAACAGCGATACCTGTTACCCCTCCAAAGGAAAAGTGATTGGGAAACTTAAATACATGTATCCCTACAACCATAACCAGCGTCGCAGCTGTCAGAACTGCATATTCCAGCGCCTTGTTCATAAACCACTTTCGATTCAGACGCTTCATCAGACTCTCCCTTTCCATAATACCCTCCCGGTTTCTCCTTTGTTACACGTATTGTTTTTTACTGTTAGTAAATACCATCTGGCCGTCCTCGCCATACCTTTTTACCGGAATTCAGTATAGCATAAGCTGTAGAAATTTTCCACTACATCCTATAAGTTTCCAAAACTTTGATTTCCGGTAAATGGGGCCAGTTCCAGGCGGACAAAATACCCCTGCTCATGATCACAGGCCGGACAGCGGACAGGGGCCTCCTTCCCATCCAACACAAATCCGCAATTCAAACACATCCATGAAGTTTCCACATTGGACACAAATAAACGGTTTTCTTTCAACAATCTGGCAAACATTCCCAGGCGGTCCCCGTGGATTTTTTCCACCTGTCCAATCAGCTCAAAAGAATTGGCAACCTGCCAAAATTCTTCCTGTTTTGCTGTATTTGCAAAATTCTTGTAAACGTCATCATGTTCCTGATACTCATTATGCTGAGCCATCTCCAAAAGCTTTGCCACCTCCGGACTGATATCCACCGGATAAGAGCCTTCAATCTGGATATTCTCCCCTGCCATTTCATTTAAGTGGTTATAAAATACCTCCGCATGAGCCCGTTCCTGGTCCGCCGTAAATGTAAGTACCTGTTCAATCACATACAAACCACCTTTGCGGGCCTGACGGGCTGCAATAGTATAGCGATTCCTGGCCTGGCTTTCTCCGGCAAACGCCCGCATCAGATTCTTCATTGTCTCGCTCTGCTTAAATTCAACTGCCATTTTCATTACCTCTCTTTTCTACTTTTTCCAGCTCTCCTATTGTGTGTAAAAATTTTCCTTTTATACACCAACTAGCCTTTTATGGCATACCTTAAAGAAAAAAGAGGTTCTCATGAACTTAGAAAATATGATGTCCTGCTCCGGAGTGATACAGACAGCCATGCCCTCTCCCAGCATCTGCGGGGCTTACAGCCTTACTCTGCTGACAGATGAGGCTTCCGTTTGTATTCATCTAACTCCCCAGACTTATGTGGTAGACTGCGTCCCCCTCCGCCCGGGCATGCATGTCACTGCTTTTCACGCAGCGGATCTTTTGTCTTCCCAACAGCCTGCCGCCTACCCTGCTTTTCTGATCGCTCAATCCGGGGAGCAGGAACAAGTCACTTTGAATTACTTTGACCATACCTTAACCGCCCAGGACAACAGCCTGCGACTAAATATTTCCTCACAGACAGATATTCAAACCTTTAACGGACAGCGTTTTACCTGCCATCCCGGCGACCGTTACTTGTTGGTATTCTACAGTATTACCACCAAAAGCCTGCCGCCCCAAACCTCCCCCCGGAGAGTTATCGTACTTTGATGGGCTTTCGTTTCTCCTCCTGCCGCTCAAACCCGTGGATCCAGTCAACCCGAAAGAAATAGATTAAGAAAATCACGGAGCTTAACGCCCAGGTCAAAGGATATGCCCAAAATACCGTCTCAATTTGAGGAACAAAACGTACCGCTATGGTAATATAGGAAATACGGATTCCACACCAGCAAGCCATCATTACCAGCATAGGAATCACCGCCCGTCCGGCTCCCCGGAAAATTCCGGCAAGACAATGGGACAGAGCCAGCAGGAAAAAGAAGAGAGAGCACGTCCGTGCCCGGCTCACTCCAAACGCAATCACTAAAGGATCGTCATTGAAGGCAGCGATTAGGTCCGGTGCAAACACATGACATACAACGCCCACCAATTCCGCCACTAAAATCGAGCACAGCATTCCAAATCTTGCTCCCTTTTTGACTCTGTCATATTGTTTTGCACCTAGATTCTGACTGATAAACGTTGTCAAAGCCAATGCAAAACAAGTAATGGGCAAAAAACCGAATCCCTCAATTTTGGAATAAGCCCCGCAGCCTGCCATAGCGTCCTTGCCGAATACATTAATGTTCGCCTGTACCACCACATTGGCAAGAGCTGTAATGGAATTCTGAACCCCGGAAGGAAATCCGTTGGATATAATCTGCTTTAACATTTCCCTGTGGAATCGCACTTTTCCCGGAACAATCCGGTATTCTGCCTTTTCCACCAGCAAACGGCGAAAGCACAACGCTGCGCTTGCAAATTGGGAAATGACAGTCGCGGCCGCCGCCGCTCCCACGCCCATACCAAATCCTGCGATGAAAACAAGATCTAAAACCACATTCAATATAGAAGAAAAAACCAAATAATACAATGGATGCCTGCTGTCCCCCACTGCCCGGAGAATTCCCACGCATACATTATACATCACAAAACCCAGGGAACCGGCAAAATAAACTCTAAAGTATAAAATAGAATCTGATATTACATCCTCCGGGGTTCCCATCATACGCAAAATATATGGTGTAAATCCAATTCCAATCACGGTAAGCAAAATTCCGGCCGCCACTCCAAAGGCTGTCATGGTATGTACCGCCCGCTCTACCTCTTCCTTTTTTCTGGCTCCATAATAACGGGCAATTACAACCCCCGCTCCCATAGCCACCCCATTAAAAAATCCCACCATCAAAAAAATCAGATTCCCGGAGGAACTGACTGCCGCTAAGGCATTGCTTCCCACAAAATTCCCTACAATCATAGAATCTGCCGTATTATACAACTGCTGAAACAAATTTCCAAGGAAAATAGGAATAGCAAACGCTATCAGCCGTTTCCAAATCGGCCCTTCCGTCAACAGAACTGCCGATGATTTCTTATCCAACTTTTCATCCCCCTTTTTGAAATTTTACCGCTTCCCGTAGGGAAAGCCCCGAAAAACCATTGGTCTTTCGAGGCCCGTTTCCCTTAATCCATATATCCAAACCATTCATTAATAGTTTTCAGCGTGTACTTCAAAATAACTCTGAGGATGAGCGCAAACCGGACATACCTCAGGCGCCTTTGTCCCTACCATAATATGGCCGCAGTTGCGGCACTCCCATACCTTAACTTCACTCTTTTCAAATACAGCGGCCGTCTCCACATTTTTCAAAAGAGCCCGATACCGTTCTTCATGATGCTTTTCAATTTCACCTACCATACGAAATTTATTGGCAAGCTCTGGAAAGCCTTCCTTTTCTGCTGTTTTTGCAAAATTCTCATACATGTCGGTCCATTCATAATTTTCACCGTCTGCAGCCGCACAAAGATTCTGCGCGGTGTCGCCAATCCCGTTTAGTTCCTTGAACCACATCTTTGCATGTTCTTTCTCATTTTCAGCAGTTTTTAAAAATAAAGCCGCAATCTGCTCAAACCCCTGCTTTTTTGCAGCAGAAGCAAAATAGCTATATTTATTTCTTGCCTGAGACTCCCCTGCAAATGCAGCCTCTAAATTTTTCTCTGTCTGTGTTCCCGCATACTTAGATTTGTTCTGTGCCAATGTCTTTTCCTCCATATCTTTCTGATTAATTTGTATTTAACAGGGCATATTGGATTGCCCTGCGTGTCGGATTCCCGCATATTCGGCAATATCACGATTCGTTGTAATGAGATTATCCCTGCACAATCCATGAACAGAATGATTTCCTGTCACCCTTGCAAACATCTTTAACTCCTTTGTAGAAACCTGCAAAAAGTTCGCTACTCTCTGAGCCGCCGTATCTATATGCAGTCTTTTGCGCAAATCAGGATCCTGCGTTGCTATGCCCACAGGGCAGTTCCCGCTCCCACAGATTCGGTATTGCTGACAAGCCGCCGCTATCAATCCTGCACTGGCGACAGCCACAGCGTCCGCTCCCATGGCAAGAGCTTTTGCAAAATCAGCCGAAACTCTTAACCCGCCAGTAATCACAAGAGCAATGTCAGAATGAACACTGTCCAAATACTTTCTTGCACGAGCCAATGCATAGATCGTTGGAACCGATGTTGCCTCTCTTAAGAATAAAGGACTGGAACCTGTAGCGCCGCCCCGCCCGTCTATGGTAATAAAATCCGGTTCTGCAAATACGCAGTATTCCAAATCCTTCTCAATATTGCCCGCTGCAATCTTAATACCGATGGGACGGCCATTGGAACGATCCCGCAGCATCGTTACCATATCCCGCAAATCTTCTTTGGAATTCAGCTCCGGAAATTTACTGGGGCTTTGGATATCCTCCCCCTGCTTTTTCCCACGAATTTTTGCAATTTCCGCCGTTACCTTTTCTCCGGGCAGATGTCCGCCCATCCCAGGCTTTGTTCCCTGGCCGATCTTGATTTCAATCGCGTCGGAATTCCTTAAATTTTCATCTGTTACACTGTATTTATTGGGAATGTATTCAAATATATATTTATACGCCGCCGCTTTTTCTTCTGGAAGAATTCCCCCTTCCCCGCTGCACATAGCTGTTTTAGCCTGAGCAGATCCTTTGGCCAGAGCAATCTTCACCTCTTTTGACAGAGCGCCGAAAGACATATGAGATATGTAAACCGGACTTTCTAACACCATAGGCTGCTTGGCATGCTTTCCGATTACCGTCTTTGTGTCCACCTCTTCTCCTTCATCCAGAGGCGGCGGATTTAACTGTGCGCCCAACAGTAAAATGTCATCCCAGCCCGGCATCGCCATCCTTGTGCTCATAGCCCCGCCAATGGATTTTCCCGTAACTGACATTTCATGTATTTCAGCCATATAACGTGCCGAAGCATCCGTTCTTGCCGTTGCGCTGTCATAAGCCAAATCTCCGCTATACGGTTCAAAAGCCGTAGGACTTGCTGTTTCTTCCTGTATTTCAAAATTTGAAGCCGGCTGTTTACAGATGGGACAAACATCCACTTGAGAAAAAGGAACCCCTTCCTTCTCTTCATCATAAATTGCTCCACAAATTTTGCACTTATAAATTGCCATAGACAAATACCTCCTCAAAATCAATGCTTACTACTACCATACTTTTAAAGTACATTATTGTCAAGGAAGATCCTACAAAAATTCGACAAATAATCTAAGTAACCCAAAAAGGCTGCAAAAATTACAGATTTCCCTTTTCCTTGACTTTCCCTTGTTCTTTCGTTATAATAGCTTTGCATCGGAGGGAAATCCCTAATTAAAAGTGATTTGCCGGATAAGATGGCGGCTTTTCGGCTGCTTTCTTATCCTTTTTTGTTTTACAAACCTTTCATATCTCATGGCGCATGAAAGAGATACGTGAATAAAACGAATCCATTGCTCATTTTATAAGGAGGAAACAGATGAAGCAAAAAATTGATTTTACCCAAGGTTCTATTCTTGGTCCATTGATGAAATTCACCCTGCCTATTATGGCAGCCCTTATTCTTCAAGCTCTGTATGGAGCCGTGGATCTGCTGGTGGTTGGACAATTCGCCTCTCCGGGAGCTGTTTCCGCCGTAGCCACCGGAAGCCAGGTTCTTCATACATTGACGCTCCTGATTACCGGACTCGCTATGGGTATCACCGTCCTGATTGGGCAGCAGATAGGGCAAAAAAATTCCCAGGGTGTTGGGCGCACCGTAGGAACTGGAATCATATTATTTGCCATTATTTCTATTCTGATTACTGCCATTATGATGTTTGCCACGCCTGCCTTTGTCCGAATGCTGCAGGCCCCCAAAGAAGCCTTCGCCGATACGGTGGCTTATGTAATGATTTGCTCCGGCGGCATCCTGTTTATTGCGGCTTATAATATTCTGGGGAGTATTTTCCGAGGCATGGGAGATTCCAAAACACCTTTTATTGCCGTCCTTATCGCCTGCATCGGTAATGTTATTCTGGATTTGGTATTTGTAGCCGGCTTTCATTTAAGCGCTGCCGGAGCCGCTCTGGCAACCGTACTGGCTCAGGCATTCAGCGTATTTCTGTCCCTGATTCTGATTCGGAGGCGCGGCCTGCCGTTTCCTTTTTCCAGAAAACATATGAAACTGGACAAAGCCCTATCTGGACGGATTCTGCGCCTGGGCTTCCCCTGCGCGCTTCAGGATGTTCTGGTAAGCATATCCTTTCTGGCCATTATGGCCATAGTCAACAGCCTGGGTGTGATTCCCTCTGCCGGAGTCGGTGTTGCCGAAAAGCTCTGCGTATTTATTATGTTGGTTCCCTCCGCCTATATGCAGTCCATCTCCGCCTATGTAGCGCAAAATATTGGCGCCGGCCAGCCCTACCGGGCCAAACGGGGGATGTTCTATGGCATGGCTACCTCCTTTGCTTTCGGGATCCTTCTGGGATATCTCTCCTTTTTCCACGGAGAACTGTTAGCACGGATCTTTTCCCAAGAGCCCCAGGTGGTCGCCGCCGCTGCCCAATATTTGAAAGGATACGCCATCGATACGCTGCTGACAGCTTTCTTATTCTGTTTCATGGGCTATTTCAATGGCTGCGGTCAAACCGGGTTTGTAATGATCGAAGGAATTATAGGAGCGTTCGGCGTCCGGATTCCCGTCTCCTATTTTTTCAGCAAGGCGGCCGAAGTATCCTTGTTCCATGTCAGCTTGGCAACTCCCAGTTCGACGCTTGTACAGATTTTACTGTGCAGCATTTATTTTCTGGTATGTGAAAAAAGGCGAAAAAAAGGGAGCTCTATTTCATGTTCACATAGTACCCAATAACTGCAAGCACCATGGCCCCTATAACACCAGAAACCGTTGCGCCGCACCAGGATAACTGCCAGTGATAGAGCGCGGCAATCACTATTAGCTCTATCACAAGTACAACAATGCTTATCGCCCGTTCCCTGTCTCTCCTATCAAAAGACAAAGAATGATTCGGATGCAGCACAGGGGCGATTTGTATAACCGCTATCAGGCAAATACACAGGATTATCACTGTTAAAAATATATGAACTGTCCAAACCCACCGTAAGGATACACTTATAATCCCGATACAAACACTAAAAGTAATACACTGCCAATGAGTCTTTGCATGAAAGCCGCCAATATGATTTCGTAGCGCCGTAAAGCTGATCAACCAAAGCAAAAATTCAGGAACACAGCGGCATACAAACGCCCAAAGAAACAGAAGAGAATCACACAAAACCAAATTTATAAAACATTCTGCCCCATAAACATAAATTTCTTTCTTCTCATTGGGAAGGCCATGGGTAATTAGAAAACTTCCAATTGCTTCAGCTGCTTGGTGAATCACTATGCCCATTCCCTTCCAATGTTAAATGACGTAAAAATGCGTTTCTTATATTTTGCAAATATGTAACGCTCACCGGTAGCTGCTCCCGGTTTGTAAGGAATATCTCTTTCCCCTGCAGTTTCATCACATGATACATATTCACCATAATCGTCCGATGGCACTGGATAAATTGCTTTGGCAGACGCTTTCGGACGCTTTTAAAAGGTTCTGCCTGCTTATAGGTTCTGTCTGCTGTAACAATATCTGTGGAATGATTACTGCTGGAAAAATACAAAATTTTGCGAAAAGGAATTTGCGCCACTTCATTTCTATATCTATAAACAAAATATTCATCCTGTATCTTCTCTTTGAGATAGCCCATACATAGAGCCAGTTTTCCATATTCCACGGGCTTAAGCAGATAATTCAATGCTTGTACCTCATAGCCTTCAAATACATATTCTCGGAAAGCCGTCAAAAATACCAAATCATTCTGGTATCCCCTCTCTCGAAGCATCCGCGCCGTCTCCATGCCATTCATAGCCTCTAACTGAATATCTAAAAAAATCACATGATAATTCCACTCCTCCTTTTCCATCAATTCCTCGCCCGAGGTATAACTATCAATAAAAAGAGTATGCTGATTCTCTCTTTCCCATCTTTGTAACATACGGAGCAGCAGTTCTCTGTGCTGCTTTTCATCTTCCAAAATACATAATTTCATGTTTTGCAATTCCTCCTGTTTTCCCACGCACCCTGACAATTATATTTCTGTAAGCGCCTGCCTGTCTCTCAATGGCAGCATAATGGAAACTTCAAAACGATCGTTTTGAGGATTTATTTTGCAAAAACCTCCTGCACCGTTTACCAGCGTCTCCACCCGCTTCAGTCCTAGCCCATGCCCCTGTTCCTCTTTCGTACTGAGAAATTCTCCCTTAGAGCCATATTTATACTTTCCTCTGCTGCTGTTTTCCACATTTATGAACAACGCTGATTTTACAGTCTTCATGGACAAGCGAACAAACGCCTCCTTAGTAGTCACACTGGCCTCCATAGCATTGTTCAGTAAATTTCCCACTACAGATGAAAACTCCACAGGGTTTAAAGGCATACTTGTATGTTTGGGCAAATATAATTCACATTCAAACGCAATTCCAGCTTCCTTTGCCTCTTGCCTTTTTACGGCCAATATAGCGTCTACCGCTGGGTTTCCAGTATACATTCCCTGGGTATCTGTGTGAATCATAGTGATTAACTGTGAAAGATACTCTTTGCATTCTGTAATTTGCTGCGTTCCTACTAACTGCTGTATTGTCTGGAGGTGATTCACATTATCATGTTTCCAGGCCCGTAATGTTTTATTCGAAGAATCCAGAAGTTCAAATTGGGCTTTTTCCAACTTTCTTTGCTCCTTTATTTTCTGCAGGGCTAAATTCTTTTTATATAAATTTCCGATGACTGCGATTAAAACAAAAATAAATAGCAAAATAAATAAAAAGGAAAACCCTATAAAATATAAAGAATACAATGCCTGTTTATCAATATTCACACTACTATCTTCTAATTTTACAATATCAAAAATCAAAGTATCTGTAACAACAATTCCCGTAATAACAAGTGTTAAAAATAGTATCATAATGGGAATAGGAAACAACAAGGAGTGTCCCTTAATATGTACAATAAAAAATGCAAAAATAGCAGACAACAATAAATATAAATATGCTGTCCCATACCGGACATATGATACCTCATAGATCATATCCAAATGACTTTCTACCGTATATGTTATGAGAAGTATGCTTGTTTTTTCTGAAATAATAGATATCACACTCATGGAACAGCCCCAAAAAACTTTTTCTGACAAAGAATTCTTTGTAAATATTATTGTCATTATTACCTCAGAAAGTAAAATAATAAAAATAGAAGCCGTAACACTTCCTACGAAAAGATTGCAAGTTGTGATCACTATAAAGTCTCCCAAAATACATACGTACTTTCTTATTCCACAATATCTCATGCTTAGGCAGTGAGAAATTATATAATAAAAAAGCACTCCCTCCGTAAAGTTAATCAACAATTCCATCAAATTACTTATCATTCTAATACCCCTCTCAATCTACATCTTTCTTTTAAAAAAATAAACCGACTTTGTGATTTATCTTTACTTTTTCTTAATAATTATATCATACTAATTACATAAATAAAAGATTCACGCCGATAAATGTCATTTTCTCGCTGTTTATATTGACGAAACATAAAACTTCTAGTATATAAAAGCTATCACATGTGAAATTTTTATTCAGGAGGTAAAAAAATGAAGCAACTCAGCCTATGTTCTTTCAAAGCTATAATTCATGGCTTGGACATTTTTCTTACCGCCTTAGCCGTATATTTTTCAAATATGCAGTGCCGCGGACACACATATGAACCCAAAGTACCAAAAGCACTACTAAAATAGTATTGCTAAAACCTACAATTTCTTAATTGAACAGAATACCCAGTTGCTATTCAACTAAGATTCCAAAGAGAGGATGAAGTAAATGAACAAAATAAGAAAAAAATTAAGAGCCTCCATCGCACTGTCTGCTGCGGCTATTACTTTACTATCAGCCGTACCAGTTCACGCCGCAAATACAAGCGATACCAGGCTTCCCAGCTTTTTTATCAGCTATGATCTTGCTGCAACTACAGAATTGCGGGCAAAGCAAGATACGAGTTCTCATTACGTTCATAATACCGGAGCTAAAATCCGCGTTCGCTCCTTGACTGTGGGCGGAGCCAATCTTACTTTAAATGGATACGGCGACGTTCCAGCGGGAGAAAAACGCAGGGTTCGCAATACCATCAAAGAATCCGGTTTCGATAACTGTAAATTAAGTATTACAACCCCTGATCCCGGCACATCCATACGTCTGTTTGGCTAGTGGAGTCCCGATTGTGCAGGAAATTATGCATATGCCATACATCCATCAAAGTAATAACTCTCACCGGGCATGAAACAACCATGCCCGGTCCCTCAAAAGAAAGGAAACTAACATGTTACATCGAAAAAAAACATACGCCCTGGGAGCCGCCGTCTTATGCACACTCTTTCTTCTCACTGCCTGCGGCTCCAAAACCCCCAAAAATATTCCTGACAATCTGCCAGACATTTCCTCAGAGCCTCAAGACATCGCTGACAAAAACCAGCCGTCTTCTTCGGATCATCAAGAGCCCTCACCAGAAAGCCAAGAGCCTTCCCAGGAAAGCCAGGAACCCTCACAGGAAGAATTAGAGATTATGGCACAATCCGTACCCACCGCTGCAAAAGACGAAGTAAAAAACAACGGCAGCCTGTATGCTCTAGGCGCTCCCGTTCCCACTGTCTACTGGATCTCCGACACGGAATATCAAACCGGCAGTGAATATACCATACAAGACGCCGCCATTTTTGAGAGCTGTGAAGCGGCGGACATTAATCCGGACCAGACCTATATATCAGACCTCTATGACGTCGCCACCGGCGTACCAAGTGTCCGGTCTCTAGCGGACGGCCCCCTCTTAAAATGCAATCTGAATATCAAGAATATCAGCTACGAACCTTCCGAAACGCAAAGTATAAATGACATAAACTTGGTCTACTGGGAACCAGAAACAAACAAAGTAAAGCTTATTTCACATCCCGCTTATTTCTCCTCTTCCACCGGAATTGATGAAATGGGATGGGGCTATTGTGATTACGAACTGGAAAAAGGCGATTCTTTTGATACAACCATTGCATTCCCTGTGGACATGGAGCAGTGTGAAAAAGAAAACCTATACCTGTGCATTGACTATCACTGCGAACAGGAGCTTTGGAAATTTGTAGATCTTGGACTGTAATCTTCTGGCAATAGGAGCAAAATTATGCGCAATCTTTTAAAAATAGAATTAAAAAAGTCCTTCGGCAACAAATATTTTATCATTTCCCTTTTCATTGGATGCAGCCTTTCCATGCTCTGCCTCATTTACAACGCCGGGGTTTACCAGGACTATCTGCAGTTGGAACATTACGTTTTACAAGAAGCGGATTATTCCATAAACCCCTACCATGCCGTATTTACCTTGTTTAATCACTGGATTGGCGGAGAAGGATATTCTCTTGGCTCCTCCCTGTTCTTTTTCATTTTTCCGCTGCTGACAGCCCTCCCCTACGGCTGGTCCTACTGTGAAGAAAAGAGGAATGGATATGCCCGAATGACCGTGGTGCTGGCGGGAAAAAAAGCTTATTTCCTGTCAAAATACATTGCCGTCTTCTTTTCCGGGGCACTGGCAATGACGATTCCTTTGATATTCAGCCTGCTTTGTACCGCGATGTTTTTCCTGCCGTAACCCCTGTGGTACTTTACGACGTCCACTACAGTGTATTTTACCATTCCCTGATGTCCTCCCTATATTACACCGCGCCCTTCTTATATGTTTTCCTGTATCTTGTCATTGATTTTTTATTCGGCGGAATATTAGGCTGCATCAGCCTTGCCGCCTGTACATTTATAAAATATAAGGTGATAAATGTGATTGTCCCCATGCTTTTATGTCTGGGCATTCAATGGGGAGGGCGGTTTTTATATGTATCTACCGATAAGGTTTACAAGGAAATATCTCCTTTGCTCTTTTTGCGGGGAGCCCAAACCTCCCACAAAGCATCCTGGGACGTTATTCTGGGGGAATTTGTGTTATTCCTTATCATAACCCTTACCGTGACAATGATATGGGAGAGAAAACATGAGATTTACTAAAATTCTGGGCTGGGATTTGGAAAACGGCCTATGGAAAAATAAAATGATCACCCTGGCCCCCTTTTTCATGACCCTTGTCATGTTCGCTGACTTTTGGAACCGGATATGCGCCTATGACAGGGCGGGGATATTTCCCAAAATCTCTGTTTCCTTTGGAGACTTTTGGATGTATCTTTACGGCGGAATGAAAGTATACCGTCCCCAGGATGGAACCGTATTTTTGTTTCCAGTGATCTGGATTCTGCTGTTGGCTATGCCCGCCTTTTTGACGCTTCACTACCCCTTCCGGGACATGCAGGACATTGGCCCCCAAATTTTGTGTCGTTCGGGCTCCCGGAAAAACTGGTGGCTTTCCAAATGTTTCTGGAACCTATGCTGCACCACATGTTTTTATTTGATCGTGCTCCTTACGGCTCTTTTCCTGTGTATCCTGTGGAAACGCCCTCTTACAGCCAATTTACACCCTAGAGTGATCCAGATACTGTTCCAATTGACAGACCAGCCCTCGGACGCCTCCCCCCTGCTGCCATGGTATACGTTTTTACTTCCATTACTAATCTCCCTGGCGCTGAATATCCTGCAGATGACCTTGTCCCTATTTCTGAAACCCTTATTCGGCTTTCTTTGCACCTCTGTCATCCTGATTTGCTCTGCATATGCCATGCATCCTGCACTGCTGGGGAATTATGGTATGCTGCTGCGGTACAACTGGTATATGAATGAAGGCGTATCTTACGGAACTGGTATTGCCTTAGCGTTATTTTTTATTTTTATTACTATCATTGTGGGGCTGATCCGTTTTCAATCCCACGATATCACAAACGGAGTGTACGAACTATGACTTATATCAAAGCAGAACACATAACAAAAATTATCCGGTATCAAAAAGTACTAAACGACCTTTCCTTCACTATGGAATCCGGCAACATATACGGCCTTTGCGGCGTCAATGGTTCCGGAAAAACGATGTTAATGCGGGCTCTCCTGGGACTGATTCACCCTACGAGTGGCACCATATCCATTGACGGCGCTGTTCTTGGAAAAGATATAGAATTTCCCAAAAGCGTAGGATTTCTCCTGGAAAATCCCGCGTTTTTGGACCGATACAGCGGATTTCAGAACTTGATGCTCTTAGCACAAATCAGGGAAATTGCCTCAAAAGAAACCGTCTCAAATTGGCTGGAACAAGTAGGGCTTTCTGCTACCGAAAAAAAGAAATACAAGAAATATTCCCTGGGTATGAAGCAACGGCTGGGAATTGCTGCCGCCCTGATGGAGCAGCCTGACATTATTATTTTAGACGAGCCCACCAACGCTTTAGACGCTTCCGGTGTTGCTCTCGTTATGGATTTGGTAAAAAAAGAAAAGGAACGGGGAGCCTTGGTAATCCTCTCTTGCCATGACGCTGATTTTTTAAAGAAAACCGCAGATGAAATTCTGGAGCTGACAGCAGGTGAATTTACAAAAATATTCCCAAACAACAAGGAGGAGCCAAAATGAAAAAAACATTGACCGTATGTGCCTTGTGTCTGATCCTCCTGCTTTTTGCCCTGCGCATTTATAGGGTAAACAATGAGATGAACCTTGGGGAAACTTTAGAATATTCCATGAACGAAATCGTCCCCCTGGAAAACGACTTCAACCATAATTCAGAGGAAGCCGCCCCGGGCTATAGCGTCCAGGTAGTGGGGTGTGAATGGATGGAGGTCTCCGACTTTAGAGAAAAATACCAAGTCAACAGCGACCTGATCAGCGACTTTACCTCTTATTATATATTGGTAACACTTTCCTGTAAAAACGCAGACAATCAGCAGGGCACAGACGCAGGGATTTCCCTATTCAATTTCCCCCTGGTGGGAATAAACTATCTCACAGAATTCGATGAGTCTTCCTTCCTGACGCTGAATCCGAATATGCCTGGGGAACAATTTGCCCTGCCTCCCGGTTCTGATATGGAAATGACTTTGGCCTATCCCATCAACGTTATGAACAAAAAGGAGTTTCAAAAGCTTCTCCGCTCCAAAATCTGGTTAAATCTTACCGAATACCCTCACCGCAAAATCGTGCGGCTGGAAATTTCCTAAATATAAACAGAACAGCCCGCTTCACCGCCCCTGGCTCCCCATTCACAAGGGAGCCAGCATGTTTCTCGCAGGACACAGCCGCTTCATGTAACATTTTCAGGACGCCTCACGCTTATTTTTTTCAAATAAGGAAGCTCCTTTTTCAAGTCCTTCCGTATGCTGATATACCAAGCATATTCCCCCAAAAACAACAGCTTATGTAATCTGTCCTCATGAATCAGGGCATGTATTAATCTTGAGAACGAATAAATTTTTTTGCTGGCCTTTATATTCTCCAGCTGTAATTCATAAGGCGTCATAGATTTAGGCCAATGGACTGCATTTCCGTTATATTTGTCCCAATTTTGATGGAGCAGCCGTTCTTTATTGGCCTCATATACCGGCGTCCCTGGGACAAAATACATACATTGAATCAAGACGCCCTGAATTCCCTGCTCTATAACAAAATCAGCCAGACGCTCTCCTACTCCTACGGTATGGCTGTCCGCCCCCAAAATAAATAATCCTCGAACAGAAAGGCCATGGCGTTTGATATTTTGAATTGCCGCAATAATATCTTTTTTCGTACTTTTTTTGTGATATTGTTGAAAAGCATCATCGTCTATAAACTCTATCCCCATGGCAATCTCTACAAACCCGGCCCGTTTCAGAAGAAAAAGCATTTCATCATCCAGGCCCACCTCCCACCTGGCCTGTACGGTAAAGCAATAGCGGATATTGCTGTCAATGATCTTTTGAAGCACCGCCATGGCCCAGTCCCGGTCTGCAAAAAAGTTGTCGTCAGTAATCCACAGCGCCTTCAGCAGGCGGTGATGGCCTTTTTCCTGAAACGCAATGGTCCGACGGATATCTTCCACCACATTTTCCGGCGTTCTGGTTCTGACACGTCTTCCAAAATGGCGTACCAAAGCGCAATAATCACAATTATGAGGACACCCCCTGGAAGCATGAACTTGTCCCCACAAGGTATTGTGCCCTGCCATTTCCCGATACCGATAAACCAGATTCTTATTGGGAATCGTCTCAAACTTCTCTGGGGGCTTGCGCTCCCCGGTATGAATCAGCTTTCCATTTTTCAGATATACAACCCCTAAAAAATCCGGCGTCTTCTTTTTCTGAACAGCCCAAACCATATCCAGGACAGACTCATCCCCTTCCCCCAAAAGCACATAATCACAATACTTCACTGCCTCCGGATAATTCATAGATGCATGAAGCCCGCCCAGCACAACCACCGCCTTACTGTGCTTCTTAAAATATCGGGCCAGCGCATAGCCCCGACGGGCATTAAAGGTAAATATCCCAATAAAAATAATATCCGCATCCAGGATATCTTTCATTACCAGCCGTGAAATGGACTCACTGTACATTCGTGTATTAGGAACTTTCTTCTGAACAATCGTAGCCAGTGTATTCAACCCTACAGACGGAGTCCTGATATAACGATCATAGACAATATGATTCAAAATAGAAGGCCGATAGGGCCTGTTTCCTGGTTCCACAAATCTGATCTTCATTCCATGCACTTCCTCTCTCCCCTGAATCTGCCTATTATAACTCCATTGCCGTAGATTTATGCAAAATCTCTTTTACCTGCCAAAGATTATTCAATTCATAATCCGGCTGTATGGTTGTCTGATTTATTAGCCCCTTGGGATTATACCAGCAGCACAGGATTCCTGCCTGCATTCCCCCCAGCATATCGCTGGTAAGGGAATCTCCCACAATTAAAACCTCTTTTGGATCATAAAATCCTATTCTGTTCCAAACATATTCAAAAAAAGCAGGATTCGGCTTTTCTGCGCCAATTTCATCTGAGATAAAGGCTCCGTCAAGTGTTTTATTCAAACCGGAATTTTCCAGCTTTCTTTTCTGAGCCGTTCGGGTTCCGTTTGTAACGGCATACTGCTTTACTTGTCCTTTCAGCTCCTGCACCAGTTTATCTGCATGATCCTGAAAATAAACCGTATCTCCCAGCCTGACTTGATATTCCAGATTAAAATCAGATACCTGCCCCGTCTCCAATCCCTCTCTTTCAAAAAACTCCCGGAAACGTCCCTCCAGCACTTCCTTTTTACTCAGCTCGCCTCTTTCCAGTCGTTCCCAATACCCCTGATTGATCACAGAGTATTGGGCTATCATTTCATCCGTGCAAACTCCCATCCCAAACCTCAGAAAACATTTTTTCAGAGCCTCATGCTCTGCCCTGGCAAAATCCAGTAAGGTTCCGTCAATATCCCATAGAATTACTTTTATCATTTCCCCTCCTCCTAGCAGCTCGGTTCTTTATGCCCTGTTACTTATCCGCAATATTTCCAATTGTATGAGATGTTTTTTCAAGACAAAACCTCTCATATATTTTCCTTTTCCAACACTATGCTCTATATACCATTATATTCAGACAACATAAGATGTCAAGCACACCCATTACCCAAACACGTTCCACTTATTTTGCCGCCCTTACATTACTTCATATTAGCGCCAATCCCAGACAATTTTATGTACAAAAACAACTCCGGCGTTTTTCCGGAGTAAAAATTTCTTATAACCAAATCCCCTTCAGCGAATAAGGGAATCTTTCATTATGATACGTTTATGCAGCGTATTTATGAAAAGCCGCTTTCACATTAGACTGGCTGATATAACAGTAAATCTGAGTCGTTTTTAAATCCGCGTGTCCCAGGATAGCGGCCACATCCTGAATATTCATACCTCTATCTAACAAATTTGTCGCTAATGTTCTTCTAAACCGATGCGGATGGGCATTTTCAACCCCCGCCATGCTTCCGATTCTTTTAATTACCGCTTCTATTCCATTTTTTCCTAAACGTTCCCCTCCTTTTCCTGAAAACAAGGCATTGGAAGTATCTTTTCTGAATGCCAGATACTCTTGCAGATGCATCCCTGCCACCGGAGACAAATATACTATTCGTTCCTTATTCCCTTTCCCCAGCACCGTACATTCCATTCGTTCAAAGTCTACGTCTGATATATCCAGCCTGGATATTTCCGAAACTCTGCATCCGGTAGAGTAAAGAAAATCTACTAAAGCAAGATCTCGTTCCTGCTTACACGCTTTCCGAAGTTTTTCCAGATCGGTGGCTGAAAACGGCTTTTTGACCGTCTTCTTATACTTAATCTGAGCCAACGCCGCGCATGGATTCCTTCCAATCATTCCTTCTGCCGATAACCACCCAAAAAAGGATGAGATACATCTTCGCATCCCGTCCAAGGTTCGGTTGCTGACATGATTCTGCTGTCTGCACATTGACAGATAAAATCGCAAATCATAGGTTGTTATCTCGTGCAATGGTTTCTTTAGAAACTGAATTACTTTCAGGTTCATTTCACCATATCTCTTTAATGTAGATTCGGCTGTCCCTTCTATTCTTTTTGTGGCAATAAATTTTCTGAGATATTTTTCTGCCGTAGTATCCACTTCCGCAACTTCCGTGCACCTCTCCTGAATTTCATACTTGGCAAGCTGAATTACTAAGACGTCCTGAATCGTTGTTAATGCATCCTCCGTTACCTTGCCTTTTAATGATGCTGTAATATTTTGGATGATTACATCCCTTATTTCTGCCATAAAAGCCACCTCCAAAATCATCTTACCCTGTAACTGCTTATAGGCAAAGAGGGAAGTGAACTAAACACGGGTTTGGCGGGGAAAGCTGCTATTAATCACCCTCATAATGATAAACAGGATAAACTAAATTTACTGATCACAGAATCATCCGGTGAATCAAATGTTGCTTCTGGTTCATGGACTACTATCTCTTCCACAAATACTTCTGTCGTTCCTGGGCTGTACATTCTGTATGTTGAAGCCAATTTTGCTTCAAACAGTTCTGGGAAAAGGGGGATAAGTATACTTAATACAACTACAAATGCACGACATTCGGTAGACTTTTCTCCTGCCATAAGCGGTGATCATTATGTGACAAGTACTTATTTTTTTCGACTGGAAGCTACAGCCAATATGGCAGTGAACGTTTATCAAAATTCTGGAGCTGCAATTAGAGTAAAAGGTAAATTGCGGATATTAAGGATCTTTTAAATCTGATTATTTGAGCTTTAAATCCATGTTTAGTGAAATGAGCATGGAGAAAATAGAGAAAAATGAATAAGAAGGCAAGAAGTTTCCAAGAGCCAAGCGGGATTCCCTGTCTGGCTCTTTCCATATAAAGAGAGGGGGTGAAAACGATGCAGATCATGGAATATATTCAAAGCAACTGGGTGGAGTGGATGTTTGCTCTAATCTCATTAATTCTTGGTTCCCTTTATAGGGATATATCAAAGCGCCTGGAACAAGAGCAGCAAAAGAGCACGGCAATCTCGGAAGGGGTAACAAGCTTGCTGAGGGAAAATATTGTGCAAAATTATAACAAGTATCAAGAACGGGAATATTGTCCGATTTATGCCAAGGAATCAATGAAAAAAGTCTATGAGGCTTACCATAACTTGGGTGGAAATGACGTGGCAACAAAACTTTATAACACACTTCTGGAAATGCCGGAAGAGCCAAAAGAAACAGTGGCAAAGATGTCATCTGTATCCAATCAACAAAAAACGGTAAATCCGTAAGTTCAAGAACAGGAGGATGATTTTTATGAATTTAAGTTTTTTGACGGAAAATTATATTCCGGTTGTCGTAGTAGCTTGCCTGATAGTTGGGTATTGCGTAAAGCATATTACCTGGCTTGACCACGTGTCAAACCAATATATCCCGTCGGTATTGGCTATTTTAGGGGCGGTATTGGCATGTATGGCCAATGCTTCCATAAGTCTTGATACAATTGTTTACGGGGCGTTTTCCGGCCTTGCAAGCACAGGATTACATCAGGCATTTACAAATATTATACAAAATGAAAGCGAGGGAGAATAGCGTGGGAAAAGCATTATTAATATCCGGACATGGGAAAAATTACAATGGGACTTACGATCCCGGGGCCTGCAGTATTTTTGGCCAGGAAGCAGCGTACACCAGGGAGCTGGTATCCATGGTGTCTCAAAGCCTCGGAAAAGCTGCCGGAGTAGAGGTATATGATCAGGAGAAAAACTGTTATTCTTACAGTAAAGCCGGACAGGCGCCAGATTATGGAGGATATGATCTTGTTTTGGAAGTGCATTTTAACGCAAAAGCAAAAAAGGATGAGTCCGGAGACGGAAAGTTTACTGGGATCGGAGCCTATGTGCATCCGGATAATGTGGGAGGATGGGCAATCGCTGAAAGGATCGTCGATGCTGTCGTGAGCCTTGGCTTTGGAAAGTGGCAGATTTCCAGTTCGACCGGGCTGTTGAATCTTAATAAGGCTCAGAAAGCTGGAACAAAGTATTTGCTGTTGGAAACGGCATTTATTGATGACGGAGATGATATGAGATGGTATAATGCCAATAAGACAGTAGTTGCCCAGACGATTGCGCAGGTAATCAGCAAAGAGATAGGGGGGATAACCTCTGATGTGGCGCCGACACCGCCGGAAAACAGCCAGGCACCGGGGAGCAGCCAGGTTGGGACAGACAAAGGGTATGTACCTGGAATGTATAAGGTTCATGTAAAGGACCTTAATATCCGAACCGGTCCTGGAACAGGCAATAAAATCGTGGGCAGCATCACAGATCAAGGTACATACACTATAGTAGAAATGTCCGGAAGCTGGGGGCGGTTGAAAAGCGGCGCCGGGTGGATAAATTGTTCCACAAAGTATTGTATACGGACGGGAGACGCCAATGCAGATGGATCCGGAGCAGAGCCGGAAGACCATACAAAAGCATTTGAGGTTCGGGTAAAAATCAATGACCTTAATATACGGAAAGGCCCAGGTACATCCTACGATAAAAACGGTATCTGCCCGCCAGGTGTGTACAATATTGTAGAGACAAAAGCAGCAGGAGGCTATACTTGGGGCCGGCTGAAGAGCGGGGCCGGATGGATTGCATTGGAGCATACGGTTAGGGTGTAGATTGTGGAAACGGAAGGGGAATATAAATGATTGTATAGATAAAAGAGTTATGATATGATAAATTTGTTGTCCACCGATACCTGGCAACGGGAGGAGGTGTTTGGATGGAAGTTGTGGTTTCCTTTTTAGTTACTGTTATGGCAGGTGTGGTTTGCCACCTCATTTGCAAATGGCTTGACAGAAACGATACGGACAACAAATAGCCTGGTGGGTGCTTTGCCACTGTAAAAAGAAAAGAAGAATCCCCGGACTGTGTTGCACCACGGTTCGGGGATTCATTCTTTGTCCAGATGGACTTGTGATTTCCTTTTGCCTACTGGCATTATAGCATATGCAAATCTGACTTGCAATATTCTTTAAAGAAGTTTCGAGATATTGTTACTGTCAAGTAATCGTTGGCAGTAACGATTGTAAAGATAAAAGAGTTATGATATGATAAGTTTGTTGTCCACCGATACCTGGCAACGGGAGGAGGTGTTTGGATGGAAGTTATCATTGCTTTTTTAGTCGCTGTTGCGGCTGGTGTAGCCTGCCACTACATCATCAAATGGTTAGATGGCGACCATAAGGACAACAAATAGCCTGGTGGGTGCTTTGCCACCGTAAAAAGAAAAGAAGAATCCCCGGACTGTGCTGCAACACGGTTCGGGGATTCGTTCTTTGTCCGGATGGACTTATCATTGCTTTTTGCCTATTGGCATTATAGCATATGCAAAACTGACTTGCAATATTCTTTAAAGAAGTTTCGAGATATTTTCCCCTACCAGTTCATTAAACATGGATTGTATGACCTATACACAGCGGATTGGCATAACGCCAATCCATGTGGAAGCATTTAAAGCTCCACCGGATGTCTGATGTACAGCAAAATATATTTTTGAATTTGCAGTAGCGGTTCTAACAAGATATACATTTTGTATTGTCGTCATACCCCCGCTGTTTGCAGGCACATTTACTCCAGTTCCCGTATTAGACGTCCCATCCGCTGTCGATGAAAATGTCCCTAATCTAAAACCAGTCCCATTTTTGGAGAAATTGGTATCTGCTGTTAAAATATAATATCCAGATTTTGCAATCGTAATAGTTGTCATTACAGTTCTTGTATTATTTGCAACACTCTTTGTAACCCCGTCAGTTGTGTAACCAACGTTTACGCTGGCATCCGTGCAAGTGAGGAGATTTATTTTGCTGTTTATTTCAGCTTCCGTATAATATCTGTTATCATGCGTATGGCCGATGGCTTCTTTCCCCGCCAAACCCGTGTTTAACGTACTAATAGCCCCTGTCACCGTCCCATTGCCAATATTGGCAATATTCGTAGTTCCCAGCATCTTATACAGCCACCGGACATTTTTTGCCATGGTAGACAACTTATTCAAAAGCGTTTTATGCTTTTCTCCGGACGCCATCGCCGCTACATCTGTCCATCCGGTAGGGTTTGTACTGTCACCGCTGGTATAAACAGCGGTATTCTCCGCCGAGTTCCCATCCTTTTCCATCTTTCCATCCCAGAGCTGCTTCTGCACATCCGTCACAAACCTATGATTTGCGTCCTGCGTCACTATATCCGCAGGGTGGGAAAGGGGATGGACATAATGGTTCGCCCCCGGTTCAATTCCCAACTGCTCCGGCGTAACATTGTGGGGATTATCCCTATCCGCCATATGGTTCTCCAACCATGTTTTCACATCCAATACATCCCCGATTGTAGCGGTTCCCGCAGGATCCACCGTAATCTGAATGGTTTCTCCATTCTCTAGTTTCACCCTTAACTTAACTTGAATGGACGTTGTGATTCCCGTATGTTCCGGCATATAAGACGCATTGGAACGTTCCGCCGCAACCGCAAAGAGCAATTCTTCCTGTCCCTCCGCTTTTGCATAAAGCCCGATGGTTCTGAAAAAGTATCCCTCCTGGACATTTTTATTATCAAAAACAGTGTCTACAACGACAGTATCTCCATTCTCTCTTTCTATCTTTCTCACAGCCTGGATTTGCCGGATATGTTCCAAATTTTCAAGCTTTTCCAGCTCTTCTTCCCCATAACTGTGATCTGCTGCTGCTATTTGGGTATATATAACAGTCTCTCCTGACAAAAAACTGTCCTGCAAAAGCCTTTTTCCCGTTTCTGTTACAATCAGCTTTGAAAAATTCGCCATAATTACTTCCCCCTTACGTTGATATTGTTATGCTCTCTGACACACTGGCTGTGCCAAACATCCATACAGTTCCCTTCAAATCTGCATACGTCTCATTATGAACAGAAGTCGTGATATTGCACGGCAGCATGCCGGCTATAATTTTTTCCAACTCAGCGACTTTTCCAAATTCCTCCAAGCCGGTTTCTAGCATCAAGGTATATCCCTGTTCAAAATTCCCCGTCAACTGGAAATCTGTTTCTCCGCAAAGAGAAATCAACCTTTTTAACAGCATTATCATTGTATACGGGACTGCATCCAGCCACCGGCTTTGCACTCGTTCTCTTCTGCTTTCCAGAGAGTCTTCTTTTGACGGAAATATATGCAGCATTTTTTCAAACCTTGAAATTCCATATTCATCTGCCTTGGCAATAAATTCATTTTTCAAAACCTGGTCGGCAGCTTTCCATACAAGCTCAAATTCCGGATTTTCTGCTGCTAACGTATGAGTAAGCTCCTGGTATTCCGTAAGATAAGAAGGAAGGTAAGAAATCAGATCCACTTCTCTTATCATTCGCTTACACCTCCCAGCACGGGAATCTCAAACTCCGTCAAAATCAAATTGCTTTCTGCACCGTTAATAAAAGTATCTTGTACGTCTAACACTCCCGGAACCTGTAAAAGCCTGGTCTCAATCTGACTTATCCTCACAATGAGATACGGAGAATCCGCCCATTCTTTTCTTAGCTCCTCCAAATACCCAGATACAGCCTCCGCAAGAAAATCCTGCAGATTTTCCCACTCATATCCCGGTTCAAACGTAATGGTAGTCTTTATATGAACCTCTTTTTCCACCGCGCTCTTCACCTTTACTACATGGCCAATGGGAGCAAGCCCATATCCGTCTCCGGCATATGGATCCGGATCAATCGCGGCTTGTACCGTTTCCACCAACCCGTCGGAGGCGGCCTCGAATTCCGAATTGATAATCGTCAAAAGCACTGTTCCGCCAGTTGTCAGCTTCTTTTCTTTTGCTGTATCAAACACTGCGTCCACCCAGGACCGCACATCTGCATCCCAGCTGTCTTTCGTATTGTGATACCAGGTTTCTACCGTTTCATTCGGAATCATGTCAGCCGGTGAAAAATCACTGTTCCACACCCTGGTCACCTTGGTTCTTCCGACTCCGGGAATTGCGTTTGTTTTTTCCAGATAATCCGCTCGGTTTCCTCCAAATGCACTTTCGTCAAAGGATGCAAAATATCTCCTGCGAAGATCCTCTGTCTCTTCCTCATCCTCTCCGGGAATCAATAACTCTGTTAATTCTGCTTTCCGCAACCCATTGATATATTCCACAGGAATCATGGTTCCAAAGAACTGATTTCCAACCCGTCCCGCCTTTTCACATTCTACTTGATATTCACCGTCAGAAATTTTCTCCCTTACGATATAATTTAAATCTCCAATGTTGAACCGCCTTCCAGTAACGTCAATATTCTCTGGAACAAATACTCCCTTTAATACTGCTTTTGTGGCTTCCTGGGGATAAATTCCCCGTTCCCTGCACCGCAGAATCAAAAACTTTCTGGAAGCGCTGTCTCCGTATGCTTCTTTCAGAATCGAATCCAGTTCAAGATATAGTATCTGAAGTTCAATCGCCGTAGGTGAATGGGTATCCCAAATCACCGAGCCCTCCCGCTTATCAAATTTCTTCGGTACGCGGGTAAGCATCCGATCGCGAATGACTTCATATGTAATCGCTTCATACATTAAAAATTCACCTCTCTTTCTGCCTGTACATCCCCAAAATCAGTATGAACTGTAAAAGCCACATGGACCACACCCTTTCCTGGGAACTCAAACTTAAAATGATCCACACTCTGGATTCTGTCATCCCAAATCAGCGCCTCCGTAATACGCCGTTTTAATTCCGGACATACATAAGTGGCAGGTTCCCCAAACAGATCCAATAGCTCTATTCCATAATTCCAACTATACATGATATATTGATAGCGTTCTGTCATGATCGCTTTATAAATCGCCTGCTTTACTGCCTCGAGCCCGTCCGTATACCCGCGAATCCGCCCCTCGTCAGGCTGCATCTGATACGTCAGGCTGGGCTGCTTTTCTATTTTAAAATCCTTATTTAAAATCCCAACTGTTGAGGGAATCATTTTTTACCTCCTATCCGGTCAACTACAATGAATTTCTGACCCTCCTGCTGCCGTATCAGTATTACCTCATCCCCTGCCTCTAGGGCATTGCGCACCAGCAGGGTATTTTTTCCTGTAATATGGTGGAAATGAAGAGGCTCCATCCTTGTCTCATCCTCCAGAACGCCTGTATCCGTGGCCCACTGCAAATCTATCTCCAATTTATAATCCGTAACATTTCTTGTTAAAATCAGCTGCTCCTCCCCAAGCGTCATTTTTTGCTCTATTGCGATCTTTAAGGGAGCGCTGGCAGTGACTTCCCCGAAATAAACATTGACAGGCTTCACAGATTCCTGGGCGTCCAGAGCGGCTCTTTTCATGGCCTCCACCAAACCGTTTGCATCAGCCAACAAACTCACCTCCTCTGAGGGTCAGATCCATCCAATGTTCTCCTTCTTTATATGTATGACGGCAGCTCTCCACCAGCATGAAGCTTGCCAGCTTCATATCCCCTAAATCAAGGTTTACAGCAATCATACTTCCGGCTCTCACCCGATTATCCCCTATGACCTTTGACAGCTTCAGGCTGCGGGTCTTCTTGTTATATAGCTTTAGCAGGGCGTCCACTTTGTCCTGGCCGCTTTCTCCTTTTTTCAATGTATCAAAATACTGTAAGATTCCCCATTTGTTCATATTCCCGGAATCCTGGGCAATATAAATTTCCCGGACTCCGGTTTTTTCATTGTCATACGTCAGCTTGATTCTGTTGTAGGTATTATCATCAATGGAAGAAGTATAATCGAAATTTTCCCCTGTTCCTTCATCTACCATCAGATAAGCTCCTTTGGTTCCCACCGCCATGGAAGACAAATGCTTCAATGCCAGCTTCCCGAAGTCGTCGTACAAAACAAATAATTCCCCGGTATTGGTCAAGGTTAAATCAAGGGCATTTTGTACCATTTCGAATAAAGACGTATTTTCTTCTACCCGTGATTCGATGACATAATTCGTCTGTTCCACCGTTCCCACACTCATCTTATAATCCTCCGCAATCATCTGCAAAAGCTGATCCGCCGTTTTATTTTCATATACGAGAGTGTCTTTATTTTTCAAATACCGTAGCTGATCATAGGCTGTAACAGAGATCATTTGATCTTTTCCTCTCTGTTGTTTGAATATAAACCCGAAAAATATAGGATCTCCGTTTTCGGTCATTCTTACTGCGCTGCCCTCTGAAATATCCAATATACCATCCCTTAATATCTTAAAGGTCAGTTTTCCAGGCGTACCTTTCCGCTCCGTTGACCACTCAATCCCTTCTTCCACCACTGGCTTATATACTTTTTTTCCATCTTCATTTCCAATCAAAAGCTCCACTCCCAACAGACACACCCCCTTTTTAAATGGCTGGAATTGTAAGGACCTGCCCCGGATAAATTAAATTGGGATTCCCGCCAATCACATCTCTGTTGGCGTTGTATATAATTGGGTATTTTGAACCGTCTCCATAGTACATTTTTGCAATCTTCCAGAGACAGTCCCCCTTGACTACGGTATATGTCTGAGGCGGAGGATTATCAGCATCCCGGGGCGTTTCATTTACCTTCGGCTTTTCTTGATCAAATGTTGCATCCACTTCTTTCGTTCCATAATCCCGCCATTGCTTCAATTGTATTTTTACCATAAGATCAAACCCATTTTTGGCGTCTTCTGTGATTTTATAATCCTCCATGGAAACCTTCATATCTGTGTCAAAGGAATCATAGCTTCCAAGATGCTCCCTACAGACAATAAATTGAAACGGTTTTCTGTTTTGCTTCAGGGCTTCAAAGTAGGATAAATAATAGGCAGCGTCCCGAAATCCTGATTTATATGTGGCAAAAGGGTACTTTACCTGAGGAATCATACACTCAAACTCAATATCTGTAAGCCCTGCCCGTTTCAGAATGTTTATTTCTCCCTGATCGATCAAAGTGATTGTTTTATTTTCACTGTTAATCTTCATGGTAAGCTGAGACGGCGGAACCGGTAACAGACATTTTTTCAAATAAAAATGATACCTGCTCTTCCCCATTACTTATGCACCCCCTCCGTTGAACTATAAATAGCTTCATTGACTGCTTCTGTCATACCTATAATTACACCATCCAAATCCATCTCTCTGCTGATATTATTATGATTTACTTGTTCAATGGAGATTTCAGCCGTGGTAAATTGATTGATTGCTTCTTGTTCTGCAATATCCCGAAGATACTTCAATTCCTCTCCGGTTATGTCCATGGTGTCGGCCATAGCCGCAGTATTTCCTGCAATATCCTCTACACCGCTGCCAATAGCGCCTAAATTACCCGATCCGCCGCCATAGCCTCCTGCTCCGCCGCCGGTCCCGCTATATCCTCCCAGGTCGGTTCCGCCGTACCCTCCTGGCACTTCGTTTCCTCCAACACTTGTCCCTGTATCGGGAGCCCCTGGTACATGGCCGCCCCAAGGAGATGCTGCGCCTGAACCGCCAATGGAGCCGCTATTGCCAAAATTGCTGAGTGACTCGGTAACTCCATCTCCCCACTCAGTTCCCTGTTTTTGAGCATCAGACGCCCAATTTTTTTGAAATGTGTCAAAGGTTGAATTACCTGTATGAAAGGCGCCCATAATGGAAATATAACTCTTCTTGTTTTGCTCCGCCGCCTGGGCTTTTGCCGCATAATTATTTGCCGCATCTTGAATACCAGAATAATCAATATTTACAAAGGGCAGCTTATTCAGCTTTTCACATATCTTTGCAATAACCTCCAGCGCCGTGGAAAGCAAGTTGTAAAATTTGGCCTGAACAGAACAGATCGCATTATGGAACGCAGCCCTCATATTATATGACAGCGCCGCCAAGGCTGCTCCAATCCCCAGTGCGAGATTTGCAACGGTCAATCCCAGATTCTTAAAAAATTGAAGCACCACGTTAATGCCTCCGGCAATCATCCCAAACCCTGAATTTGCCATACCTGTCATTTGTGCTATTGCATTGCATACCGCTAAAATAATAGAAATCAAGGTTAAAATAGCAAAAATAATCAACATCACAGGACCCACGCTCATCAATGCCTGAGCCGCAGCAATTATTCCATATGCCAAAGCACATAACATCTGCCATCCATAAAAGATTGCCAAGGCAGTTGCGATTCCATAAATCACAGGGCTGATCACAGACCAATTACTTGCAATAAAACTCCCCACGGTCATGGCCAAATTAAAAATCGTAAGAATTAAGTTCCCCAAGGTGGCCATTGCTGCCATTGCGTTGCTTACAAGCGCCTGGAACCCTTCGCTGTTCATCATTTCATTCAAGCCTTGAAGGACTGGTTGAAACGCCATTAAAGAGGCATTTCCCATAGACTGACAGATCTGTTCCCAGGTCATAGGCATTTCCTGAAACTTTGCATTGATTTCATCTGCACTGGCGAATACAGCTGCTTTCACATCATTTGCCGATAGTTGCCCTTCTGATGCCATTTCACGAATTTTCTCCGTGGATAAGCCCAAATAATCAGAAATTGTCTGAATCAAATTAGGCGCCTGGGCTAAAATACCGTTCATTTCTTCGCCGCACATAACCCCGGATCCAAATGCCTGAGCTAACTGCTGCATGGCTTCGGAGGCTTCCTGTGTCCCCGCCCCTGCAATAGACATCTCTTTTTGCATCAGGCCTGCAAAAGCAACTACTTCTTCGGAGCTTCCAAACACGCCGCCGGAATTATTTCCCATCTCGATTACTGCATCTGTCATTCCGGGAGCGGAACCTCGGGATTCCTGAGCAGCGCCATATATCATATTCATAAGCTCTTGTGTGCTCTGCTGCCCGTCGTTCATCAAATCAAGCCGTGCCGTAGCTTTTGTAATATCATCGGAAATACTCAATACCTTTTCGATATTCTCCAGCGTGAGGTATTCCTGAACAACATTTTTCAAACGGTCTGCCATAGCGTTTGCATGTTCTGTACCTTTCTGGATTTCCTGGTTCAATCTGGCCTGCTCTTCTGCACTTTGTCGTATACTGCTCAAGGAACTGCTTTCGCTTTGGGCTTCCAATTCAACACGTTGTGTATGGTTTGCCGTAAGTATCCCCATATTTCCGGAATGCTGCATCATGGATATAGACGCCCCCGGAGGTTCCATTCCCTGAATCGCATCATCCAACCGGCGAACCGCCGTAGTTGTCTGATCTATGGAATCTCTTGCCCCATCGATGGAAGTCGTATCAATGGGAAAACTAATCGCCTGATACAAATCTTGTATGGAAGCAATTCCAAAACTTACGGAATTCTCCACCGAATATCGAATATTTGTGGCCTGATTCTGCAAATCAATCGCAGCGTTCATACTCCCCATAAAATCATCCTCCTTTCCTTCCTTTTTTTGATCTACGCTTTATCTCTTTTTCCCGCTCTTGATCGCTTTTGATTTTTACTTTAATAGCAGCAATTACAAAGGCTTTTTCCCGTTCCTCCAATTCCAGAAAAACAGAAGGCAGGATATGAAGTTTCAGAAGGGCATAGTAAGCAAAATTCGCTTCCCAATCCCCTTCTTCTATTAGTTTTTTGCTTCTTCCACCTTATCTTCAAAAGGAACGTCAAATCCCTGAAATTTCTGTACAAAAGCAGCCAGCTCGTTGTATTCCCCAGGATCGTCAACCATGGCAAGGAGCAGTTCTTCGGGTGTTTTTACTCCATAAGAATCTTGCAGTCCGGCGTCATACAAATCCGGTACTACGACAGAAGCAGCAATCATTTTCTGCATATATTTTCCGGACAGAACCTTTTGACGATACATATTCGGCTTTCCGGTTATGGGAATTTCTAACGTGCACTCTTCTCGGAGGTTCTCATTCTCCTTGGATGTAATATGCCGGAATTCCCACTCCAGGGGCTTTCCATTTTCATCACACAAAGATTTTGTGGGAGCGTGCATCTGATTCTTTTTTTCAATTTTATTTGCTTTCATAAATTTGCTGAAATTAGACATATTTCTCTCTCCTTTTCCTGTTGCTCCCCCTTGTATGGCTACCATACAAGGAGGAGAGGTATATTAGTTTGTCAAAAATCCTTCCAGGTCATTAAATTGGTTTGGCATTCGGAAATCTTCAAATGTAAAATCCATTTCTTCATCCAAATATTCGCCGTCAGCGTCGAATTTTGCCAAAACTCCTCCGTCAATATTACAGTCAACCAAAATAATCGACTGCCGGCCCGCTGCTGAAGATTTATCTTCATTGGCAATCTGCATTTCAAAGTAAACGTCTTCACCGGAATCCTTATAATCCTCCATCATTTTCCGGAAAATAGAAGTATTGTAGTGGAACGTAGCGCTGCCTGTCCCTTTCCAGCCGGAAGCTTTGTTTCCCTTCCCTGTTTTTCCTAAGATGGGAACCTCCGACTTATTTTTTTCAAATTTCGCCTCCAAGTTAATCGCCTGCATAAAATTATAGCGGCTAGTTCCGATTGTAACATAGCATTCCGCCAAAGCTGCATATACAGTATCTTTCGCTTTCATTACAACATTACCCATTTTACTTCACCCCTTTCTTACGCCACGGTAACAGTCATATACAGTCTGCTCATGGCATTCACAACAGTTACAAGATCCGTAACTACAACGGACTTCTTTGTATCACCCTGCTCTACGGTTACATCAGCATCCGAGAAATCCTCAATCGCCCGCATCTCCTGAAGCCGTTCATGATGCTTCACGATATCAGACCAAAGGGAAACTCTCCCTGCCGCATCATTGGGCACAACCCCTAAGTACTTTGTCTGAAAGAGCACTGCAATATCATTGCCGATCTGATCAATGACCCGAATCGTCTGATTGTCCTTAAAAATATCTCCCTGGGCATCGGATACAGATACCATCGTATTAATATCCTCCAGTACCCGAACTTCTCTCCCTGTCTGATGGAAGATAAATTTTCCTTCAGAAATAGCAGTCTTAAGTTGAGCCTGGGTATACGCCGTATCCACCAGAAATCCTCCGTCATACTTTTTATTCTGGTTGCTTCTATTTACCTGGCATCCGGCTGCTGCGCCTGTCACCCAATACACAAGCCCTGCCTCATTCCATCCCTCATCCAAAACTCTGTTTTCCACGCTGATAACACCCATGTAATCGGCTTTCGCATAATCATGAAGGACAAGCTGGAATTTAATTCCCACTTCATCTCGAAGACGTCTGCTAAAAGCAGTATATAACGACTTTGTGTCCTCTTCCGTCACGGCAGCCCCCATGACATTGAAGGCATAGGACTCTATCTGATCGAGATATGCCTGATGGTCCTGACTGCTAACCGTTCCGTTCTCGCCTCCGGTAAGGGGAGTTCCTGCTGTGGCTTCCAATGTAATTTGCGGTTTCCATACCACATATTGGTTATCCTTCAGCTCATCACTTGCGGAAACCGTCTGTCGGTCAACCACTGCCGTTCCCAAATAGGTCTTCACATCAAATAATGTTTCATCCTTTTCATTCACATAAACTGCAATTTTGATATCATTTCCACGAATGCCGCAATACTTTGCTTCTGCAAGCTGATTGGCTGCTTTTTTTCCGGCGCCATTCAAACGATATCCATATAATGTTCGGGCGTTCAGAAACAGGTCATGCAGCCCTTTCATTTTTTCACTGGTATATTCATAACCGAAAAGCTCCATACTTTTCTTTTGAAAATCCTCATTTGTCACTTCAAAGATTTCATTAGACACGCCCCAGTCCAGTTCCAGGGGCATCGTTACGATCCCTCGTTCTGAAAAAGCTGTGTTTGCTGCCGATGCCGATACAAAATTAAGATACGCACCCGGCAATTCCTTATTCTGCACTGTAAAAGTTCCGCCGCCTAAAGCCATTTTTCATCACCATACCTTTCAAATAAATGTTTCCATGTTGTCTCACTTGTTTCATCCTTCTTCTTTGGGATATTGATTGCAATCCCTTTTTGATGTTTTCCATCATCTGTCCTTTACGTTTGTCTTGGAAGAAATTCCCTCCATTGCAGGCTCCACAGCATCCCTTTCATAAACCAGCATATCGTAATTTACGAAGAAATGCAGAATCCCATTTGTCATCTCATACTTCATACTTGTGCCCATCACCGGATGTCCATCCACTATTACAGACTCTAATGAAGTAAAAAGACGTTCTGCAGTTGCATAACAATCTGCTTTTTCTTGTTCGCCCGGAACTGGAAAAAACTGAATACAAAACTGATTCTGTCTGAAATGCCCCTTTCTCAAATACGGCTTTTTTATGGAATTCATACATTGGAGCAGAAAGCAGGGCTTTTCTATGTTCTCTCTCTTTGTTTCCCGAAAGACTTCATACCCGTCGCCATACTCTGCTTGCAAAGCTACTGCAATGGCTTCCATTATGGTATTGATCAATTAACCACCTCCTTCTCTTGAAAAATATGATTGGAAAATCCGGTGAAAGAGTTTTTGAAATGTTTATTTCTCAGGTTATGGCTTCCTGGTTTCAAATAATGGAATTTTAACGGATTCTATAGTTTCATTAATCGAAGAATCTCCTCATCCGTAGCTTCCAATTCTTTGAAAAGTGTAATCATTTCTCCCTGATGAAATACATCCTTTCCTTCCATACCGCCGGCTATTTTTCGGGATACAGACTGCTGCTTAATTCCCAGAATCTCTCCGATATCCGTCTGATAAAGTCGTTTTTCTCTCATCTTCCCCACCAGCCATCGGGAAAAATCAATAATCATGTAGTCCTTCTTTTTTAATAATACCCTTGGCATTTCTTTCACCTTCCTTTTCGTTCTTCTACTATATTCTACTTTAAGTAGAATGTCAATACTTTTTGTAGAGTTTTTTTGCTGTATCTTGATTTTTTCTACTTTTTGTAGTAATATACCATTAGGAGGTGTTAGCGAATGTCTGATGATTTTTATAAAAAGATTTTTTCCAGAAATTTAAACCACTATATGAAAAAGAATGGTAAAACGCAAAGCGACTTGATCCATGATTTGGGATTTAATAAATCCGCCGTCTCTACCTGGTGTAACGGAACAAGGCTGCCGCGAATGGATAAAGTGGAGCAGCTGGCCCAATATTTTAACATAAATCGTTCTGACCTGATGGAAGAAAGATCCCAGGACAGTGGTTTTTCTCTCACAGCTCGAGACGAACGGGATATTGAGAAAATTATTAATCAAACACGAGAAAAACTGGTATCCCAGGAAGGTTTAATGTTTGACGGCGATCCGGCCAGCCCGGAAGCCATCGACTCTATTCTATCCGCTATGCAAATTGGAATGGAATTGGCCAAGAAAAAAAATAAAGAGAGATTTACTCCACGAAAATATAAAAAAGGATGATGTCTATGGACATAAAGAAAACAGTTGATCGGTTGACCAGGAAATTTCAATCCCGTAATCCCTTTGAAATCATCCAGGGATTAAATACCATATTAGTTTTCGTCCCATTAATAGATACAAAAGCCTTTTACCAATATTTTCAGCGTAATAATATTATCTATATAGACGAAAACCTTCCAAAATCAGAGCAGGCATTTGAATGCGCCCATGAAATGGGACATATGTTTCTCCATAAAAAAGCAAACGCCATTTTTATGGATACAAGGACTTCTTTCAATACGAATAAATATGAAATGGAAGCGGACACATTTGCCATGAATCTATTGATTAGCGACGCTACCATAGAAGAGTATAAAGAATGCAACGCCGAACAGCTTTCCCGATTGTTCGGCTATGAAAAACGGTTAATCGACTTACGGTTAAAAAGTTTTGAGGAATAGCAAACGTTTTAAAATTATGAAACTAAATTGAAATGAAAGGTCATAATATGTAACTATTATATTGCACAAATGAGGAGAAGCGTTATGAAAAGAAACTATTTATTACTGATTGGTTTTATTCTTATTTTATCTTTTGCAGGCTGTGAAAAGAAAACAGATGAATCTGTTGACAGGAAAACTTCCGACAAAGCGACTGACACTATT
This sequence comes from uncultured Lachnospiraceae bacterium, assembly GCA_946549035.1. Lineage (GTDB taxonomy): Bacteria > Bacillota > Clostridia > Lachnospirales > Lachnospiraceae > 14-2. The sequence continues at coordinate 1,775 of CAMNQH010000018.1, read as the reverse complement.
GTAGAGGAAAACTCTGATGACGAAGCAAAAGAAAACACTCCTCCAGTAGACGATACAACCGTTGATAAAGATCCTGCTGATGAAAAGAAAGAAACTACTCCTCCAGCGGAAGATGACAATTCAAATCAGGATTCTAATAATAGTAAAAAAGAAGTCGTACATGATTTTGATTCAGAAACGAACGTTTCAGAAGAAAATTTTGGCTTGCGCTATCAGATTCCATCCTCATGGAAAAAGCATGTCTCTGATGCTCCAAACGTAGTATACTACTATTCTAAAGACGGTATGCTCATGGTTCATTTGCAGGACACATATTCTGCTTCCTTTGACATCGTCGCAAATCAGGATGACGTTGTTGCGGAAGTTTCAAAAGCAATCCAGGATTTTTCAGAAACCAGCAGAAAAGAATCAAAAATCTGCGGAGTCCCATCCCTTTCCCTAACCTTCTCCGGGATAAGAGAAGATCAGGAATTAATTGGAAACGCATCCACATTTGCTTTCGATACACAGCTAATATTATTCCTTTACACTGACTGGGGAAATTATGATCAATCGGCTGATTTTACAGAAATTGTAAATACTATTACATTTGTTGACGGTGGTAAGGAACCTGAATCAAGCGCTTCCACTGATACAAACACTTCCGCTGATACAAGCATTTCCACTGATGGAACAGCTTCTTCAACTGCCGGTCAGGATCATGCATTAAATATGGCGCATACTTATTTAATGGTTTCTCCTTTTTCACACTCAGGATTAATCCGTCAATTAGAATATGAGGGATTTTCCACGGAAGAAGCTACTTACGCTGCTGATAACTGCGGTGCTGATTGGAACGAACAAGCAGCGAAGGTAGCACAAAATTACTTAGATATTATGTCCTTTTCACGAAACGATTTAATCGGTCAATTAGAATTTGACGGATTTTCTCGTGAACAAGCCGAATATGGGGTTACTGCAGTAGGTTATTAAAAACTTATTTTTCAAAGAAATAAAAAACAGTGGAAGCATTGAACACGCAATACTTTCCACTGTTTTTATTTTTACAAGATCCCACTTTTAAATTCCTTTAAAACCACTAGATCCCATATTTGCATCGTAACAGATACTTATATATGGAGATAAATCCATACACTCTTTATTTATACTATTATATACCTGAATGGCATAAGTCCCGCCGGAAAGATTCTCAAATAATAGATTATCATTACTATATTTTTTTTGAGTTATATTACCATTATTGCAATTTACAAGTAAAATAACCATATTTTCATTTTTGCATTGTTCCGGCAAATATTCCAGCATAATAGAAGCAAAATCTTGTGATATCTCAATTGTATTTTTATAGTTATAAAAAACGGTATTGTCGCCTTCTGCTGTCCAATAATTATTATCTACCATTTTTTCACTAATACCCTTATCCTCAATGGACGACAAAGGCATACACGCCCCAAGTACCGTCTTTTGTCCGCTAAAGGGATATAAAAAAGATGTACAAATTATAAGTATTAAAATAACATATCTCTTTTTCAATATTAGTCTCTCCTTCCAATTGATTTCACATCAGAAATTTTGTTAGAAAAACAACAAAATCCCTTGTAGACACAACGGATTTTACAGCTTCTATGAAAACTATAGACAGAACTCGAATTTATAACCTCTCACGCCTGAAATAAATACCGATCTCTGTTATATTTTCATATATCATATTAATAAAGAAAATGAGGCATCGGGGATTCGAACCCCGGACAACTTGATTAAAAGTCAAGTGCTCT
>CAMNQH010000017.1 GCA_946549035.1 uncultured Lachnospiraceae bacterium | reverse complement strand
GAAGAGAGGAAGGAAGAGAAGAAGGAAGAGAGGAAGGAAGAGAAGAAGGAAGAGAGGAAGGAAGAAAAGAAGGAATCCGGGGGACGGTTTCCGTATTAAAAGGCTTAGGCATTCCCCACCAGACGATCTTGGTAAAAATCCAAGAACAATATCATTTGAGTGCAGAGGATTCTGAGAAATATCTGTTTTGAGCGGCGGTAGAAAAAGAAATATGAAAAATAGGAGCGATAAAAAAAATATTCATCCTGCTGTTTTTTTAGACCGGGATGGAGTGCTTAGTACGGAAAAAAGTTATGTAACCAGCATAGAAGAATTGGAAATTTTCCCATATACAAGAAAATGCATTGAATTGTTGCATCAGAAAGGATTTCTTGCAGTTTGCATTACGAATCAGTCTGCTGTGGCTCGTGGATTTATGTCGGAAGCTGTGTTAAAGAGAATGAATGAGTATTTGATTAGAGAAACAGGAATAGACGCTGTATCATATTGTCCCCATCATCCCCAGGGGATAGGGAAATATGGTGTTTTATGCAAATGCAGAAAACCAGGTACGGAGATGATTGAAAAAGTAATAGAACGATTTCAGATTGACAGAGAACGTTCGTATATGGTTGGAGACCGGGCGTCCGATATCTTGTGCGGTAAGAAGGCTGGAATGAAGACGGTACTTTTGGAGAGCGGCTATGGGACATCGCGGTTGGAGGAAATGGTTTATCCGGATTTTATTTACCGTGACTTGGTGGAGTTTGTAGAAAAAATTATGGAGTGATAGAATGGGGTATAATAGAATAAGGCTATCATAGGAGGGAAATAATGGGGGAAAGAAAACAGAGCAATACGCCGTATGACGACGTATTCCGTACATTACTAAACGACTGCAGCAGCCTGATTATTCCGGTAATCAATGAGGTGTTTGGAGAAACCTATACCGGGGAAGAGAACATACGGTTTTCAGTAAATGAGCATTTCCTGAATCAGCAGGATGGCGACACCCAGGAGCGGATTACAGACACCTGCTTTGAAATAATAGGAAAAGAAGTAAAGAAATACCATCTGGAGTGCCAAAGTAATTCAGACCATAGTATGTTGATACGATTTTTTGAGTACGATACGCAAATCGCCCTTGACGACGGGGAGATCAAAGGGAGTGTACTGACGGTAACCTTTCCCCATTCGGCTGTATTGTATTTGAGAAGTAAGAAACAGGCGCCGGAGAAACTGGAAGTCAGGATGAAAACGTCTGGAGGAAGCATAGCATATGATATTCCAGTTATGAAGGCGGGAACGTATACAACAGAAGCGATATTTGAGAAGAAGCTGATATTTCTAATTCCGTTCCATATTTTCTCCCATGAGGAACATTTTGAGAGATACGAGAAAAATAAAAAAGAATTGGAAGCATTAAAAGAAGAGTATGGAAAGATACGGTTTAGGCTGGAGGAAATGCTGGAGGCAGGAGAAGTCAGTGAATATGTGAAATGTACCATTATAGATATGTCAAATAAGGTAATAGAAAATATAGCGAAGAAGTATGAGACGGTCAGGGAAGGAGTGAAGGATATTATGGGAGGAAGGCTGCTGGAATATGAAGCGAAAACAATAAGAGAAGAAGGAAGAGAGGAAGGAAGAGAAGAAGGAAGAGAGGAAGGAAGAGAAGAAGGAAGAGAAGAAGGAATCCGGGGGACGGTTTCCGTATTAAAAGGGTTAGGCATTCCACACCAGACGATTTTAGTGAAAATCCAGGAACAATATCATCTGAGTGCAGAAGCTTCCGAAAAATATTTGTAATCAGAAAAACTAAATGGAAGGGGGAGTAGCTATGTGGAAGAAAACGTTAGCGACAGCGGGATTGTTGGCCGGTCTCCTACTGGCGATATTGGAATTTGCGGTCTTAAAATTAGATGGACTCCAGGGATTTCTTTTGACAGTGGGAGGAGCTGTTTTGTTTTTAGGAGGTGCTATTGCCCTTTGTGTTTTAAATCGTAGGAAACAAGAAGTTGCGGAAGTGGTGGATGTGGGACTTGGCATTGTGGAGGTACTGTTAGATATCTTTTTTGGCGTGTAATGCGGCAGGCTGCATTCCCTTTTCGGATGGATACGATGATAAAAAATGCGGCGTTTTTGAAAGCAATCTTTCAGGAACGTCGTTTTTTATGATATAATGAGCGTTAGTGAGAAGAACATGCTCGCATGTTGGGCGAACGGCGAATGGCGATCATGAATCTCAGATTCATGATATCATGCAAAATTTTATCAAAAGGAGAATCAAGATATGTTACGAATCGGATGTCATTTATCTTCTTCTAAAGGTTTTATGGCCATGGGGAAGGAAGCAGTAAAAATAAAAGCCAATACCTTTCAGTTTTTTACCAGAAATCCCAGAGGCGGAAAAGCAAAGCCCCTGGATTTGGAGGATATGGAAAACTATATCGCATATAGCCGGGAGCACGGGATTGCTCATATTTTGGCTCATGCCCCTTATACCTTAAATGCTTGTGCCAAGGATCCGGGATTGCGGGAATTTGCCAAAAATACTATGGCGGATGATCTTACAAGGCTGTCCCATCTTCCGGAATCTATGTATAATTTTCATCCAGGAAGCCATGTACAGCAGGGGGCTGAGGCGGGAATCGCCTATATCGTCCAATTGTTAAATGAGATTCTTACTCCGGATCAAAAGACCGTTGTGCTATTGGAAACAATGTCAGGAAAAGGGACGGAAGTAGGACGCAGCTTTGAAGAGTTAAAAAGTATTTTAGATCAGGTGGAATTAGAAGAGAAAATGGGAGTTTGTCTGGACACCTGCCATGTATATGACGCGGGATATGATATCGTAAACCATTTAGACGATGTGCTGGAGGAATTTGACCGGGTGATTGGGCTGAAGAGATTGAGGGCGATTCATATGAACGACAGTAAAAATCCCTTTGCCAGCCATAAGGATCGTCATGAAAAAATTGGAGAAGGCAGTATCGGGCTGGAGGCCATGGTGCGTATCATCAATCATCCGACCCTGAGAAAGCTGCCGTTTTTCTTGGAGACGCCCAATGAGCTGGAAGGATATGCAGCGGAAATTGCATTGTTAAGGAGCCGCTATCAGGAAAAGGCGGAAGGATAATCAGAGAGGAAAAGTGCCTATGTATCGGATTATGATAGTAGAGGATGACAACGCCATTGCAGGGGAAATGGAAAAACAGATGAAAGCCTGGGGATTTGACGTGTATGTGGCTCAGGATTTTCAGAATATTCTGGGAGAATTTGTGACTTATTCTCCCCAAATGGTTCTTTTAGATATTTCTCTTCCTTTTTTTAATGGATTTCATTGGTGCGGCGAGATTCGAAGAATCTCCAAGGCGCCGATTATGTTTATTTCTTCTGCTTCTGATAATATGAATATTGTGATGGCCATGAATATGGGAGGAGACGATTTTATCGCCAAGCCCTTTGAATGGGCGGTTTTGATTGCAAAAATACAAGCCGTTCTCCGCAGGACTTATGATTTTGCAGGAGATGTAAGGCTGCTTTCCCATCGGGAAGCGTTCTTGAATACGGCGGATGCTACGCTGATGTATCGGGGAGAACGGATAGATCTGACGAAAAATGAGTACCGAATCCTTTTAACCTTAATGGAAGCCAAAGGGAAAGTGGTGAGCCGGGAAACGCTGATGCAGCGGCTTTGGGAAACAGACAGCTTTGTGGATGAAAATACGTTGACGGTTAATGTGACCAGGCTCAGAAAAAAACTGGACAAAGCAGGACTTTTAGACTTTATTTCCACGAAGAAAGGCATGGGATATTTGATTTCGGATCCAACTTAGTGGTTGACACATCGGAAAGAAAAGGAATGGAGAGATGAAAAATTTATTCTGTTATTTATCCTGCCGGAAGTGGAGCGCCTTTGTTTTTTTGTTGTTTTCTGCCGTTTTTTTTGTGATATTTTATCTGTATGGCCTGCCGGCGGAGGCGGTACTCTATGCCGCCGGAATTTGCTGTTTTTTGGGAATGCTTCTGCTGACAGGGGATTATCTGCACTTTCAAAAAAAGCAGATTCAGCTACAAGGGGTGCGGCAGGAAATCGGCATTACGTTAGAACATCTTCCGGTGGCAGTGCGTGGGACGGAGCTGCTGTACCAGGAGCTTTTGGCGGAATTGTTTCTGCAAAAACGCCAGTGTATGGACGATTCCAGACGCAGATATCAGGAGCTTATGGAATATTATACGATTTGGGTTCATCAGATTAAGACGCCCATTGCAGCTATGGATCTTATCCTTCAACGAGAGGATACGTCCTTTTCCAGGGAGATACGCCAGGAATTGTGCCGTATTCAGCAGTATGTGGATATGGTGCTGGCAGTACTGCGGTTAGACAGCGACACGTCTGATTACGTGATTCGTGAATATGATCTGGATGATTTGATTCGCCAGGCTGTCCGCAAATATGCTTCCCAGTTTATCACGAAAAAGCTGCGTTTGATTTATGAGCCGGTGGGAATTAAGGTAATTACCGATGAAAAATGGCTGGTGTTTGTGTTAGAGCAGATTCTGTCCAATGCTTTGAAATATACCAAGAAGGGTTCCATTCAGATTATGGCAAAAGGACGGACGCTTTCCATTCAGGATACGGGAATTGGGATTGCGCCGGAGGATCTTCCCAGGATATTTGAAAAAGGATATACTGGATATAACGGCCGCAGGGATAAAAAAGCCAGCGGCATTGGGCTGTATTTGTGCCGCAGGATCTTAGAGCGGCTGGGCCATGAGTTTTTTGCAGAGTCAGAGGCGGGGAAAGGAACCACGATTCAGATTGATTTTAAACAGCAGGAGCTGGAAGTAGAATGATAGGAAAAGTGGATGGGATAAGAGAGCTTCGATTGAAAGAATTGACAGTTCCTGTATGATAATGGTAAAATGAGAAAAAACAGGAGGATACCTTTGTGCCAAAGAGAACAGACATTCATAAAATATTGATAATAGGATCCGGGCCGATTATTATCGGCCAAGCTTGTGAATTTGACTATTCCGGAACCCAGGCTTGCAAAGCGTTGAAAAAGCTTGGGTATGAGATCGTATTGGTGAATTCCAATCCGGCTACAATTATGACAGATCCGGAGACAGCGGACGTTACCTATATTGAACCGCTGAATGTAGAGCGTTTGGAGCAGATTATTGCCAAGGAACGGCCGGATGCGCTGCTGCCCAACCTGGGAGGCCAGTCCGGTCTGAATCTTTGTGCAGAGCTGAATAAAGCGGGTGTTTTGGAGAAATATGCAGTCCAGGTTATTGGAGTCCAGGTGGACGCCATTGAACGGGGAGAAGACAGAATTGAATTTAAAAAGACCATGGACAAGCTGGGAATTGAAATGGCTCGCAGCGAAGTGGCCTATTCCGTAGAAGAGGCGTTGGCCATCGCAGATAAATTGAGCTATCCGGTGGTGCTTCGTCCGGCCTATACCATGGGGGGCGCCGGAGGCGGACTGGTATATAATAAGGAAGAATTAAAAACCGTTTGCGCAAGAGGACTTCAGGCCAGCCTGGTGGGACAGGTCCTGGTGGAAGAGTCCATTTTGGGATGGGAAGAATTAGAACTGGAAGTAGTGCGGGATGCAGACAATCATATCATTACCGTATGTTTTATTGAAAATATTGATCCCTTAGGCGTTCATACCGGAGACTCTTTCTGCTCGGCGCCTATGCTTACCATATCTAAGGAGTGCCAGCAAAGGCTTCAGGAGCAGGCGTATAAGATTGTAGAGTCCGTTCAGGTGATTGGCGGAACCAACGTGCAGTTTGCCCATGATCCGGTAAGCGACCGTATCATAGTGATTGAGATCAATCCAAGAACTTCCCGTTCTTCTGCATTGGCGTCCAAAGCCACAGGCTTCCCCATCGCTTTGGTATCTGCTATGCTGGCGGCCGGTTTGACATTAAAAGACATTCCCTGCGGAAAATACGGGACATTGGACCGCTATGTGCCGGATGGGGACTATGTTGTAATTAAATTTGCCCGGTGGGCTTTTGAAAAATTCAAAGGAGTGGAAGATAAGCTTGGCACCCAGATGCGGGCCGTGGGAGAGGTTATGAGCATTGGAAAGACGTATAAAGAAGCGTTCCAAAAGGCTATCCGCTCTCTGGAGACAGGACGCTATGGGTTGGGCCATGTTAAAGATTTTGACGCCTTGTCCAAGGAAGAGCTTTTGCGCAGGCTCCAGACAGCTTCCAGCGAGCGCCATTTTATGATGTATGAAGCGCTGCGAAAGGGAGCTACTACAGAGGAGATTCATGAAGCTACCAAAGTAAAAGCATTTTTCATAGAGCAGATGAAGGAACTGGTGGAGGAAGAGGAAGCGCTGTTGCTGGAAAAAGGGCATCTGCCTTCCGACGATTTGCTGCTGTCGGCTAAGAAGGACGGATTTTCCGATAAATATTTAAGTCAGCTTCTGGAACTTCCGGAAGAAGAAATCCGCAGCCGCCGGATTGCTCTTGGGCTTGAGGAAGCCTGGGAGGGCGTTCATGTCAGCGGGACGAAGGACAGCGCCTATTATTACTCCACTTATCACGTACAGGATAAGAGTCCTGTCAATACGGACAAGCCTAAGATTATGATATTGGGAGGCGGTCCTAATCGTATTGGGCAGGGAATTGAATTTGACTATTGCTGCGTCCACGCTTCTTTGGCGCTGAAAAAACTGGGATTTGAGACTATTATTGTAAACTGTAATCCTGAGACAGTGTCTACGGATTATGATACTTCGGACAAGCTCTACTTTGAGCCTTTGACGTTGGAAGATGTGCTGAGTATTTACAAAAAAGAAAAGCCCTTAGGCGTTATTGCCCAGTTTGGAGGACAGACGCCTTTAAATCTTGCTTCTGAGCTGGAGGCAAATGGAGTGAAGATTTTGGGAACGGCTCCTTCTGTGATTGATTTGGCGGAGGATCGTGATTTATTCCGGGCTATGATGGAAAAGCTTGAGATTCCTATGCCCGAATCCGGCATGGCTACGACGGTAGAAGAGGCAGTGGAGATTGCGGGACAGATTGGATATCCCGTTATGGTGCGCCCCTCTTATGTACTGGGAGGCCGGGGCATGGAGGTGGTTTATGACGATGAAAGCATGACCGGATATATGCAGGCGGCGGTAGGCGTTACGCCGGACCGGCCTATTTTGATCGACCGTTTCCTGAATCATGCCTTAGAATGTGAGGCGGACGCTATCAGCGACGGAACCCATGCATTTGTTCCGGCGGTTATGGAGCACATTGAACTGGCGGGCGTACATTCCGGAGATTCCGCTTGTATCATTCCTTCCGTACACATATCTTCTGAAAATGTGGAGACGATTAAGGAATATACCAGAAAGATTGCAGAAGAGATGCATGTCAAAGGCCTGATGAACATGCAGTACGCCATTGAAAATGGTAAAGTATATGTGCTGGAGGCGAATCCCAGAGCTTCCCGGACTGTGCCCTTGGTATCTAAGGTCTGCAATATCCGCATGGTGCCTTTGGCGACGGATATTATTACGGCGGAGCTTACCGGACGTCCCTCTCCGGTGCCAGAGTTAAAAGAACAGGTGATTCCCAATTACGGGGTGAAAGAAGCCGCATTCCCCTTCAATATGTTCCCGGAGGTGGATCCCATCCTGGGGCCGGAAATGCGTTCCACCGGGGAGGTGCTGGGGTTATCGCCGTCTTACGGGGAAGCGTTTTATAAGGCCCAGGAGGGGGTACAGTCCAGACTTCCTTTAGAAGGAACCGTACTGCTTTCCGTAAATGATAAGGACAAAGGAGAAGTGGTGGAAGTAGCCAGAAGCCTTTGGGAAGACGGTTTTCGTCTAGTAGCCACCGGCGGCACGTATGATTTGATTACTTCCGCCGGAATAGAGGCGACCAAGGTGAAGAAGCTTTACGAAGGCCGGCCGAACATCGCGGATATGATTACCAACGGCGAGATTCAGTTAGTGTTGAATTCCCCCAGAGATAAAGACGACATCCACGATGACAGTTATCTGCGGAAAGCAACCATCAAAGCCAAGATTCCTTATATGACGACCATGGCGGCGGCGAAAGCCACAGCAGAAGGAATTCACTATATCAAGTCTCATAAGAGTGGGGAACTGAAGTCCTTGCAGGAGCTGCACAGCGAAATTCATAATAAATAGGCGGCTGGGACAAAAGCAAATAGGAGGCCGCAGGCAGACAGAATGCGCTGGCTTATGAAAAAATAAAAGGAAAAAATGCAGGTACATGGAATTTCCATGTACCTTTTTCCAAGAAGGGGTTAAAAAGGGCCGGGATGGTTTGGATGTCTTATTATGAATATTCGGAAAAACAGAAGGGAGTACAGGAGATGGCGGAACAAATACAGGAACAAAAGAAGGCCAGCATGATTTCCGGGAATCCGGTAAAGCCTTTAATTTTATTTGCGATTCCCATGATTGTGGGGAATCTGTTTCAACAATTTTACAATATCATAGATTCCATTGTGGTAGGGAATGTGGTGGGGGAGGAAGCATTGGCAGCCGTTGGAGCTTCCACTGCAATTACCATGCTCTTTGTGATGGTAGCTTTGGGCACCGGGATTGGATGCTCCGTAGTAATTTCGCAGTTATTCGGCGCAAAGCAGATGGAGCGGATGAAGACGGCAATTTCTACAGCCTTGATTTCAATCTTAGGGTTTAGTGTGATTTTAAGCATACTGGGAATGATGATCAATCAGGGACTGATGCATCTGATGGGTACGCCGGAAGATATTTTCAAGGACGCGGCCGCTTACTTGCAGATTTACTTTTGCGGGTTTGTATTTCTATTTTTGTACAATGCGTTTTCAGCGATTTTCAATGCGTTGGGGGATTCCGTGAAGCCCTTGATATTTTTGATTTTTTCTTCCCTGTTGAATATTGGGCTTGATATCTTTTTCGTGGCAAAGCTTCAGATGGGAGTGCCGGGAGTTGCCTGGGCCACCTTGATTGCCCAGGGGATTTCAGCGGTGCTTTCCTTTGTATTTTTAATGAAAAAGCTGCGGGGGATTCAGACGGAGCGTTTTTCCTACTTTGACAGGGAAATGCTGAAAAGTATGATAAAAGTAGCTATTCCCACCATCGTTCAGCAGTCTATTGTTTCTATGGGCATGTTGCTGATACAGGCGGCCGTCAACCGGTTTGGTTCTACATTTTTAGCCGGATATACCGCTGCAGTAAAAATTGACGGCATTGCCATTGTTCCTATGGTTGCTGTGGGCAATGCCATGTCCACCTATGTGGCTCAGAATATGGGCGCCAACAAACCGGAACGGATTAAAACAGGATACCGTATTTGCCTAGCTATGGCGGCTTTGATCGGATTGGTGATTGCGGTGATATTTTTCTTCTGCGGGGAACAATTTGTGGGGCTTTTTTTGGATTCTGCCACAGGAGCGGAGGCTATCGCCATTGGAGCAGAATATTTGAGTATTATCTCGTTATTCTATTTTGTTATGGGGTTGATGAATGTGAGCAACGGAGTACTTCGGGGGGCTGCGGATATGAAATGGTTTTTAACCTGCAGCCTGGTAAATCTATGTGTTCGGGTGGGGTTGACGTATGCTCTGGCGGACGTGACAGAAGGAATGATTATTATGTGGGCGAATCCCATCGGCTGGTTTGTAGGGCTTGTGATAGCAGTGAGCCGGTACGCTCAGGGAGGATGGAAGAAAAAACGGCTGGTATAGCGTACTTTTAGAGAGTTTCTGATCTGAAAAGGTATGGGATTTGACCGTTTGGTATATGCTATCCAAAAATATAGATAGGGAGGTTTTCTATGGAGTCCATTTGGGTAGCAGAATCAAACATTAGAAAACGGCAGTCACTTTCTGGGGATATAAAGACGGATGCTGTGGTGATAGGCGCAGGGATGGCAGGAATATTAACTTCATATTATCTAAAGCAGGCGGGAGTAAATACTGTGGTATTGGAGGCCAAGAGGATTGGAAGCGGGCAGACACAAAATACTACGGCAAAAATTACGTCTCAGCATGGATTGATCTATGACCGTTTGATACAAGTCTTTGGCAGGCAGATGGCATATCATTATGCCAGAGCAAATGAAGGGGCCATTGGGGAATATGAAAGGCTGATTCAGCAGAAGGGAATAGACTGTGGATTTACCAAATGCTCCGCCTACTTGTATTCCAGGGCCCAGGAACTGCCCTTAAAAAGAGAAGCAGAGGCAGCGAGAAGCCTTGGCATACCCGCGTCCTTTGAGACAGACAGTGAGCTTCCCTTTCCAGTGTCTGGGGCGGTTCGGTTTGAGGGGCAGGCCAGATTCCATCCTTTGAAATTTTTGGCGGCTCTTGCAGAGGAAGTAACGGTATATGAAGAAACGAAAGTATTAAAAGTGGAAGGGCAGCAGGTAGAGACAGACAGGGGAAATGTGACGGCAGAGCATGTGATATTTGCGTCCCATTTCCCCTTCCTCAATATACCGGGATATTACTTTGCCAGGATGTATCAAGAGCGGAGCTATGTCCTGGCATTAGAAGGCGTTCCTCTGCCTGAGGGAATGTATTTAGGCGTAGACAGGGAGGAGCTTTCCTTTCGTGCTCAGGGGGATTGCCTGCTGATGGGGGGAGGAAGTCATCGTACCGGGAAGAATCAGGCTGGCGGAGGATATGAGATGCTTCGAAAAAAGGCGGAAGAATATTATTCTGGATATCGTGAGAGGTTTTATTGGTCCGCCCAGGATTGTATGACTTTAGACGGCGTTCCCTATGTGGGACAATTTTCCAAAAGAAAACCCCGCTGGTATGTGGCCACAGGCTTTGGGAAGTGGGGAATGACCGGGTCTATGGCAAGCGCTCATCTTCTGACGTCATTGATTACCGGAAAGGATTGTCCCCAAGGAGATATTTTTTCTCCCCAAAGGCAGTTTACCATGAAGGCGGCAGGAGAACTGTTATCCCATAGTATCTATACGGCAAAAGGGCTGGCAAAACATCTTCTGCCGGGAAAGACGAAAGATTTTGTTCCCAACTGTCCCCATATGGGATGCCGGCTGGAATGGAATCCGGAGGAAGAAACGTATGACTGCCCCTGCCACGGCTCCCGCTTTGATCAGAGGGGACAGCTCATAGACGGCCCGGCGCAGACAGATTGCAAAAAAAAATAAAAAAGTATTTCACATTTTACCAGGTTCAGGCGTTATCCTTTATGAAAGCAGGCAAACAGAGAAAAGGAGAAAGGTATGAGAGAAGAACTGGTAGCGGACTGCAGAAGATGGGAACTGGAAAGAAAAATACAGACTGCGGGAAGCAGAAATAAAATGGCAGAAGGGAAGCTTGAGGGTCATGATGGAAGAATTATATACCGCTTATTACGAAGAACTTCGGAATTATTTTTCAAAGCAGGCGTATGGTTATGCAAATGCAGAGGATATTGTTCAGGAGACCTTTGTAAAAGCCATAGAACATGAGGAAACTCTGGGCCGGCTGGATGATAAAAAGCGCCGGGCCTGGCTTTATCGGACGGCAAAGAATCTTCTGATTGACCGTATTCGTCATAAGAAGCGGGAACCTCAGTGGGAGGCTAAAGTTTCCGGAGAAGACATAAGCGACATTGAGGTGGATATGATGCTGGGACTTTTAAGCGACCGGGACAAAAGTATTTTTATTCTGCGGCATTATGAAGGCTATCGCGCCACGGAGATTGCAGATATTTTTCAAATGACTCCGGCCAATGTCCGCGCGCGGCTGTCATTGGCGCGGAAGCTGCTGAAGATGGAACTGGAACGATAAAATCTATAAAACAGGAGGCCTGCTTCTAGGAGCGTTCAACATACAAAAAATGATCGTTATGCCTGTATGGCAAGGAGGAAAAAATGGATAAGAAAAAATTAGTAGTGAACTGCAGCAATACTTGTGATATTCGAAAGATTCAGAAAGAAGTGCTGGATACGTATGAGACCATCACGATTCACGCAGGCACGGTGATTACCAACCCCAGGGCCCAAAGCCTGACAGCGCCCTACGATATTCATATGGATTGCGGGAATGTGCTGCAGCTGGAGGAAGATGTGGAAGGGATTCAGGTAAACGGGGTCTATCGAATTAAGCAGGGGGATAAGATCCCAGAAAAACGCTTATGTATCAACGTAAACGGAAAGCTGATTATTGAAGGAGGGACAGAAGAAATTCTGAAAAAAATTGTCCTTCTGAATGTAAACGGGAAGGTGGTCTGCCCAAACAGTATGCTTTCCGCACTTCCTATGATGCAGATCAATGGAAAGACGGAGAGCTATCCGGATCATGCCGTTTTAGTAGACAGCACTTTTATCCCGGATCAAGTATTCGTTCTTCGGGCAAAGCAGAAAAATTATTATGCGTCCTGTCAAGTAGTGCTTGAGAATGAGAAGCTGGACATAGAAAAACTGCTGGCGTCCGGGGCCCGCTTTCTGACTCCCAAAGCATTGATTCTGGAATCCTTGCTGGAACGGGCAATCGGATTGTTTGAGGAAGAAACTAAAATCGAAGTATTGGGCCAGGGAATGCATTATGTGGACGACGATATTACGTTAGGCAGAAAAGAAGTAAGAAAATTAGGCGGTCGGCTTTACGTGGACGGGGATGTACATGTAAAGGAGCAAGAGGCTTTGGAGGCTTTAGAACAGCTGGTGGTGAAGGGTAAGCTTTATATCCCGAAAGAGCTGGAAGAAATGACCTGGGAGAAAGACGACCAGATGGAATATGAGGAATTGATTGTACAAAGGGGCACTTGGCTGACGGATAAAATTTCTGTCACGGTAGATCAAAAGCTGCTGGATCAAAATCAAGGGGAAATTTTTGTCAGTGATGTAGTAGAAGTAAAAGTGGCGCCGGAACTCTCAGCCGAAGCCATTCAGGAACGCTTGCATTTTAGTGAATGTGCAACAATTGTCTGTTCTAAGGAACAAATCAGCGCAGTGGAGACGGTTTCTCAGGACGTGGCTCATGTGGGGACAGATGATGAGGAGGAAACAGGGTTCTGGGATGAGGCTGTGGAAAGGAAGGATACGAAGGTGATTCAGGCGGGGAATTATGTGTTTTGATGTAGTTGGAGACAGGAAATAGCATAGCACAGAGCGCCGGGGAATATGCTCTAAATGACTTCTCAAAAAAGTTTTTTATGGTTGGGGAAGGACATTTAGGGCATATTTTGTAATATTATGTTTCTTTGACGCCGCATACGGCATAATGGAAACATCTAAAACCTGAGACGGATCAGGAATCTTTCGTATCCCCCTTTAACAGACGATAAATAAATCCGTACGCCCATATCAAAACGGGAATCATGATGGATGCTCCTACAGCCGCCATCAGCCAGTTCATAAATTCCTTTCCAAGTAATGCAAATACCAGGGTAGATAAATACAGCATGGCCAAAAGAATGGCTCCTGCAAGGGCCAGGATGCGTTTTGCTTTTTTCATAAAGGTCTCCTTGTTTTCGTAAAGATATGATAGGATTATAACACAGAATCCATAAAAATGGGAAGCAGATTCCTGTATTCCCTCAAAAGGTGTTTTTTATTATAAAATTATGAATGGTTTTATTCTTTTGCCAGGAATAGATTCCATGGCAAAAAGGGCATAATTCATGACAGATTCTACAGAAATGAATCTATCCTGACGAAACATATAGTGATTGGGAATGATAAGGCGAATCCCGATATATGGAAAGCGGTGGAGAGAGTGACGATGGAAATTGCAGTCTGTGATGATGAAAAAAGAATCTGTGAAGATATCAAGGCACGAATCTTAAAAAAAGAGCCGAAATGCAGAGTAACTTGCCTTTCTTCAGGCGAGGAGCTGCTGGCCCGGGCTTTGGAGTGGGATATTGTGTTTTTGGATATTAGCTTAGAGGAAGCAAGTGGCATAGAAATTGCCGAGAAATTGCATCAATATCCAGGGATATTGGTGATTTTTGTTACGGCCCATTCGGAACATGTATTCGAGGCCTTTGACGTAGGGGCATTTCACTATTTGCTGAAGCCTTTGGATGATGAAAAATTTTGCCATGTGTTTGAACGCGCCGTAAATCATGTAAAGCAAAAGAAAGAGCGTCAGCCCTTGAAGGTAAAGGAAGGGAATGCGTATCGCTTTATTCCTTTGGACCAGATTTATTATGCGGAGAGCAGCGGCAGAAAGATTCTTTTGCATACGGAAACAGAAATTGTGGAATTCTACGGCAGGATGCAGGAGCTTGAACGGCGTCTTGGAAATGATTTTTTTCGGTGTCATCGGGGATATCTGGTGCATTTACTACATGTCAGCGGCTATGACGCCGTAACGGTTTTTTTAAAAAACGGAGAAGAGGTTTACCTGGCGAAACAAAAATGCGGGGAGTTTGCGTCGGCCTATGCGGCGTATTTGAGAAGAGTAATTCCCTGAAATAAAAATTGGTTACTTGGATAAAGGGGAGTGTATCAGGAGGTAAGGATGAACAAGGAACTGGAAGTTTTAATGGATATTTTGTTTTTGGCTGCCCAGGGATGGTTGTTTTACCGCTTAATGATACAGGTGTTGGGAATCCAAAGCAGTAATTGGGAAAAATGGCGGGCGTATATCATGCTGGCTGCTCCCTTTGGAATATACCGTATGTTGATTATGTATGCGGAGCCTGTTCGGAAACTGATATACGGTCCTGAAACTTTAATCAGAAATAGCCGAGATACCATTGGGGGCGTTCTGCTGGGGTGCTTAATACTTCTCGTAAGCGGATTGTGCTATAGCCCCAAAAGAGGGACGGAAGTAACTTATCTGACGCTGATGTATACGGCAGTCTGTGAAATTCTGCGTTTTGGCGTATTTTGCCTTACTTATTTGTTTCCCAATTTATTGTTTGCCCTGCTGAATCGTTTATTAGAACAGCAGGAAATAGGAGAAAAACAGTATATGTTCTGGGCCGGGATTATACAGGACGGATGGCAATGGCTTTTCTTTACAATGTATCTGGTTTGTGTTTTTTTGACTCTTAGGGAATGTGTAAAGTATCTGGTACGGGCGGGAAGGAAGCCAAAGGGAAGTGAGCTTTTTTATTTGATGATTCCTGTGGCGGTAAGTTTTGGCCTTGGAATTTTACTGCGCAGCATGTGGGTGTTTGTGTTGGATGATCAGATGCATTTGATCTTTGACAATACGCCTTTTTTGTATGTGATGATTCCAGGTATTGCCTTTTGCAGTGTGCTTCTGGTGGTTTCTGGCATTCGGATGCGCTGCCGGCTGATTGAAGAAGAGGAGGAACGCTTCCACCATCAAGTGTATCAAAGCCAGCTGGAGGATATGGAGCGTTATCTGCGGGATCTGGAGGGGATGCAGGAAGGACTTAAGGGAATGCGGCACGACATGAAAAATTATGCGGCGGATATCCATGCCCTGATCAGGCTGATGCAAACAAAGAGACAGAAACATGTGAAAGAGGAATCTATCGAAGGATTGCCCGTAGGAACAGAGGAATCTATCGGAGGGTTGCCCGTGGGAACAGAGGAATCCATTCAAAAAGAACTGATAGGGTATCTTGGGAGCATGGAGCATGCGTTAGATCAATTTCAAGTTCATGAGTATACAGGAAATACCGTGACCGATGTGATTATACACCGATTCCGGCAGCAGGCTAAAAGCGAAGGAATACGTTTGGAATGTCGTTTTTGTTTTCCCCAAAGTCTTGAGATTCATCCCTTTGATATTAGTATCATATTAAATAATGCATGGAACAATGCCATGGAGGCGTGTAAAAAATTGCCTGTGAAAGAGCGGATGGTTTCTTTAAAAGGAGTACAGAGAGAAGGGATATTTTTCCTGGAGATGCGTAATTCCATAAAACGGGGGAGCGTAAAGTGGGAAGGAAGCTTTCCAGTATCGGAAAAGCTCCAAAAAGAAGAGCATGGATTGGGATTGAAAAACATCGCCCGATGTGTAAAAAAATACGGCGGTTATCTGGAATGCAGAGAAGAAGCAGGAAGCTTTCTCTTAACCATATTACTTCAATCAAGCTACCCTCAGTAGACAAAGGGACCGTGTGTCCCCTTGTCCACTGAGGGTAGTCTCTCTTGATGACAGAAGCAATCCCGTTGGTGACAAAGCCCTTTGCTGCTGGCAAGGGGATCCGATATAATTAACAGTAAGCGGTATCAATATGTTAGGAGTTTGCTGCCATGGAGTATTCAATCGCCTATCCGCCGCTTCTGTTACAAAAAATCAAAACCTAGCACCAGGAGGGATTCATATGAGGATTTCAGGAATATCAAGCATGTATGGAATGACGGGCATATCCCCAGTATCAAGAAGCAATGGATTTAACGTTCCAAGAACAGGGAGCACCAGGGTGGCAAGTACATCCAGAACAGGCCGTGCTTATGGAGTGAATCAAAGCTATGGAAACAAGGCGTATGGCAGTAGCAGCACTTATGGCACGGCAAGAAATTATGCAACTTTGGCGGCCCAGAAGGCAGACGCTATCTATGAGGGAACGAAAAATGCCACTGCCAGCCTGCGGGTGCATGGCCAGAACTTGATGGATTCTGGAAAGGACAGTTTAGCGGCTCTGGCGAAGGAGAAGGGGAGCACCAAAGAGTATACGGCGGAAGTGACTAATTTCATTGATTCCTACAATGAGATGGTAAAGAATATGAGTAGTGCCGGCGGCACCATGAATGAGCTTTATGCGCAGCAGCTAAAAAGTAATTACAGCGACCATCAAGAAGAACTGGCAGCAGTGGGCATTACAGCGGCAAAAGACGGCACGTTGCAGATAAATCAGGAGGCTTTGGAAAAGGCAGATATTTCCGCTCTGGAAAAGGCCTTTGGCAGTACGGATTCTTTTGCGGGGAAGACTTCCACAAAGAGCATTTATGTAGAAGCTAATGCCGTATCAGAGCAGGCCGCTTCCCGATATGCAAAATTTGGAAACATGAGCTATGGCAGTATTCCCTATAGCGGCTACGGATATGGAAACTATGGAAGCTATGGCAGCATTCCTTACAGCGGCTATGGCGGTTACAGTAATTACGGGCTTTCCAGCGCTCTGGGCAGCTATGGAAGTTACGGCAATTACAGCGCCTTGGGCAGCTATCTGGGTATGGGAGGCTACGGCGGAGGCTATGGCAGCGGCAGCTTAGCAGGCGCCCTATTTAATTCCTTATTCTAAATAGAAATACAAGTACCCCCGGCAGCAATCGCAGCCGGGGGTTAAAAAAAGGGGAGGATAAGTATTTAACTTCATCTTTGGTAGTACCAAAGGAGAAACAGGTGGGGGCCATGCATTTCTCCTTCGGTAATGATAGTATAGACCGAATTTTTTCTTTTATACAACTTCTGTGAAAAATTTCATAAAAATTTCCGATATATATAATGAAGCATGTGAAAATATACGTGGATATAAGGATGTATCCATTGGCTGTCCGGCAGAAAAAGGACGGGCGGCGTGTCATACGTCAAGGAGGGAAAAGTATGAAGATTCAGTCAAGCGCAGTTGCTATGAAATCCCAACGAGAGTACAAGAAGTATGCGCAGGAGTACAAGGCTTCTATGATTACTACGGCAGAGGATGCGGCTACCCTGGATTTTTCCAAGGAAGGTATCAGCATGGTGGAACAGATGAAAGAGGAACAGGAGCGGCTGCAGCAGGAGAAGGAGGAGCGCAGAAAGGAGAACGAAGGCAAGCTGTTTTCCGATATGCTGCAAAAGACGGAGCATACCGATGAAGTCCCAAGAGAGAATCCGATGCAGTTGAAGCTGGAGCTTTTGAAAAAAATGATCAAAGCCTTAAATCAAATGCGAGGTGGAAATTCCAGCCAGAGCCTGATGGAAATGAAACAGTTGAAGTCTCAATATCAGGCAGAGGCCTCTTTTATGGAAAAGAGAGGAATTGTGTTAAAGGGCAGCGGCATGAATATAAGCGGCAGCGGCGGGAACGCGACCAAATGGACGAAGACCACCGTGACCAGCGCCTTCGTTACAGAGACGGAGCATACTGCTTATCAGGCTGCGGGGCTGGTGAAAACAGCAGACGGCAGGGAGATTAATTTTGGCGTAACATTGGAGATGTCCAGGGCTTTTTGCGCAAAATATGACAGTATTGTGCAGGAGGACTATATTTGCACTGATCCTTTGGTAATTAATCTGGATACCAATGTTGCTACAGTTACCGATCAGAAATTTTTGTTTGACCTGGATGCAGACGGTAAAGAAGAGAGTATTTCTTTTGTAGGCCAGGGCAGCGGTTTTCTGGCTTTGGATAAGAATAAGGACGGAAAAATCAACGACGGAAGCGAGCTTTTTGGAACGAGATCCGGGGATGGTTTTAAGGATTTGGCGGCATATGACCAGGATAAGAACGGCTGGATTGACGAGAACGACAGCGTATTTAACGATTTGAAGATTTGGACCAAGGATGAACAGGGAAATGATCGTTTGATTGGCTTAAAGGAAGCGGGAGTAGGAGCCATCTATCTAGGAAATGCATCCACGGAATTTGCTCTGAAAGATAATGCCAGTAAAACGGCCAATGGAGTGATCCGTAAGACAGGCATATATCTGAAAGAATCCGGAGAAGTGTCTACCCTGCAGCATGTGGATTTGGTGATTTGATTTTAGTAAAACATAATTTTGAGATTTCAAAACATAACCTATAAAGAAAGCCTCCCAGATCATCAAAACAGATGACAGGGAGGCTTTTTTGCCTTCTATCAAATGGCCTACCAAACGCTTAAGAATGGTTTTGTATGTAGTCGTCAATATTTTTCTTAATCTCTGCAGGCGGCCGGCGCTTGACCAGATACCCGGCAGGTTTTAAGGGGATGACTTTTTCTACGCTTTCTTTGTCCATTCTGCCTGTTAGGAAAATGACCGGAAGATTAGCAAAATCCTTTTCAGAGCGGATCATTTCCAATACTTGGGGCCCGTCGCATACAGGCATTTCATAATCTAAAAGAACCAGATCTGGCCGGTCTAAGGTAATGCTGCGTATGGCAGATAGCCCGGATTTAGCCGTTGATACCTGGTAATCATTTTTCAGAAGTTCTTTCATGGCATATAGAATGGTATCGGAATCATCAACCACAAGTATTTTCTTGTTTTGATTTGTGCTCTCGGCTTGTACATTGTTTTTTATATATTTTGAGACCTCATCCATGGCGTTGTCTGCTTTGATGGAAGTTTCCGTTCCGATTTGGGGCATATGGGGAGCTATGGTGCAAAATGCAAAATAACCGGCGCCGGTATCAAATAGCAGACTGCATTGTGGGGTGCGTTTTTCAAAAGCGCTTCGAAATTGCTCATAGGTCAGAAGATTTTCATCTTTTAATTCGTAGTGTTCTGCAGAGGGCAGATGCTCTCGGATTCGCTCTGAAAACTGCTTGGCTGCATATCTTGATGCGTGCATTACCATATCGTTCATTTTTCCGGATTCGTCTCCCATAAGCTTTCCAATGGTGCTTAACAGTAATTTTTCTTCAAAGACCAGAATAATTTCCCAAATTTCTTTTTTCTCAGTGGTATAGAGGAGACGGTAGTAAATGCCCTTTCCGAACTTTTCGCCCCCGTAGTTTTCGCTGACCACCCGGGAATCCAGCTGAAACATATTGTTGATAAGCTGTATAACGGTATTTTTGATCATGTGCTGTTCTTCTTCCGGCATCAGACTTTTCCATCGGCTGGAGCCTTTTCCCGTGATGGCGCGATCTTCCGTCATAGTATGTCCGATCAGCCATCCGGCGCAGACGCTTAAAAAATGACCTACGGAATCCGAAGAGTAGCAGGTGCGCTGCAGTTCCTTTTCAAGAGCCGGAAGCGTATTTTGACGGAAATCGTTATGCAGGCGTCTGTGGGTTTCAAAATCATGGTATGAAATAGATGCCATGTATGCTTCTTCTTCTGCAAAGTGCTTCATGGCATGTTCTTTGAAATATTTAATTCCCTCTTCGCAGACCCATTGACTTTTTCCGTCCTCGTCTTTAAACATCAGCAGTTTGTTCATGATGCCGAAAAGCTTTTTGTGTTCTCTGTCGATGATATCTACGCCGATGTTAAACCGGTCCTGCCATACTAATTGATTACTCATGGTGCCCTCCTTTTACTTCAGGCCTTTGCCCCTGAAGCTTATTTATTTTAATATGGTATTGATTTCATTGAGAGTGGTTTGCTTTTTTGGTTAAAACAGTTAAAACCGGAATAAGAGTTGCCTTCCGGTTTTGTAAATATGAATAAATTCAACTCTAGTTTAGCATAAAATATAAGTTTTGCAAGAGGGAATTTGGAAAAATAAGAGAAAAAAGAAGAAAATTAATATTGACAAACCAATAAAAACAAACTATAATTCAAGTATAAAACCAATAAAAACAAATAAATGCAACACAAAACAAAGAAAGAGGGGAAGAAAGATGAATCGGAATTATATCCATCCCGCAGATCAGCTGGTTATGATGATGAATCGTATCTACAGCTATGGCATGACCACCACCTCCGGGGGAAATCTGTCCATCTTAGATGAGAACGGAGA
The DNA here is from genome assembly GCA_946549035.1 of uncultured Lachnospiraceae bacterium. Lineage (GTDB taxonomy): Bacteria > Bacillota > Clostridia > Lachnospirales > Lachnospiraceae > 14-2. The sequence goes on along the minus strand of CAMNQH010000017.1, from coordinate 35,938 downwards.
CGTGTGGATTACACCGGGAAGCATTGATAAGGGGAATCTTACCAGGAAGGATATGGTCTGCATAAAGAAAGACGGGACGATGGAAGGCGTTCACAAGCCCTCCAGTGAATACCCCTTTCATCTGAAGGTTTATGAGACCAGAAGCGATATCAAAGCGGTGCTCCATGCTCACCCGCCTGCGTTGGTGGCTTTTAGTATTGTGCGCCAGATTCCAAATACCAGGCTGATACCTAACGCTTATGTGGGATGCGGCAAGATTGCCATGGCGGAGTACGGCCTGCCGGGCAGTAAGGATTTGGGAGATAAGATTGCCCGGGAATTTGAAAAAGGCTGTGATATTGCAGTGCTGGAAAACCACGGCGTAGTAGTGGGAAGCGACAGCCTGTTTAACGCCTTTAAAGCATTTGAGACCCTGGATTTTTGCGCCAGGCTTCAGATTGACGCTTCCATTATTGGAACTCCCAAAAGCCTGAATGAAGATGAGATCAAGTTGAAATATACGAAAGACCATTTTAATATGGATGAATTCCTTCCGGAAATCATTACCAGCCAGGAGAAAGAGGCAAGAACCGAAATGTGCAAGCTGGTGCACCGGGCGTATGACCAGAAGCTGATCAATGCCACTCAGGGTTCTTTTTCTCAGAGGATGGAAGGGGATAAGTTTATCATCACCCCTTATAACGTAGATCGGAAATACCTGGAGGTTGAGGATATTGTAGGGATAAGAGGAACAAAGCGGGAGGCAGGAAAGGTTCCCAGCCGTTCCATTCGTCTGCACCAGGAGATTTATAGAAATCATCCGGAAATTAATGCGATCATCATTGCCCACCCGCCAAACATTATGGCTTATGCGGTGACGGATGAATCATTGGATTCCAAGTCTATTCCGGAGAGTTATATCTTGATGCGGGATATTCCAAAGCTAAAATTTTCTGATTTCTATCAGAAGCCGGAAGAGACGGCCAAAGCATTTAATGAGAGTACGCCCATTGTGATTGTAAATAATGACTGCGTGGCGGTTACCGGGGAGAGCCTTTTAAATGCCTTTGATCGTTTGGAGGTGGCGGAATACAGTGCAAAAGCGCTGGTATTTGCCAAAAACCTGGGAGAGATGGTGGCCATTAATGACAACCAGATTGAAGAGATAAAGGAAGCGTTTCATTTGAAATAAAAATAAGGTAATTATGCCGGAAAACTGTTGTAATATTGCACAGTTTTCCGGCTTTCTTTTTGTGAGATAATATTGGATTGTTTTTGGGTGTTTTCTTGACAAACAAACAAAATCAACATATAATGAAATGGAAACAAAAATAAACCAACAGAAAGGATGTGAAAATAAGTGCAGAAATACAATGACGAGGAAATTCCAAAATCAGAACGTATTTCAAAGCTGGTGGAACATCTTTTTGCCAAGATGCCGGAGGTGGAAGCGGACCGGGGAGTTTTGATTACCGAGTCCTATCAGCAGACGGAAGGGGAGCCTGTGATTACCAGAAGGGCCAAAGCATTTGCCCATATCTGTGAGGAGATTCCCATTACCATCCGTCCCCTGGAGCTGATTGTGGGAAGCGCCACCAAGGCTCCCAGAGGATGTCAGGTGTTTCCGGAATTTTCCTATGAATGGCTGGAAGCGGAGTTTGACACCATAGCTACCAGGACGGCGGATCCCTTCTACATATCGGAAGAGACAAAAGAGACGCTGCGATCCGTATATCCATACTGGAAAGGCAAGACCACCAGCGAGCTGGCGAACGCTTATATGGCGCCGGAGGCCAGGATGGCCATCGAGCATAACATCTTTACGCCGGGCAACTATTTTTACAACGGCATTGGGCATGTCACCGTGAATTACGGGGACATTTTACAGCGGGGGCTTACAGGAATTAAAAAAGATGCCGAAGAGGCCTTGGCGTCTTGCAGTCCCGGAGACGGGGACTTTTGCCGGAGAAGTCATTTCCTTCATGCAGTGATTGTAAGCTGCGACGCTGCCATTGGCTACGCCAGGCGGTATGCTGCCTTAGCTCTTTTGCAAGCGCAAAAGGAGCGGGATCCCGCCCGCAGGCAGGAGCTTCTTACCATTGCTCAGAATTGTGCCAATGTACCCGAAAAGGGGGCTTCTACGTTTTGGGAGGCTTGTCAGTCTTTCTGGTTCATTCAGATGCTTTTGCAGGTGGAATCCAGCGGACATTCCATTTCTCCGGGACGATTTGACCAGTATATGTATCCTTACTATGAAAAGGACATCAAGGAGGGCAGCTTAACAAGAGAAGGGGCGCAGGAATTGATCGACTGTATCTGGGTGAAGCTCAATGACCTGAATAAGGCCAGAGATGCGGCCAGCGCAGAAGGGTTTGCAGGTTACAGCCTGTTCCAGAATTTGATTGTAGGAGGCCAGGACAGAGAAGGGCTGGATGTGACCAACGACTTGTCTTTTATGTGCATCGACGCCAGCCACCATGTATTCCTTCCTCAGCCTTCCTTGTCCATCCGGGTATGGAACAAGACCCCTCAGGAGCTGTTGATAAAGGCTGCGGGCCTGACCAGGACAGGCATTGGCCTGCCGGCTTATTACAATGATGAAGTCATCATTCCTTCTTTGGTAAGCCGTGGCCTGACCTTACAGGATGCCAGGGAGTACAATATCATCGGCTGTGTAGAACCCCAGAAGTCCGGCAAGACCGACGGATGGCATGACGCGGCTTTCTTCAATATGTGCAGGCCTCTGGAACTTGTATTTTCCAACGGCTTTGACAAAGGAGAGCTGATCAGCGTTCAGACCGGGGATGTGACCCAGATGAAGAGCTTTGAGGAATTTTATGACGCTTATAAAGCTCAGATGAATTACATGATTTCTCTTCTGGTAAATGCGGACAATGCCATTGACGCAGCTCACAGCGAGCGATGCCCTCTGCCGTTTTTATCCGGCATGATTGAAGATTGTATAGGAAGGGGCAAAAGCGTACAGGAAGGGGGAGCCGTGTATAACTTTACCGGTCCTCAAGGCTTTGGCATCGCCAATATGGCGGATTCCTTGTATGCTATTAAGACTCTGGTCTTCGACGAAAAGAAAATTACTATGGCGGAATTAAAGGAAGCCTTGGAGCATAACTTTGGGCAGGGCCTCTCGGCGGACAAGATTCAGGAGATTACGGCAAATCTGGTGAAAGAATTGCTGGACAGAGGCCAGAAGCTGACAGAAACGGATGTTGAGAAGGTGGCGGCCTTAGTGGCTCAGACAGCTCAGGGAGAGACAGGAGAAAATACCGGATATCAGAGAATTCGGGAGATGCTTTTGGAAGCGCCCAAGTTTGGTAACGATATTCCGGAAGTGGATGCATTTGCCAGGGATGTGGCCTATACTTATACAAGGCCCCTGGAGAATTTTAAAAATCCCAGAGGCGGTCAGTTCCAGGCGGGCCTGTACCCAGTATCCGCCAATGTACCTTTGGGAGCTCAGACGGGAGCTACCCCGGACGGGCGCCTAGCCAATACTCCGGTGGCGGACGGCGTATCCCCCTCGGCAGGGATGGATACTCACGGCCCGACCTCTGCGGCCAATTCCGTGTCTAAGCTGGATCACTTTATTGCATCCAATGGGACGCTGTTTAATCAGAAGTTCCATCCTTCGGCACTGGCGGGACGGAAAGGGCTTGAGAATTTTGTGGCCCTGATTCGCGCTTATTTTGACCAGAAGGGCAGCCATATGCAGTTTAATGTGGTAGACCGGGAGACATTATTAGACGCTCAGAAGCATCCGGAGAAGTACAAAGGGCTGGTGGTGCGGGTAGCAGGTTACAGCGCCTTGTTTACCACTTTGTCCAAGTCGCTGCAGGATGATATCATCCGAAGAACAGAACAGGGGTTTTAAATGAGCAGGGAATATTTACAGGTAAAGGGACGGATTTTTGATATCCAGAAGTTTTCCGTTCATGACGGGCCCGGGATACGTACGATCGTATTTTTCAAAGGCTGTGTTCTTAGGTGCCGCTGGTGCTGCAATCCGGAATCTCAGCGTTATGAGATTGAGACCATGATGGTGGACGGCAAAGCGAAGACCATCGGCCGGGATGTGACGGTGGAAGAGGTGCTTCTTGAAGTTGCCAAGGACAGGCCCTTTTACCGGAGAAGCGGCGGAGGAGTGACCCTTTCCGGAGGAGAAGCCCTGTGCCAGCCGGAGTTTGGCTCCGCACTGCTGCTGGGACTGAAGGAGAACGGTTACCATACGGCCATGGAATCTATGGCCTGCGCCGAGTTTAAAACCATTGAGAGATATCTTAAGAACCTGGACCTGTATTTGATGGACATTAAGCATATGGATCCTGGAAAACATAAGCAATACACCGGAAAAAGCAATGAACTGATGCTGGAGAATGCAAAAAGGATTGCCCAAAGCAGCACAAAGCTGGTGATCCGGGTTCCTGTGATTCCGGGATTTAACGATACGGCCCCGGAGATTCGGGCCATCGCCCAGTATGCGGCAAACCTTCCCGGCGTGGAAGAGATGCATCTTCTGCCTTACCATCGGCTGGGGCAGGATAAATATACGGGGCTTTCCAGAGAGTACCTGATGGGAGACGCGCTGCCGCCTGCTAACGAGTCTATGGAGAGGCTTTTGGAGGAAGTAACAAGAGCCGGGCTCAAAGGTCAGATCGGCGGCTGATAAACATATCACAACATTTTTTTATAGGAGGAGCAATTATGGTATCAGAATACGAAATCAAAAAACAGATTTGTGACATCGGAAAAAGAATTTATGACCGGAACATGGTAGCTGCAAATGACGGAAATATTTCCGTAAAGCTGAATGATAATGAATTCTTGTGCACACCTACCGGCGTATCCAAGGGCTTTATGACACCGGAATACATCTGTAAAGTAGACAAGCAGGGCAATGTGATTCAGGCCAACGGCAGCTTCAAGCCCTCTTCTGAGATTAAGATGCATATGAGGGTGTATGAGGAGCGTCCCGATGTGAATTCCGTTGTCCATGCACATCCTATGTATGCTACAACCTTTGCGATTGCAGGCATTCCTTTGACACAGCCCATTATGCCGGAGGCTGTTATCGCGTTGGGATGCGTACCTATTGCAAAGTACGGAAGACCTTCTACGATGGAGATTCCGGAAGCAGTTTCCGAATATGTACAGTATTTTGACGCAGTTCTGTTAGAGAACCACGGCGCATTGACATATTCCGATTCTCTTCTTTCTGCATACTTGAAAATGGAGTCTGTAGAATTTTATGCACAGCTTCTGTATCAATCCAAGATGCTGGGAGGCCCCAAGGAATTTACACCCCAGCAGGTAGAGGATCTGTATGAAATCCGCAGACAGTTCGGTATGGCCGGACGTCATCCGGCAAATCTTTGCCCCAACACCAAGGAAGGCAAGCCAAGCTGCCATAACTGCGGCGGAAACTGCGGCGGCCACAAGAAAGAAGAAAATACCCAGCTTGTAACGGAGATTACCAAGAAGGTAATGGAGCAGTTAGGATTTTCCAAATAGGGAGCTATTATGGAAGACAGAGAGTTGACCAGGTTCATTTCCCGCGCGGTGGCTGAGGCGTTACAAGGAAGCGCAGTCCGTCCCCGGAAAGAAGGAGAAGTTACTCTTTCCATGGCGGTAAAGCTGATAGAGGGCGTGGAAGAGGAAGCAAAAAGGATGGGGGTCAATGCGGTGGTTGCCGTAGCCAACAAGGGCGGCAGGCCGGTGGCGGTGCACTGTATGGACGAATCTTTTATTGCAAGCTATGATATTGCCTTAAATAAGGCGTATACTTGTGCGGCTCTTAAGATGCCTACGAAAAGGCTGAAGGAATTAAGCCAGCCGGGAGGAGAATTGTATGGGATCCAGCACACCAACCAAGGCCAGATTGTGATTTTTGGCGGCGGGGTTCCCATTACATATGAAGGGAAGGTCATTGGGGGACTGGGGGTCAGCGGAGGAAGCGAAGCCCAGGACACCGCATTGGCTGAATATGGTGAGAAACTGATAAAGGAGGCATTGGATCTATGGCAATAAACGAGTCAGAATTGCGGCTCATCGTATCTCAGGTTGTGGAACAGTTAGCCAGACAGGGGGAAGCCCCCGCAGGCAAGCTTGGGATTTTCAACGACATGAATACGGCCATTGCAGCTGCAAAAGACGCGCAGAAGGTAATGCAGACCATGCCCATGGATTTTCGTGAGAAGATCATTTCAAAAATCCGTGAGAAGATATTGGAAAATGCAGAGCTTTTTGCTAAAATGGGTGTAGAAGAGACAGGTATGGGAAATGTAGGCCATAAGATCTTGAAGCACCGCCTGGTGGCGGAGAAGACGCCGGGAACGGAAGATATCACGACTACTGCATGGTCCGGAGACAGGGGGCTTACCCTGATTGAAATGGGACCCTTTGGGGTGATCGGGGCGATTACTCCCTGTACCAACCCCAGCGAGACGATTCTCTGCAATAGTATCGGAATGATTGCAGGGGGAAATACCGTTGTATTCTGTCCTCATCCGGCAGCCATCAATGTATCAAATTTTGCAGTGGATTTGGTAAACCGGGCTTCCATGGAGGTAGGAGGGCCTGTGAATATCGCAGTGTCTTTGGAGCATCCTACAATGGAGACCAGTGCAGTCATGATGAAACATCCGGATATCCATTTGATTGCGGCTACCGGTGGCCCGGGAGTGGTAACTACTGTGTTATCCTCCGGAAAACGAGGCATCGGCGCAGGAGCAGGCAACCCGCCGGCTCTGGTGGACGATACGGCGGATATTCGTAAAGCGGCCATGGATATTGTAAACGGCTGCACCTTCGACAATAATCTTCCCTGCATAGCGGAGAAGGAAGTCGTTGTAGTAGAGTCCGTTGCAGACGAGCTGATCCACTGGATGCTGGAAGAATGCGGATGCTACATGGTTTCAAAGGAAGAGCAGGAGAAGCTGATGGGCGTGGTATTTACGAAAGGGACGGCCTTAAACCGCAAATGCGTAGGCCGCAGCGCCAAAGCTCTTCTTGGCATGATTGGAGTTACGGTATCGGATGATATCCGCTGCATTATATTTGAAGGAGAAAAAGAGCATCCCCTGATTGCAGAAGAGCTGATGATGCCGATTCTGGGAATTGTGCGGGCCAAGGACATTGACGACGCCATTGAAAAAGCCGTTTGGCTGGAGCATGGCAACCGTCATTCCGCCCATATGCATTCCAAGAATATCGATAACCTGACCAGGTACGGAAAGGCTATCGACACGGCGATTTTTGTAAAAAATGCACCGTCTTACGCTGCTTTGGGCTTCGGCGGGGAAGGGTACTGCACCTTTACGATTGCAAGCCGTACCGGAGAAGGGTTGACCTCAGCCAGCTCCTTTACCAAACGGCGCCGCTGTGTGATGTCGGACAGCTTATGCATCAGATAGGAGGACAATTTTCATGGCAATGAATGAAAGAGATATAGAGGCCATCGTAAAGCAGGTATTAGATGGCATGAGAGACCCCAGCGCATTAAGCGGAAGCGTTGCAAGGGCCCAAGGGCCGATTCCGGCAAAAAGCCGGGCCGCTATGCTGACTGCTCTGGAGAATTATGAGATTAAGGAATTCCCCATTCCTGAAATCGGGGACGAGGATATTCTGGTGAAAGTGGAGGGCTGCGGCATCTGCGGTACCGACGCTCACGAATTCAAGCGGGATCCCTTCGGACTGATTCCTTTGGTATTGGGCCATGAGGGAACCGGTGAAATTGTAAAGATGGGCAAGAATGTCAAAAAAGACAGCGCAGGCAAGCCCCTGGCATTGGGCGATAAGGTAGTAACCTGTATGATTTTTAAGGATAACCCTGATATCACGATGTTTGATTTAAACAAGCAGAATGTGGGCGGGGCAGATGTATACGGCCTGCTGCCAGATGACGATATCCATCTCAACGGATGGTTTGCGGATTATCTGGTAATTCGGGGCGGCTCAACCGTATTCAATGTCAGCGACCTTGATTTGAAGTCCAGAATTCTCATTGAGCCCTGTGCGGTATTGATTCATGCAGTGGAGCGGGCTAAGACGACAGGGATTCTTCGCTTTAACAGCAGAGTAGTAGTACAGGGCTGCGGCCCCATCGGCCTGATTTGTATCGCTATTTTAAAGACCATGGGAATTCAGAACATTGTGGCCGTAGACGGCGAACAGAAGCGCCTTGACTTTGCCAAGGAGCTGGGAGCTGGCGCTGCGGTGAATTTCAAGGATCACAAGGGCATAGAAGAATTAACGAAAGGCGTGGAAGCGGCCTTCGGCGGATATCTGGCGGATTTTGCATTCCAGTGTACCGGCTCTCCCGTGGCACACGCGAATATTTATAAGTTTATCCGTAACGGCGGCGGCCTGTGCGAGCTGGGATTTTTCATCAACGGCGGGGATGCTACCATCAATCCTCACTTTGATATCTGCTCCAAGGAGATTACCACCGTGGGTTCCTGGGTATACACCCTCAGGGATTATGCCACTACCTTTGATTTCTTAAAGAGTGCAAAGGCTATCGGGCTTCCCATAGATAAACTGATTACCCACACCTTCCCATTGGAACAGATCAATGAGGCCCACAGGACGAACCTGGCTATGGAAGGTTTGAAAATAGCGATTATCAACGAATAAGCCGGAGGTAAGAAATGGCACAACAGGCAGTAGGAATCATAGAAGTATTTGGTCTTGTGTGCGCCTTTGTGGCAGGAGACGCCGGATGTAAGGCTGCGAATGTGACATTGGAGCCCTTTGACCGAAATAAACCTGCCAATGCGGACGCCCTTCCGGTACCGCTGATCATCTGTGTGAAGTTCAGGGGCAGCGTGGAGGATGTGACTGCAGCGGTAGAGGCGGCTCAGGAAGCGGCAGAAGGGCTTACCGGAATGGTAAGCAAACATATCATCCCGGGGCCAGTAGAGGATACGGACATGATGCTGCGTTTGAACGGGCTGGATAAGTCTTAAAGCCGGGGCAGTTAAGAGATAAGCTCAGGCGAAAATGATAACTCAAGTTCCCGGGAGGGAAGACATAAAGGAGGATATATATTATGGCACAGGAAGCATTAGGAATGGTAGAGACAAGAGGGCTGACAGCAGCAATTGAGGCTGCGGACGCAATGGTTAAGGCTGCGGAAGTAAGCTTAATCGGTACTGAGAAAATCGGTTCCGGTCTGGTAACCGTAATGGTACGTGGAGACGTAGGCGCAGTAAAGGCCGCCGTAGAGAGCGGTTCCGCCAGCGCTTCCAGATTGGGCGAGCTGGTAGCTACCCATGTAATTCCAAGGCCTCACAGTGATGTGGAAAAGATTCTGCCCACAATCTAAGGCTTGGCAAAAGGCGGCAGGCGTCTCATACATAGATGGAGAGATACAGTATGAAATCATTAGGATTTATTGAAGTTTGCGGCGTGGTTGCAGCAATGACGGCACTGGATACCATGGCAAAGACGGCGGACGTGGAGTTTGTTACCTGGGAGCGCAAGCTGGGAGGACGTCTGGTCACCATTGTGGTGCAGGGGGATGTATCTGCAGTTACCCAGGCAATCGAGACAGCAGCGGCTACGTGCATTTCCCATAAGCCTGCTGTTCATGCGGTGATCCCAAGGCCCCATGAGGAAACCATTAAAATGGTAGAGTTAAGTGCAAGCCGTATGAAAAAATGAACGAGAGGCAATATCCCATAAGTTCATGGGGACAATGATACAGGCGGTGAAAAAATGCCAGATAATAATAAAAAAGATTTGCCGAATTCCGAAGAAAAAGCAATGCCGGATGAGACAAACACCATAAAGGACGAGGGAGGGCTCAAGGAGGAAACGGCGGCTGATGAGAAAAAATCATCGTCTTCCAAAAAGTCCCCAAAGCGGACGCAATCCAAAGCGGAGCCTGACGCGGCTGTGAAGCAGACAGCCGTCAAGGCGGCCAGGGAAGCGGCAGAAGCGGCAGCTTTGAAATCGGAAGAGACGGCGGCACAGAAGGAGGCGCAAACACAGGCGCCTGCTCAGAATAAGGAGGTAACAATTATGGCACAGGAAGCATTAGGAATGGTGGAAACAAGAGGACTGACTGCTGCGATTGAAGCGGCGGACGCAATGGTAAAGGCAGCTAATGTTGCATTAATCGGTACCGAGAAAATCGGTTCCGGCTTAGTAACCGTTATGGTGCGGGGCGACGTAGGGGCTGTAAAGTCCGCAGTAGAAGCAGGGGCGGCCAACGCCTCCAGATTAGGCGAATTAGTGGCCACCCATGTAATTCCCAGACCTCATGGCGATGTGGAAAAGATCCTGCCTACCCTAAAATAGGAACAGGAACGCAACAGTTTCGCCCATGTCTGCAGACGGCAGGCGTGGGCCAATCCGTTGCGGATTGATACCGCAGATGCAAAAAGTAAGGAGCAGCCATGGTGGATGAAAGAAATATAGAACAGATTACAAGGCTTGTTATGGAAATGCTCCAGCCAGAAGGGAACAAAGAGGGATTTATGGTTCCGGTGGGAGTATCGGCAAGACATGTGCATGTAACCCAGGCGGACGTAGAAACACTTTTTGGAGCCGGATATGAGCTTACGAAGAAAAAAGAGCTGATGGGCGGGCAGTTTGCCTCCAATGAGCAGGTGACAATTGTGGGAACGAAGCTTCGGGCCATTGAAAACGTCAGGATTTTAGGCCCTGTGCGGAAAGCTTCCCAAGTGGAAATTTCCCAAACGGACGCTATGAAGCTGGGAGTGCGGGCGCCTCTCCGGGATTCCGGGGATATTAAAGGCTCCGCCCCCATTGCCATCGTAGGCCCCAAAGGAGCAATTTATTTAAAAGAAGGCTGTATCGTGGCCAGGCGGCATATTCATATGTCCCCCAAAGACGCCAAAGCGGCCGGACTGAAGGATAAAGACGTGGTCTCCGTATCGGCTGTCAGCGCCAGAGGAACCACCTTTGAGGAAGTGTTGATTCGGGTGGACGACAGCTTCACCTTGGAGATGCATATTGACACGGACGAAGCCAACGCCTCCGGAATTAAAACCGGGGATGCAGTGGTGATCAAATAGGCAGGTAAAGGACTGGGGCAGTATGATAATAGGGACAGTTGTGGGAAGCGTGGTTTCCACACGGAAAAATGAAAACCTGGTGGGAAATAAATTTCTCATCATAGAGCCGCTCAAATCCATGAGGGCTTCGGAAAGCAACATTGTTGCCGTTGATAATGTAGGGGCCGGAATCGGAGAAGTGGTTCTGGTCGCTTTAGGAAGCGCGGCCCGTATTGGCTGCGGCAAGGAAGAACAGCCGGTAGATGCAGCCATTGTAGGGATCGTGGACAACGGAACAGAATTGGAGTAGGCCATGGAAATAAGGGAACTCATTGAGACTGTAAAAGAAGCCGGTGTGGCAGGGGCAGGAGGCGCGGGCTTTCCCACTTACGGGAAGTTCAGCGACCGTACAAAGACAATTCTGTTAAATTGCGCCGAGTGCGAGCCGCTGCTTCGACTGCACCGCCAGCTCCTTTCTGTACATACCTTTGAAATTTTAAGCACATTGCAGCGAATGGCTGAGACCCTGGGAGCGGAAGAAGTCATTGTAGGGGTTAAGGAAGCATATACCGATACGGTGGAGGCTGTGAAAGCCCAGCTTCCCTCCTTCCCCTTGATTTCTCTGGGGTTATTGCCGGAGATTTACCCTGCCGGAGACGAGGTGGTGCTGATTCATGAGCTCACAGGAAAAGTCGTACCTCCGGGGAGCATCCCAATAGAAGTGGGAGCGGCAGTATTTAATGTGGAGACAGTCTATAATATTTACCGGGCACTGCACCAGAAAGCTCCGGTGACAAAAAAATATATCACGATTACCGGAGAAGTAGAACATCCCTGCACCAGGCTCGTACCCTTAGGAATGTCCGTGAGGGACGTAGTTGCCTTGGCGGGAAAGGTCACAGCCAAAAAGCCGGCCTATATTATGGGAGGCCCTATGACCGGACCCTTGGCGGGAGAATATGACGTGATCACCAAGACCAGTAACGCCATTTTGGTTTTGGAACAGGATCATCCGGTGGTGCAGAAGAAAAAAGGCAATATCCAGATTAATTTGAAACGTGCAATGGCCGCATGCTGTCAATGTGAAATGTGTACGGATCTTTGTCCCAGAAATTTACTGGGGCACCCCATTGAGCCTCATGCGTTTATGCGGGCGGCCACCAGCGGGACCACCCGGGATATCAAACCGTTTTTAGGTACGATGTTCTGTGTGTCCTGCGGGTTATGCGAGATGTACTCCTGTATGCAGGGGCTCTCGCCCAGAAGCCTGATTCAGGAATATAAAACGGGGCTTCGGGCAAAGGGCGTTCCCGTGCCAAAGGGAATAGAAGGTGAGCCGGTAAAACGAGAGCTTTCCTATCGCAAGGTTCCGGTGAAACGTCTCCAGTCCAGGCTTGGGCTGGATATGTATGACGACCCGGCGCCTTTAGAGGAAGGGGAAGTAAGGACGGGGCTGGTAAAGCTTCGCTTAAGCCAGCATATCGGCGCTCCGGCCCAGGCTGTGGTAACAGTGGGGGATGCGGTGACGGCCGGCCAGTTGATCGGGCAGGCCAAAGAGGGGGCGTTAAGCCTTCCAATTCACGCCTCCATTGACGGGGTAGTGATAGATGTGAATGAACAAACAGTTACGATCAAAGCGAGGGAAGCATCATGAGCAAAGCAATTGGAATGGTAGAATATAAGACCGTATCCGCAGGCATACTGGCGGCGGATCTGGTGATTAAGACGGCACAGGTGGATGTGATAGAGGCCCAGACCGTATGCCCGGGCAAATACATTATCCTGTTTACCGGGGATATCAGCGCGGTCAGAGCCTCCATTGATGCGGCTAAGGCGGCGTATCCCCAGCAGTTGATCGACAGCTTTCTATTGGGCAATCCCCATGAAGGGATTTTTCCAGCCGTCTATGGAACTGCAGAGATTCAAAATAAAAATGCGTTAGGCGTTTTAGAGACTTTTTCAGCAGCGGCAATTTTTGTGGCGGCGGACGAAGCGGCCAAGACGGCGGAAGTGGATTTAATTGAAATCCGAGTGGCCCGGGGGATGTGCGGAAAATCCTATGTATTTTTAACGGGAGAGATAGCGGCGGTGGAAGCAGCCGTGAAGAAAGCAGAAGCAGCCGTAAGTGAAAACGGCATGTATCTTGACAGCTCCGTGGTGGCAAGTCCCGACCCGAAGCTGTGGGAGACAATTTTATAGCAGCTCATTTGGCATGCAAAGGGGGAACAGCATGTTAGCGGCAGAAAGAAGGAATGAGATCCTGACCCAGCTAAAAGAAGAGGGCAAAGTGGTTGTCGGTGATTTAAGTAAAAAATACGACGTGACGGAAGAAACCATTCGCCGGGATTTAGAGAAGCTGGAACGGGACGGCTTTGCAGAACGTACCTATGGCGGAGCTGTTTTGAAAGAGAACGACAAAGAAGAACTGCCATTTTTGGTGCGAAAAAGAGCGAATGTGGAGGCAAAAAAGCAGATTGCGGCTGTTATCGGCGAGATGATTCAAGACGGAGACCGGATTATGCTAGACGCCAGTACCACGGCGCTTTTTGTGGCGAAGCAAATACGACATAAGAAGGACATCACAATTATTACCAATTCCATAGAGATTCTATTGGAACTTTCTGACGTAAAAGGGTGGAAGGTACTTTCTACCGGAGGATCACTCCGGGCAGGTGCATTGTCTCTGGTGGGGTACCAGGCAGAACGAATGGTGGACGGATTTTATGTAGACAAAGTGATCCTGTCCTGTAAGGGCGTGGATTTTTACAAGGGCTTCACCGATTCCAACGAACTGGACGCAGGCATCAAACGGCAGATGCTGGCCTCTGCCGCTACCAAGATTTTGGCAGCGGACAGTGGAAAGTTCGGACGGATATCCTTTACCAAAATCATTGATTTTTCCGATGTGGACGTGATTGTTACGGATTATGAGATGAATGAGGAGTGGAAGGAACGGATGGAGGACTGCAACGTAAATGTGGTGCAGTGTTGAAAAAGAAAAATGATCGTTTAAGGGGGATGCAATAGAGCTTACCCTTTGGGGAGCTATTGTTACGAATGAAAAATACCATGCAAAAGGCAGTTGTCTTCTGCATGGTATTTTTTGCAACAGATTCTGACTGGCAGAACATATTTTTTATACGGCTTAATCCAGATTCACTTTCTTATTTACAATCACGATGGAAGCAATATGGAGTAAAATACCTGCTCCTAACTGGGTTAAAATCATAGACGGAAACATAGGCCGATAAATAGAGCGCATCATCTGGAGGAACACCGCGCCTTCTAGTTCCACTTCGGGGGTGGCAAGGATGTCTAAGACGGGCTTTAAGCAAACCAGAAATATGGTGACTGTGGTAAGAATCTGCATAAGCAGATAAGTGCCCGCGTATACCAGTACGGCGCCTACTACTTTATGTTTGGCGTAAAGCTGCCCGATGGTGACGCTTCCATATCCCACGGCAATGTTATAATAAATAGATATCAAAGTTAGTATGGAAAACAACAGGAGTAACTGGCTGGAATTATATCCAATCACCTCTGTAAAGCTTGCGGAAAAATCGGTTCCCAGATTGCCGTTTGTAAATAGCTGCATAGAAAATATTTCATGGATTATGGAAGAAATATTTTCAAAACCGCTGGCAGCGCCGATTAAAATCAAAGCGGAAACTACGGTCAACACAGAGATAAACAGCAGCCAGGTACACCCCACAAGCATTTTGGAATGAAAAATTTTCTGAGGAGAGGCCGGAAGAGTAAAGGTCAGATATCCCTGAGAGGAAAACATATTCCGGTAAAAATGCACAATCAGATAGATCTGAGAGATCATAGTAAGGGTGATCAACATCAGGATATATGCAATTAACAGGGTAATCGTCAAAGGAAGCAATTCCTCCTGCTGCATCAGGTTTGTTCCCAGAAACAGAACGCCCAGCAAGGTAATGGCCACAAAGGCAATACTAATGGGAACCATAACTTTACTGGTGGATTTGAAGTCGTGTTTGATTAATTTCCCTAACATTTGAACACCTCCCGGAACAGAGCGTCTACAGACTTTTGTTCCTTTTGGCGGATATCGTCTACAAACGTATGGAGACGGATGACGCCGTTTTGCAGAAAAATAACCTGGTCCAGGATATTTTCAATATCAGAAATCAGGTGGGTGGAGATCAGGATGGAAGCATTTTCATCGTAGTTAGATAAAATTGTATCCAGAATATAATCTCTGGCGGCCGGATCTACCCCTGCAATAGGTTCGTCCAGGATATACAAATCTGCCCGGCGGCTCATAACCAGAATTAGCTGAACTTTTTCTTTGGTTCCTTTGGACATGGTTTTTAACTTGTCAGAGGGATTGATTTTTAGCTTGGCCAGCATGTCATAGGCCCGGATAGATTCAAAATCTTCATAAAAGTCCTCAAAGTAATCAATGATATCCCGCACCCGCATCCAGTCGTTGAGGTAAGAGTGGTCCGGCAGATAGGAGATTACTTTTTTACTGGAAGTGCCGATGGGCATTTCGTTTACATAGATTTCTCCGGAGGTAGGAGTTAAAAGGCCGCAAATCAATTTAATCAGCGTTGTTTTCCCGCTGCCGTTGGGTCCTAAGAGGCCGATGATATGGCCGCCGTTTACCTGCAGGCTGATATCGGACAGAACGTTGCGCTTGCCGAATTTTTTGGTTAAATGCTTACATTCTAATAATGTCATTTGGTTTCCCCCTTGATAGTCTCTGTAATCAGGGCAATAGCTTCTTCTCTTTGAATGCCGAGCTGGCTCATATGCTCCAGAAATTCTTCAATGATCTTCTGGGCAAGTTCCGATTTTAGATGTTGAATCATCTTATGATCCTCCGTAATAAATCTGCCGCTGGTGCGCTGGGAATAGACCAATCCGGTGCGCTCTAATTCGGACAGGGCTTTTTGCATCGTATTAGGGTTCACAGAAGCTTCCGAAGCCAGCTCCCGGACGGAGGGAAGCTTGTCTCCCGGCTGGTAGAAGCCTGAAATAATGTCCGTCTGTATTTTTTGGATAATCTGTAAAAAAATAGGCCGGTCCGAATCCAGGTTCCATGACATGTAATCACCTCTCTTTGTATTATTGTACTATATTAATAATACAATAAAGGAAAAGAAGATAAATGTCAATAGGTTTTAAGGAATTTTGACAGAAATTATGGTCTATTCTTTGTGGAATGGCTCTGTGAGACATGCCAAAAGCTCATCGTTCATTTCCGGGGACATAACGCAAAACCGGAAAAACTTGTGATCCAAAAATGGAAAGGTGGAGCAGTCTCGAATCATCATGCGCCGGCGAATGGCTTTTTCAAAGAGCACGTCCGCGGTCAGAGTGTCCTCTAAGATTTTTACCAACATAAAATTAGCGGTGGGAGTGTACACTTTGTAACGGCAGTCCCTGGATAGGACGGTTTGCATCCGTTCCCGTTCAGAGGAGATAAGGGTTCTTGTTTTTTGGATATAATCTTGATCCGTGAACATGGCTTCTCCGGCCACAACCGCCAGGGAGTTAATCGTCCATGGATTTTTGTGGGTGTGGATGGCCTTAATTAGATCCCGATTTCCGGTGATGGCATAGCCTAAGCGCAGGCCGGGGGCTGCAAAAAATTTGGAGGTTCCCCGCAAAATAATAATGTTATTGTAGTAGCTGGTAAGAGGAACGGCGCTGACTTCCTCCTGCTTCGGGGCGAACTCCACATAGGTTTCATCTACCATTACAAAAATATCGTGCTGTTTGCATACGTCCAGGATCCTTCGCATATCACGGCGGGAAATAGCGGTGGAAGTGGGATTGTTGGGATTGCAAATAACCAGTAGATCAATGCTTTCATTGAGGTGGCTGGTAAAATCCTCTACGTCCAGGACAAAATCCAGTTCCTCCTTTAGAGGATAGTAGAGACAGGCGCCTCCTCCAAGAGAAATCTCCCGTTCATATTCTGAATAGGTGGGGCCGATGATTAAGGCTTTTTTTGGCTGCTCCAGTTGAATAAACAGGGAAATCAATTCTGTGGAGCCGTTTCCCACCAGCACCTGGCTGTCGTCGCAGCCAGCGTAGGATGCCATACAGCGGCGCAGAGATGCATATTCCCGGTCGGGATAAGTGGTGATGGCGTCAATCCGGGAGGCGATAGTCTCCCGCAGCAGGGAGGATACTCCCAATGGGTTTACATTGGCGGAAAAGCTGGTGATCTCTTCCTTTTTGATACCGTAGGCTGCTTCTATTTTTTCCAGGTCGCTGCCGTGGAAATGGTCTTTTTGCTGTAACATGGCTTACCTCCGTGAAACGTTTATTATTATGGAAAAAAGATGCTTGGCTCTTTTTCGGAGTATATTTTATCACACTTTTTGTAGAATGAAAATATGTCCGGCGGGGGAAAATAGTTTGAAATGGTTTGAATCGAAAAAGTTGTCTTTGCAAATGAAGGAGATTCTGTTATAATAAGTTATTATAATTATTTTTAGGAGGCGCAGATATGGCTGAAGACAGAAAAGCATATATGATAAAAGACGATAATTTGGGCGAGGTACGGATTGCAGATGAAGTGGTAGCTATTATTGCAGGCTTGGCGGCTACGGAGGTAGAAGGGGTCAGCTCCATGGCGGGGAATATTACCAACGAGCTGGTAAGCAAGCTGGGAATGAAGAACCTTTCCAAAGGGATAAAAGTAGAAGTTTCCGACGGGATTGTAAATGTGGATGTGGCGCTTAATATTGCATTTGGCTACGCAATTCCTGAGGTATCCGTGAAAGTACAAGAACGGGTGAAGACGGCGGTAGAGAACATGACGGGCCTGAAAGTTCACAGCGTAGATATCCGTATTGCAACGGTAGATATGGGAAAAAGCAAACAGCGTTCATAAGGAATCATACCCCGCAGCGGGCTGGCGGCGCCTTGGGGGCGGCGTGGCAGGCTGCGGGGTATTTGGCTGTTGGAACAAAAGGACAAAAGGAGTCGTGCATGAGTAGACGAGAGTTAAGAGAACAGGTTTTTAAGATGCTGTTTCGGGCAGAGTTTTATGAAGAGAGCGAGCTTTCCCAGCAGCTTGCCTTGTTTTTTGAAGAGCTGGATAAGAGGGAAGAAAAAGACACATCCTATATACAACGTAAGTTTGAAGATATTTTGGCGCATTTGACGGAAATTGACGGGCAGATCAATGAAGCAGCCAAAGGATGGAAGACCAGCCGTATGGGGAAGGTGGATCTGACGTTGATCCGTCTAGCCGTATATGAAATAAAATATGAGGAAGATGTTCCCACAGGAGTTGCCATCAATGAGGCCGTAGAGCTGGCGAAAAATTACGGCACCGATGATTCCGCATCTTTTGTCAACGGAATACTTGCGAAAATGGTATGAACAAGAATGTATATTCCGTCAGTCAGGTAAATAGTTATATCAAAAATATGTTTGCCCAGGATTTTATGATGAATCGCATCTATGTAAAAGGCGAAGTATCCAACTGTAAATATCATCCTACGGGACATACCTACTTTACCTTAAAGGATGCAGGAGGAGCTATACAGGCCGTTCTGTTTTCCAGAGACCGGAAAGGTCTTGGATTTCCCATGAAAAACGGGGATAATGTGGTGGTTTTAGGAACGATTGCCGTATATGAGCGGGATGGAAAATACCAGCTTTACGCCAAAGAGATTTTGTTGGACGGAGCGGGGCTTTTGTATCAACGGTTTGAAGCTCTAAAGCGGGAATTGGAAGAAATGGGCATGTTTGCGAAGGAATACAAACAGCCAATCCCTAAATACGCCCAAAAAGTAGGGATTGTGACGGCTTCTACCGGAGCGGCCATCCGGGATATTCAAAATATCGCTTCCAGGAGAAATCCTTATGTGCAGCTGATCTTGTATCCGGCGTTAGTTCAGGGGGAAGGAGCTGCAGCCAGCATTGTAGAGGGAATTACAGCCCTGGATGATTACGGTGTGGACGTTATGATTGTAGGCCGGGGCGGCGGTTCTATGGAAGATTTGTGGGCATTTAATGAAGAAGCGGTGGCGAGAGCTATTTTTGAATGCAGGACTCCTGTAATTTCTGCCGTAGGCCATGAGACGGATGTAACGATTTCTGACTTTGTGGCGGATTTGCGGGCGCCTACTCCTTCCGCAGCGGCGGAATTGGCGGTCTACGATGTGAAAGAGCTTCAGGAGCAGCTTATGGGATATGGTGTAAGCTTAAATCAAACCATGTCCCGCTGCATCGCAACGTACAGGGAGCGGGTAAAGCATAAAAAAGAGCAGATAAGCTTTTTTACCCCCGAAAACCGGATTCGTGACAGAAGGCAGCGTTGGGGAGATTTGCAGATGCAGCTCTCGGATGTGATGGAGCAAAAGTTATTCATGCTCCGCCACAGAATGGAGCTTTGTGCCGGAGGGCTGGAGGGAGCGTCGCCTCTCCAGAAACTAAGTCAGGGATACGCCTTTGTGGCGGATGAGACAGGCCGGGCCGTCCGGGATGCTGCCGCCTTAAAAACCGGAGATTTGCTTCAGATACATTTTTTACAGGGACAGGCCAAGGTTCAGGTGCAGGAGATTACAATGGAGGATTGTTTGAAAAAGGAGGAGCCGTATGCAGGAGGAAGTCCAGGAGAAGACGCTGGAGGAGCTGTTGGGGGAAATTGAGGAGATTGTGGGGCAGATCAATAAGAATGATATCTCCCTGGAAGATTCTTTTTTGCTGTATCAGCAAGGGGTAGCCAAGCTGAAACAGTGCAATGATAAGATTGATGCGGTGGAGAAAAAGCTGCTGATGATGAACCAGGAGGAGTAGCATGGAACTAGAGAAGGAGCTTGTGCGCAAGGCAAAGGAAATTGATAATATCATAACAGGGTATCTTCCCAAAGAAGAGGGGTATCAGAAGAAAGTAATAGAGGCCATGAACTACAGCATTTTGGCAGGGGGAAAACGGCTTCGTCCTATGCTGATGCAGGAAACTTACCGGCTGTTTGGCGGAAAGTCCCAGGTGATAGAACCTTTTATGGCTGCCATTGAGATGATACATACCTACTCTCTGGTGCATGACGATTTGCCTGCAATGGATAATGATGAATACCGCAGAGGGAAAAAGACGACCCATGCGGCGTATGGAGAAGCCTTTGGCATTTTGGCTGGGGACGGGCTTTTAAACTATGCTTTTGAAACAGCCCTTATGGCTTTTGACCATGAACCCGGGAATAAAAATATCGCCAAGGCCTTGAAGGTATTGGCCAGGAAAGCTGGAATTTACGGTATGATTGGCGGCCAGACGGCAGATGTGGAATCTTCCGGGAATGAATTGGATCAAGAACGCCTGGAATTTATTTACCAGCTGAAGACAGGCGCCCTTTTGGAGGCCTCCATGCTGATTGGGGCGATATTGGCAGGAGCTACCAAAAATGAACAGCGTCTGGTGGAAGGCGCGGCTTTGGATTTAGGAATGGCATTTCAGATTCAGGACGATATTTTGGATATTACCAGTACCCAGGAAGTATTGGGAAAACCCATCGGCAGTGATGAAAAAAATGAAAAGACCACATATGTGACATTCTATGGCATGGAACAATCAAAAAAAGACGTGGAATCACTTTCTAGGCGGGCTGTGAGCCGTTTGGAAGAGCTGGTGGTAAAAAATGATTTTTTGGTGCGGCTGATGCTGCATCTGATTCACAGGGAGAAATAGACGTATGATGCTGGAGACAATCAATCAACCAAATGATATCAAAAAGCTGTCCGCTTCGGAATTGGATCTTCTTGCCCAGGAGATTCGGGAATTTTTGATTGAAACCATCTCCCAGACAGGAGGGCATCTGGCTTCGAATCTTGGGGTGGTGGAGCTGACCATGGCATTGCATTTGGCCCTGACCTTTCCGGAGGACAAGCTGGTATGGGATGTGGGACATCAATCTTATACCCATAAGCTTCTCACCGGGAGACGGGAGTCCTTCGGCCAGCTGCGGAAATATGGCGGAATCAGCGGATTTCCCAAACGAAAAGAAAGTAATTGCGACAGCTTTGATACAGGCCATAGTTCCACATCAATTTCTGCCGGGCTGGGGTATGCCCAGGCCAGGGAGATTCTTGGGGGGAAAAATATGGTGGTGTCTGTCATTGGGGACGGAGCGCTGACGGGGGGTATGGCTTTTGAAGCTTTGAACAATGCGTCCCGCTTAAAATCCAACTTTATCATCGTCCTGAATGATAACAATATGTCTATTTCAGAGAATGTGGGAGGATTATCGCGGCATTTGGGCAATCTGCGTACAGCGGACGCATATCGGGATTTAAAGACTGGGGTTACCAATTCCCTGAGCCGGATTCCCAGGTACGGAGAGCGGATGGTGGAGCAGATTCGAAGGACGAAAAGCGGCATTAAGCAGCTTTTCATTCCGGGAATGTTGTTTGAGAACATGGGGGTTACTTATTTGGGCCCCATTGACGGCCACAATATAGACATGATGGTAAAAACCTTCCGGGAAGCTGCAAAGGTAGACGGGGCTGTGCTGGTGCATGTTATGACCCAAAAGGGAAAAGGATATCCTCCGGCGGAGCGCCATCCTTCCAGGTTTCATGGAACGGATGCATTTGAGATTGATACGGGGCTTCCGGCAAAAAAGCGTGTGAAGGCCAACTATACGGACGTCTTTTCCACGGTAATGCGAAAAATGGGCGACCGGGACGAAAAGGTAGTGGCCATAACGGCAGCTATGGCGGACGGCACCGGGCTGAAACGATTCCGAAATATGTTCCCGGAACGGTTTTTTGACGTGGGTATTGCAGAGGGACATGGCGTAACCTTCGGGGCAGGGCTGGCTGCCGCAGGCTTAAAACCAGTGTTTGCCGTATATTCTTCTTTTTTACAGAGAGCCTATGATCAGATTCTCCATGACGTCTGCATCCAGGATTTGCCGGTGGTGTTTGCCATTGACCGGGCAGGTCTTGTAGGCAGCGACGGGGAGACGCACCAGGGAATCTTTGATCTTTCTTATTTGTCCTCCATCCCAAATATGAATATTATGGCTCCTAAGAATAAATGGGAGCTGTCGGATATGATGAAGTTTGCCATTGACTTTGATCATCCTGTGGCAGTGCGCTATCCCAGGGGAGAAGCGTACGACGGCTTGAAAGAATTTCGGGCGCCTATCGTCTATGGGAAAGGCGAGGTCTTGTACGACGAATCAGAGATTGCTCTGATTGCCGTAGGAAGTATGGTGAAAACAGCGGTAGAAGTGCGGAACGCTATGAAAGAGGCGGGGTATCAGTGTTCCTTAATCAATGCCCGCTTTGTAAAACCCTTAGACGAGGAATTGCTGTTGCAGCTTGCAAGAGAACACAGGCTCATTGTTACCATGGAGGAAAATGTAGTAAGCGGAGGTTTTGGAGAGCATGTGCTGGAGTATTTAAACCAGTGCGGCGTCAACGTCCGGGTGCTTCCGGTGGCAATTTCAGATGAGTATGTAGAACATGGGAATGTAGATATTTTGAGAAAGGAAACCGGCATTGACGCTGCTTCCATTGTGAAGCGTCTGGTGGCGGAATATATTGGGTTACAGGAATGAAAGAACGGTTGGATGTATTGATGGTACAAAGACAGCTTGCCCCTTCCCGGGAAAAAGCAAAAGCCATGATTATGGAAGGAATCGTGTTTGTTCAAGGGCAGAGGGAGGACAAGCCCGGCGCTTCCTTTGAAACAGGAGCAGGCATTGAGGTGCGGGGAAAAACCCTTGCCTATGTAAGCCGGGGCGGGCTGAAGCTGGAAAAAGCCATGCATCAGTTTGCTCTTTCCCTGGAAGGAAAGGTTTGTATGGATATCGGGGCTTCCACCGGAGGATTTACAGACTGTATGCTTCAAAACGGGGCGAAAAAGGTGTATGCCGTGGATGTGGGGTACGGACAGTTTGCATGGAAGCTGCGCCAGGATGAACGAGTGGTCTGTATGGAAAAGACAAACATCCGTTACGTTCTTCCAGAGCATATTGGAGAGGCCTTGGATTTTGCATCTGTGGACGTGTCTTTTATTTCTCTTACAAAGGTATTAGGGCCGGCGAAGGAGCTTTTAAAGGAACATGGCGAGATGGTTTGTCTGATTAAGCCTCAATTTGAAGCCGGGCGGGAGAAGGTAGGAAAAAAAGGCGTAGTAAGGGACCCGAAGGTGCATGAAGAGGTTATCTGCCAGGTACTGGATTTTTGCCGTGAAATCGGCTTTTTTATCAGACATCTGGAGTTTTCTCCCATTAAGGGACCGGAGGGAAATATAGAATATCTGGTACATATACAAAAAGGGAACCAGCAAGAGCAGGAGGATGCGGTGGACGTGGCCAAGGTTGTGGCCCAGGCTCATGAGACACTTTCGCAGGATAAGAAATGAAGCATTTTTATATCATAACTAATGAGCAAAAGGACGAAGGGCTGAAAGTGACCCGAAGGATGTATGAATATATTTGTAAAAGAGGCGGAACCTGCGGATATGCCCAAAACCGCAGCCCGGGAAGCTTAAGCTTTGATTCTCAGGTCATACCGAAAGATACGGAGTGTGTGTTCTGCGTGGGAGGCGACGGCACGTTGATACGGGCTGCCAGGGATGTGGTAACACGTCATGTTCCGGTGCTTGGGGTGAACCGGGGACATATTGGATATTTATGCGAGCTGGATGAAACCAATGTATTTTCTGCGATTGACCAGCTGATGGCGGGCGCTTATACCACGGAGGATCGGATGTTGTTAAGCGGGTACTGGGAGAGTAAAGGAGAAATACACACGCCCCACCTTGCCCTGAATGATATTGTCATCCATCGAAGCGGCCTGCTCCAGGTGGTGAATGTGATTATTTACGTCAATGGAGAGTATTTAAATACCTACAGCGCAGACGGCATAATCATTGCTACGCCTACGGGATCCACCGCCTACAGCATGTCCGCCGGCGGTCCTATTGTAGATCCCAAAGCAAAGCTGATTCTAATTACTCCCATCAGTCCCCATGCTTTGAACTCCAAAAGTATTGTCTTGGGAGCCGAAGACGAGGTGGTAGTTGAGATCGGCTCCAGGCGCGTGGAGGAGGACGAAGAGGCGGAAGTCAGCTTTGACGGGGATCTTTCCTTCCGCCTTGCGGTAGGAGACCGTATTGTAATTCGCAGAGCCCAGGAAAATATGCGTTTTTTAAGGCTGAGCAAGCTTAGCTTTCTTGAGATTTTGCGAAAGAAAATGCAGGAATATGCCAGGTAAGGAGTGATCGTATGAAGTCGGGAAGACATGGAAAAATCTTGGAGCTGATAAGAAGATACGACATAGAAACCCAGGAAGAATTGTCAGAAAGGCTGCTGGAAGAAGGCTATCCTGTGACTCAGGCTACTGTATCCCGAGATATCCGCCAGCTTCACCTCACCAAGGTGTCCAAAGGGGACGGCAGGCAGAAGTATGTGTCCCTGACCAAAAGCGATACGGAAATGACGGAGAAATATACCAGAGTGTTTCGAGAAGGATTTTTGTCCATGGAGATGGCTCAGAATATCCTGGTGGTAAAAACCGTTTCCGGTATGGCTATGGCAGTAGCGGCGGCTCTTGATCATATGGATTGTCATGAAATCGTAGGAAGTATTGCAGGAGACGATACGATTATGTGCGCAGTCCGCTCGGTAGAAGACACGGAGACCTTGATGGAACGACTGCGGAGAATTGTAGATATAAAAGAATAAAAGGAGAAAGAATGTTATTAAATCTGCATGTAAAAAATCTGGCGTTAATTGAAGAGACAGAAGTAGAATTCAAGGAAGGCTTAAATATTCTTTCCGGAGAAACCGGGGCGGGAAAATCCATTATTATTGGTTCCTTAAATCTTGCTCTGGGAGAGAAAGTGCCAAAGGAAATGCTCAGGGAGAATGCAGAATACGCCCTGGTAGAGCTGGTATTTGGCGTGGAAAACGAATATCAGAAACAACAGCTTGCAAAGCTTGATATTTTTCCAGAGGAAGGACAGGTGATAATGTCACGGAAAATAACGGCTGCAAGAAGCGTAGGACGCATTAATTCCGAGAGCGTTCCCGCTTCCAAAATGCGGGCGGCAGCGTCGTTGCTCATTGATATTCACGGCCAGCATGAACATCAGTCTCTCCTTCATGCCCATAAGCATTTGGAGATCTTAGACGAGTTTGCCAAAGACGCCTTGAAGGGCAAAAAGGAAACGCTGAAAGAGGCCTACCGCCAATATCAGTCTCTGAAAAAAGAGATGAATGAGGCGGTGACAGATGAAAGCCAGAGAGCCAGAGAGCTGTCTTTTTTGGAATATGAAATTCAGGAACTGGAAGAAGCCTCCCTTCGCCCTGGAGAGGACGAGGAGTTAGAGACCGAGTACAAACGCCTCCTCCATGGCAGAAAGATTTTAGAGGCGGCAGGATTGGCCCATGAATGGACGGCAGGAGGGACAAACGGAGCGGACCAGCAGATTGGCCGGGCCCTAAAGGAGCTCTTGTCCGTGGCGGAATACGACGGCGCTCTTGATGGAATTGTACAGCAGCTGACGGATATAGACAGCCTGTTAAATGATTTTAACCGAGAACTTTCCACCTATCAGGCGGATGCGGAATTTTCCCAGGAGGATTTTGAGAAAGTGGAGCAGCGGCTGGATTTGCTGAATCATTTGAAATCCAAGTACGGCGGCACGATAGAAGCTATGCTGGAACAAAAATTGGAAAAAGAAAAACGGTATGAAACTTTAAAAAATTACGAAAACTATCTGGAAGAGCTGAGTCAAAAGGAAAAAGCTGCCGAAGAAAAGCTGAAAAATCTTTGCGAAAAGGTTTCCGGGATTCGTAAGAAACAGGCCAAGGCCCTGACGAAGCAAGTCACCCAGTCTCTGTCAGAATTGAATTTTTTGGATGTAACGTTTACCATGGAATTTTCCAAAACAGAAGAATATACGGCCAACGGAACAGATGAAGCTCGGTTTTTAATCTCCACCAATCCTGGAGAACCGGTAAAGCCTTTGGGAAAAGTAGCTTCCGGCGGGGAATTGAGCCGTATTATGTTGGCAATCAAAACGATTTTAGCGGAGAATGATTTGATAGAAACCATGATTTTTGATGAAATTGACGCGGGAATCAGCGGCAGAACGGCTCAGATGGTAGCGGAAAAAATGAATGTAATTGGAAAAAATCACCAAGTGATTTGCATTACCCATCTTCCTCAGATTGCGGCTATGGCGGATCATCATTTTTTAATAGAAAAATCCGTGGTGGATCAGTCTACCATTTCTACGATTAAGCCTCTTTCCGAAGAGGAAAGCATCGGCGAGCTGGCCAGGATGATCGGCGGCGTTAAGGTTACGGATACCGTGGAAAAAAGCGCCAGAGAGATGAAAGAGCTGGCTTTGGCGGTTAAGAAAAAAAAACAGTAAGAAGTTAAAAAAATCCAGATTGAATTTTTATTATCTTCGCATACTAAAGGGTGGATATGATACTATATGCCGCAGCCATTGGCTTGCCGCAGAAATAAGGCATTTGCCTGCCCGGAAAGGAATGTGAAGGAATGTACAGAAAGTTTCAGAAACGGTGCAGATGGCTGGCCTTTGCAGGGTTGGTGTTCATCTGCATTTTTTCTTTTTATTTGATGAACCAGTCGGTTCCCGACAAGATTCGGATCGTTGCAGGAAGAGAAGAAACCTTTGATTTAAAAGTTCCGGTAACGGGAGAGTTAAACGGCAGTAAAGCAGAAGTGTCCGTCAACCAAAGCCCAAAAGTGTCCTCGGATCGTGTCCACATTGATATGAACCAGACTTTTACCTTAAAGTCTTCCAAGGAAGGAAAGTTTTCCATCGTATGTAAATTATTTGGAATTTTTTCCTTCAAAGAGGTGGATGTGGAAGTTATCAACGAGGAGATGGTGGTTCCATGTGGCATTCCCATTGGCATTTATGTGAAGACGGACGGAATTTTGGCCATTGGAACCGGAACAGTCACCGGATTGGACGGTATGAATTATGAGCCCGCATATCATTTAGTAAAAAGCGGGGATTATATCAAGACGGTGAACGGGGAGGCAGTTACCACAAAGGAAGAGCTAATGGAAAAAGTAAGTCAGTATGGAACATCAGACGTGGTTCTTGGCCTGGTTCGAAACGGAGAATACACCCAAATCCGCGTTTCACCGGTTCAGACGGGAGAAGGGGAATATAAGATTGGGGTTTGGGTCCGGGATGATATGGCAGGAGTAGGAACCATGACCTACTATACGGCGGATATGCAGTACGGCGCCCTGGGACATCCCGTAAGCGATGTGGATACCAGCACGATGATCCAGCTGGGAGAGGGACTATTATATGAAACAAAAATTATAGGGATTACCAGGGGAGAAAAAGGTAAGCCCGGAGAATTGTCAGGAGTGATTGATTACGAAGCACGGCACTGTATGGGAACTGTAGCGGGTAATTCTGAGTCTGGGATATATGGCAGATTGAATCAGGCGCCGGAAGGATTAGAGTCGGAACCGTTTGTACACATAGGTCTGAAGCAGGAGATGGAACCTGGGCCCGCCACGATTATCAGCTCAGTTTCTGGAGAGCGGCGGGAATATAAGATTGAGATAACGTCTTTGGATTTTAACAGCGAGAGCGAGAATAAAGGAATCCAGTTTCAGGTGGTGGACGAAGAACTGCTGAACCTTACTGGGGGAATTGTCCAGGGAATGAGCGGCAGTCCGATCCTGCAAAACGGCAAGCTGGTGGGAGCCGTGACCCATGTGTTTATCCAGGATTCTACCAAGGGATATGGGATTTTTATTGAAAATATGCTTGGACATTGAGAAAGGGTGGTAGAAATGGAAAAGAAGAGCGGAGCTTTGGCGGGTCTGTCTGCGGGAGATTCGCTCTTTTATTTTGCGTGATGTCAGTATGGGTAGATTGTCTTACAGTTGTATCTGTTCCTCTTTCAGGCAGCCTGGAGGAGTTGGGTAGCAGGTTTTCGTATTTTTTATCCTTATTATGAGAAGTGGCTTTTATGGGATTTTAGAGAGATGGCATTTTGAGGAGGAATTGTCAGTTGTGCAGATATGTGCGATATGATATCATTGTGTATATCAAATTTACTATACTATAACTAAACAGCAGAAAACATGGAAGAATGGGGGAAGCAGAAAGTGAGGAATGATTATTACAAACATATTAAAAAGAAGATACGGATACAGGACATCTGCGAAAAACTAGGAATTCCCGTTTACGGTCAGGGGACTACGGATATGTGTAAATGCCCTTTCCATGATGACCATACCCCTTCTATGGCGATATATGAAGATTATGCTTATTGTTATGCCTGCAATAAGCGATGGGATAATCTCGACTTTGTCGGAGAACAGTTGGACTTGGATTTCGAAGGACGAATCGAATGGATGGAAGAGCATTTTCCGGAAATTCTGTCCCAAAAGCAAAAACTTATAAAATCAAATGAGAAAGCAATACCGAAAAGCGGTTACGAAATTGCGTACGAATTATATGAAAAAATGACTCCTGAGGAGAATAAGGATTTACAGCAGTTTGCGAATAAGCGTCAATATCAAAAATCGTTTTTGGAAAACCGAGGTATTTTTTTCGCAAAGGGACGGAAACTCCAGACATTTTATGTGCAGGATGGAGATGTTTTTATTGAGGAACGAACAAAGCTGGGGCAGTGTCAATTGCTGCTCCGTCAGCCATGGCGCGAAAGGTCTTTGACAGACCGTTATGCAGATTATTATCCGGGAGATGGGGTGATAATCACCATTCGGGATAGAAAAAGGAATATAGTAGGCTTTGCCCAGCGCGCAGCCGGGGAACGTAGACCGAAGTATAAATTTACGAAAGAACTGCCGAAAAGAACGATACTGTATCGGATAGATGAATTTGAGAAAAAGATTCAGGCAGAAAAAAAAGTGAAGAACCTCGAAGTGTATCTCGTAGAGGGGATATTTGATGCACTGCGAATGGAAACCGAAGGAAAAAATGCGCTTGCGGTTTTGGGAAGTCAACTGACAAAAACGCAGACGGCAGAATTGGAAACGGTGCTGCGGGAGTACAACTGCCCGGTTTCTATACATATTTTTATGGATAATGACGAGGCGGGACAAAGGGGAAATCTTCAGACACTGAGAAATTTGTGGAGCAAAGAGTTTTTCCGAAAGAGCTATATAGATATTATTGTTCCATTAGAAGGAAAAGACCCTGACCAAATCTTTAAAAAAGGAAAAGATGCAAAGAGGGTAAAATATCTCCCCTTTGAGTATTTAGTCCGTTCCAATATACCGGATGAGGAAGGGATAGATACAAAGAAACGGTTTGAAAGCCTTGGGACGGAAGAGAGAATCTTATGTTTAAGTAACATAAACCATTGGCTGCCGGAATCTTACTGGCAAGAAATTTTGGATGTCTATATGGTAGTATCGGACGATTACTTTATCCAAATAATCAACGCTTTTGTGAGAGACCGGGGTACAGAAGATTCAAAGGCTGCAAAGGCTTCAATGGTTTTTTCAGCCAGAACAGGCGCTTACCAGTTTCAGACAGCTTTACAGATAGCCCGCACGAGTTATGAGAGGGAGACTTTGCCACTGGACGAGCTAAGCTGGGAGCGGATTCAGGCCTGTGCGGATGCCTTTTTTACATATTTCGGGGAGACTCTCCGGGAAGGGAATACTTTAAGCATTCCTTTATTAACTATGGGCTTTCCAAAAAAACTCGGCGAAGAGCGGACGAAGTCTATTTATGTCCATGAGCGGCTGATTCTTCAGCAATATGTTTTAAATGAAATGCTGGGAGAGGGGGATAATGGGTATACGTCCTATATCCCTGCAGTGCGCTACAACCGGCAGAACAATAGGATTTTTACGACAGGAATAAGCGCTGACAGAGACACAGTTAGTTTCGCCTATCAGGTTGATATGGATGTTTTGCTAGGAAATAATGTGGCGGAGCATGGGATGTTCCGGGAGTATTATGGCTGTTGGAAAGCATATATTCAATATATTCAGGAGGGAATTCAGATGTTGAATTCTGATCGTATTTATAGAATCAAGCTGGATATCCGGAAATTCTATGACAGCATTCCCCAATATGCTGTTCGCAGGGCTGCTTTTCCAGCACTGCTGAAAGCGCTGAGCGCTGACCCAGATAAATTTTCGGCGTTTCAATCGGGAGAAAAGGAGAGAGATGTCAATAGCCTTGCAGAGAAGGTGACAGGCTGGCTCCTCAAAGAATTATATGAAAACAGGTACTATGATTCCGAGGACGGGAGTGTGGCTACAAAGGATGAAGCAGCTATAGGCATTCCGCAAGGGCCGAATCTTTCCGCATACATCGCTAATATAGTCCTGTTTGAGATGGATCGGAAAGTTGTAGAATTGGTTGAGGAAATAAACGGGAACGCTCCCGAGGGGACGATTATTATTCGATATGCAAGGTATGTGGATGATATGATTATCGTATCTTCCAATGCGGATGCATTGATTGAAATGAAGAGCCTGATAACTAGTGAATTGCATGAGTTGGGATTAGTACTCAGCCCCAAAACGGACAGAGAGGATGGGGTTTCAAAAGAGGAAGCGCTTACATGGACTACAGACCAAAAGGGCGGGTTTGGGGTTTCCGCTGTTTCTGATTTTCCGGATGATACATTGGATGACGTTTTGGACGAGATGGAATCTTATGAAACAACAGACAGGAGAAGCGCATTGAAGATTTTGGAAAGCGCGCTTTTTGCTGTGGACAAAGAACTTCTTTTGGAAAAGACGGACCAGAATCGCCTTTTGAGCGTTCTTTTTCAGACGCAGGAAATCCGCTTTGCTGATATGGTTCGGGTAGCCGAACTGCTGTTGATAAAGGCGGCCAGACAGGATGGAAATATTAATGAAAAAAGTATTTATGACTGTTTTATTGAGCTTTGGTGTGATGGAAAAAAGTCAAGTCCAGGAGATTCATTGTTTTGGGAAGATGGGATTGAACTATATCTGTTTATAGAAGGATGTAATAAGGTTTTAAAAAGGAAAGGTGACTCCATACGGGCAAAGGAGCGCTTTCAGATTTGGAAAATGGCAAAAGAGGCAATCGGAAAATGCTGGCAGGCAGAATTTGTCCGGAAAGTCATGGAACAGCTGAAAGAAAAACGGGTGCTCAAGGAAAATCAATGGGCGTTAAAACTGCGGGTGACAGAGATTCAATGCCGATTGAAGGCAGAGAGGCTTATGTCTGGCGGAACATGCGAGCTTGAAGGGAAGAATGTATTTGAATGCCGGTGGCAATATGCTTTTTGGGAGAAGGATGGGGGACTTTTCTGCAAATTTCCATCGGACAATGTGGAAGAAAGAATAGTGTCAATTTTTCATAGTGCAGCTTTTTACCTGGGTAAGGTGTCAGAGGAGAAGGGATATAAAGAGATACAAAGTGCAGTGCTGGCAGGGGCACCAGGTATTTTCGCCCACAATAGGGCCGGAATTTTGGGGTACTGTCTGGCGGATTGGTTTCAGGAACAGAGGAAGGTGGAACTAGGGAAAGAGAGTACCAGAATCTCTCTGCTTACTTTGCTGAATCTTTTGGAGGACAGCATAAAGGCTGAGATTATAGATAAACTTCCCCATTATCAAGAGTATATGTTCAATGTGGGAAAGGAAAGTCTGAAGAACTGTCTGCCTGTAGTGCCGGGTGTCGGTTACCCGGGGATTATCGCTGAGACCGTGTCTGTGGGACATGGGAACAGTGTTGTTAAGAGAGTTGATTTTGCGGCAATGGCCAATGTGAGGCCGGAGAACTGGGAACAAGAGGAGGAAAACGCTTATTCGCTTTTTTCCATGACATTGAATGAGGGATTTGTTGCACTGGATACCTTATTTGATGACAAGGGACAAAAGGAGTTAGAGATACCGTTGATTCTGGACGTGTATCAAAGATTATACGAAGAGATACAGGAAATACAGAAGGAAAATCCCTCGTGGTCGGTTGTTTTATCAAGAAAAAATGTATTTGTGAAGAGAGAAAATAAATTAGAGGATTTCTCGCTTCTTCTCTGTTTTTATTTGTTGCCGCAAACGAATACTGGAAACGGTGTTTTGCTGGATGGCGGAAGAGGGAGGTTTGCCTTTCATACATTGCATGATTTAGGAAGCGCTTATTGGATTGCCGGTTATCTTGTCAAGGATGTATGCCATTTTGACGCATTGCGCCTGGAATATGAGAACGAGGAGATTTCAGAGGAAAAAGCGGATGAAGTCAAAATGATGGAATATACATTCAGGCGTTTGACGGGCGAGAGTTTGAGTTTCGGAAATACGATAAAGAATATTCACTCTTATGAAAAATCTGTAGACAGGGCGATGAAACGTACCAAAAGCTTTCTCTCCATGCGTGGGTACCGGGATATATTTTTAGAGGAAAACGTGGCGGTGGATTCTTTTATCAGTCAGCGAATGAGAAGAGAGAACTATGACTATAGACCTGTAGAGTGTAGCTATTATGCGGCTGTCTGGGCAAAAGGGTATTTGCGGAGCAGGTTTGACGCATTGATGAAGCTGTCCGAGAAAAACGAAGTGAAGATTATGAAGAAGCACCCTACGGACAGAAGAGTGCCGAAGGCTTACCTTGTTCTGGCGGATTATATAGAGGGACTTGTGGATATGGTAAATGCAGATATGAAAAGAAAGGAAGATTTTCTAGGTCTGCAGGCATTAGTATGTGGTCTTCGCGCGGATGCCGTTTTGTTGCAGTTAAGGATGCAAGTTTTGGAATTGATAGAGTCTTTTAGCATTGGGCAAAGAGAAAGAATGAAAAAGCAGAAAGAGGACTTGCCTTTTGCTGCTTTGGAACTGGATGAGAATCAGGAGCTTACAGTGGACGAGAGCCCAATTGTAGAGATTCTAACCTGTTTGTTGGATGGAAAAAACGATAAAAGGCTAAGGAAGATAAACCATATAGGCTGGCTGCTTCTGCTCGAATGGATATTGGAGGCTGAAAGATTTGAGTCGAAAAAAGAAATGGAACAGTTTGCAGGGGAGATTAAAAAATGGGTTCATGGAATATTAAAGGATACGGAAAAAGACGGTCAGGACTTTCCGTTTGAAAAGATGAATTCTTTTTTTGATTTGTGGACCTGTGGCCAGACAGATGAATTTTTCAGTTTTTGTCATGAGATTGATCAAAAACTGGGGATTAGGGTAGATGTTAGACATTCAGATTTTTATTATCAGAAAAAGGGTAAAATACATATTCTTTTGGACAATCAACATTTAGAGAAGCCGGAGCACTTTTTGACTTATAGTAAGCTTGACAATGGCTTGATTCAAATTGAGGAAGAAGAGGGAGATTCTGAGACAAAGATTTTTTCACAAAGCCTCAGGAATGGAAAAACTGTGGGGCTATCTGTGGTGGAGGTCCGCTTAGGAAAGATGCTACACAGAGCAGAAGGTCAGGAGAAGCCCGTGGAAAAGGAAATGAGCGAAGATGACGGGAAACCAACAGAGAATGACGCTCTGATAGAAGAGGGGCAACTATCAGAAGAATATGATGGAAATTCGGAAGAAGGAGATAGCAGTTTCAAGGAAGAAAGGGAAGATCAGACAAAGGATGAGTCCATAATGTCTGAAGAGGATGAAGGGGAGAAAACGAGAGATAGAGACATAAATGATGTTTTGGGAAAAATAAGAGAATGGCAGACGAAAAGCTGGGAACAACGTATTAATATTTTCGGTAATTTTGACCGGATTGCATTATTTCAATTTGAAACTGAATGTAGTTATTACCATCCGATTAAGGAAAAGTGCAAGAAAAAAGGGCAGACAGGCGAACTGGGATATAGCTGTCATGAATTTCGCAGAAGAAAATTGTTGGAGCAGGTTCTGCAAATCTGTGGTTTTTTGGATGTCAAAATCTTGTTGTTGCCTGAATATTCTGTTCGTCCCGAAACGGTAGAGTTCCTGTGGAATGAAATAAAAGATAAAGGGTATCGGTTTTCAATTTGGGCAGGAACTTTCCGAATTCCATATGATTATAAATTTTCAAAAGGGTTGTTTCAGGATTTGGCTGGCAAGAGCAATCTGTTTCATGCGGCTGTGCTTCCTGTCATTATGCCGGGAGTGGATAAGGTATATTGTTCCAGAATTAAGAAATATCCATCTATTGCATTGAACGAAGATATAAATCCCAGTGCAGCAATGGATGATAATTTCCGACCTGTTGTGAGGAATCATCCAGGAAGCAATGGATGTCGGGAATATGGCGATGCAAGAGACCGTGTGACAGAACTAATATGTGCAGAGCTGTTTGCGCTGTCATCACCTGGGAATCTGATCAGTTTTGCGGAAGAATCTTTTCAGTTATTTCGTAATTATACTTCTAAGCGTTTGGAATATGAGGAATATGAGAAAAAAATATTGAAGGACATTCAAGAATATGGAGAAGCAATATCCCTTTACCGAAGAAAGGGAAAAGGGAACCGAAGGCCGATTCTTTTGGTGCCTGCCTGTACCACCCGTGCCGCAGACTATTATATTTTAGGACAGGCAAACTATTTAGGCTCAGGGACGAATATGGTTTTTTGCAACGGGGCAGGAAAGCTGGCAAATGGCGGGAGCTGTTTTATTGGCCAAAGTTCGTGGGATGACGAAAAGGAACGCAAGAAAAAGAGCATTGAAATGGGGGTTGCAAATATTTATCATGGGATGTTTCCAGGGATTTACAGGCAAACATCCGATATGCCGGGCAGAGGTGGATTGGGCCGAAACGAACAAGCACTTTTGGTATGTGATTTGATTCCAGATATGGACAAACGGAAGCCAAATCCGGAATCCATGAAGCATGCACTGGAATTGGTTGCCCATATTCCGATTTTGGAAGAAAGTATTTATTGCGATGATTGTATTAAGCAGTGTAAACACAAAGATAAGAGTTTTTTATGCAAAAAGATTCAAGAACAGCAGATGGAATCAAGGAAGAAGAACTTTGAACTGATGGAGCAGATTTATGAATCTTTGAAACAATGTGAAAAAGGCAGAGATAAGGCTTCTTCCCAAATAGCCGGAAGCTTGATTGAATTGGGAGAAAAATACCAGTCAGCTTGGCTGAAGGAACGAGGGAAGCGGTATTGGGAAGGGAATAGGCTATTTCCGCGAAATGGGCTGCCGGAAACAGCTCTTGATTGGTGCTATATTGAAATAGATTACCGGGAATTTATGTCGTCCGATGAATATTATTTGGCAATGCCGACAAAAGATAATTTAGAAGCAGAAAATACCATGCCGGAAAAAGGGAAAGAAGGTGATGCTTAATGACAATAGAAGAAATTATGTCTGAAGAATCAGGATATCTCGAATTCAATCGGATGGTATCGGAAAAAAGCGAAATTTACATGAAAACGGTAGTCGCATTTGCAAACGGCAGCGGCGGAAGAATTGTATTCTGCGTAGAAAATGGTACACTAAATGTAGTTGGAATCAAGCAGGAAAATGTTCTTTCCCTTATGGACGGGATTACTTTGGCGATATGTGACAGCTGTACTCTGATGATTACCCCATTGTGACATTGGCCTCCATTGAGGAAAAATTAATGATTGTCGTGAACATAATACTAGGAGGTGGCGCATTGATCCATATTGCAATTTGTGATGATGAAAAACATATGTCCGATCATATAAGGGCAATGGCCTCCGATTTTTTCTGTAAAAAGAACAGGGAGATTCAGCTTCGGACATTTACCAGCGGTGAGGAACTGCTGAATTATGATGGACAGATCGACATCCTGTTTCTGGATATCCAGATGAAGGGGATGGACGGCATAGAAACGGCAAGGAAGCTGAGGGCTGATAAGTTCCGCGGCTTTTTAATCTTCATTACCGTATTGAAAGAGATGGTATTTCAGTCTTTTGAGGTACAGGCCTACGATTATCTGGTCAAGCCGGTGGATGAAAAACAGTTTGAGAAGACCA
>CAMNQH010000016.1 GCA_946549035.1 uncultured Lachnospiraceae bacterium | reverse complement strand
ACAGAAGGCGGCTCCATCAATAGTACGGTAGCCAAAGAAGTGTTTGAAGAGATATTTGTCCACGACGTAGACCCTGAGAAATATGTAGAAGAAAAAGGGTTAAAAATTCTTGGAGACGAAGGGGAATTGAAAGCGTGTATTTCCCGGATTCTGGAGGAAAATCCCAAGTCTGTAAAAGATTATCAAAACGGCAAAGAAAGGGCCCTGGGATTTTTGGTGGGCCAGACTATGAAAGCCACAAAGGGAAAAGCAGATCCGGGGAAGGTGCAGAAGCTTCTAAAAGAAGAATTGCAAAAATAATCAATAATATTGATTAAATTTATCACTTCCATTGCAGGAAAAGAAATGATATAATGAACCGAAAGCAAGGATTACTGCAGAATATACTAAGGAAATGCTCCGTTTTACAGCAGGATCCGGGAATGTGGAGGTTCTTTTTTCATGAAAAATTTTGAGAAATATGAAAGACAGTATTTTATGCCCCCGGTCGTTTCCTATGACTGGGTAAAAAAAGATTACATAGACCATGCGCCTACTTGGTGCAGCGTAGATTTGCGGGATGGCAATCAGGCGCTGATTGAGCCTATGAGCCTGGAAGAAAAGCTGGAGTTTTTTCAGTTGCTGGTGGATATTGGATTTAAGGAGATTGAGGTGGGATTTCCGGCGGCGTCTGAGACGGAATATGTATTTATCCGCACCTTAATTGAGAAACAGATGATTCCAGACGATGTTACGATACAGGTGCTGACCCAGGCCAGAGAACATATTATTAAGAAAACCTTTGAAGCAGTAAAAGGGGCGAAGCATGCGGTGATTCATCTGTATAACTCCACCTCCGTGGCCCAGAGGGAACAGGTTTTCCATAAGTCCAAAGAAGAGATTAAGCAGATTGCCGTGGACGGGGCGCTGCTTTTAAAAAATCTTGCTTCTGAGACGGACGGGAATTTTACCTTTCAGTACAGTCCGGAGAGCTTTCCGGGGACCGAGGTGGATTATGCTCTGGAGGTCTGCAATGCGGTGCTTTCTATTTGGCAGCCTTCCCGGGAGAAGCCTGTGATTATCAATCTGCCTACCACGGTTCAAAATTCTATGCCCCATGTGTTTGCCTGCCAGGTGGAGTATATGAGCAAGCATCTATTGAACCGGGAGCATGTAGTTCTTTGCGTACATCCTCATAACGACAGAGGCAGCGGTATTTCCGATGCAGAATTGAGCGTACTGGCGGGGGCGGATCGCATTGAAGGCACCTTATTTGGCAACGGGGAACGCACCGGCAATGTGGATATCGTAACATTGGCCATGAATTTGTTTTCCCACGGGGTGGATCCAAAGCTTGATTTTTCAGATATGCCAAAGATCAGCGAGGCTTATGAGCGTCTTACCAGAATGCGGGTATCGGACCGTCAGCCCTATGGAGGAAACCTGGTATTTACGGCTTTTTCCGGCTCACATCAAGACGCCATTGCCAAAGGCATGGCTTACCGCAAGGAGCATGGAGATCAAAAATGGAATCTGCCGTATCTTCCCATTGACCCGGTAGATGTGGGCAGGACGTATGATGCAGATGTTATCCGTATCAACAGCCAGTCCGGAAAAGGCGGCGTAAGCTATATCCTGAAAGAGAATTATGGAATGGTACTGCCGGAGAAGATGAAGGAAGATTTCAGCTATACAGTGAAAGACGTGTCGGACAAGGAACACCGGGAGCTGACGCCCAGTTGGATTTATCGTATTTTTGAAGAGAAATATATCGGCAACAGCCGTGTATTTTCCATACCGGAATGTCATTTTAAACAGGGGGACAGCATGATTGCAGAAGCCACTGTAGAACAGACCCAGGGAAAACGGGTGGTGACAGGAATCGGAAATGGACGTTTGGATGCTGTGAGCAATGCGATCAAACACTACTTTAATGTGAGCTATGAGCTGTCTGCATATGAAGAACATGCCATGACCAAAGGTTCCTCCTCGAAGGCCATTGCATATGTGGGAATTACTTGCGAAGGGATCCTGTATTGGGGCGCGGGCATTGACCCAGATATTATCAAATCCTCCATTCAGGCGTTGACTTCAGCAGTGAATCAGCTTCCCAGCTTGGCAGAAGGAGAGGGGATGAAGGACGAGCGGCTCAATCAGATTATGAATTATATTCAGGTGAATTATCTCACCGTGGATATGGAAGAACTGGCCCGGGAGTTTCACCTTTCCAAGCCGTATCTTTCCAAGTATATCAAAGAAAAATCCGGAAATACTTTTGGGGAGATTGTTAAAAACGTCCGTATGAAAAAGGCCCGTTCCCTAATTAAAGGCACCAGTCAGAGCATTGAGCGGATTGCAGAGCAGGTAGGGTATCAGAATGTGGAGCACTTTAACCGGCTGTTTAAGAAAAAATATGGAATGACTCCGGTACAGTACCGGAACCAGAAATAATGCAAAAGTCTTTGGCCTGTATCATAGTTTTGTGATACGGGCCGATTTTGAAGGAGATAATCCCATAGGGTTTTACCCATACGAATCCCGCAGAACTTGTAGCGGATAAAACGAAACTTCTATAAATTTTTTACATTTTCTTGCAGACTTTTCTTCCTGATATCTGGTATACTAAAAACAGCGTTATGTCATAGAGGAGTGCTCTATGATTTTATACAGTAGGAGATGGATGGAATGATAAGGATTCTGATTGCAGAGGATGATGCAAATATAGCAAAGCTGATTGAAGCCACTGTGGCGATCGGCGGCTATGAAGGGGTAGTATGCGGCAACGGTGCGGAAGCGTTTCGCAGAATGGAAAAAGAAGAATTTGATTTGGTTCTTTTGGACGTCATGCTGCCGGAAATGAGCGGTTTTGAGATTATGCGCAGCCGTACCAATACAAAGACGCCGGTGATTTTTATTACGGCAAAGCAGGAGCTGACAGACAAAGTCCGGGGGCTTCGCCTGGGGGCGGAGGATTATATTGTAAAGCCTTTTGAGGCCATGGAGCTGCTGGCCAGAATTGAAGTCATACTGCGCCGGGTAAGCAAGACGGCAGTGGTATATGAGTATGGAGATATTTCCGTGAATATTGAGGAGCATACCTGTAAGCTGGGGGACAAGCAAATCTATCTTACTCCCAAGGAATTTGAGGTTCTGGTATTTTTCCTGCAGCATAAGGATGTGGCGATTTCCAGAGAACGGCTGCTGAGCGCCGTCTGGGGCTTTGAATACGAAGGAGAGACCAGAACCATAGATATACACATCCAGCAGCTTCGCAAGAAGCTGAAGTTAAAAGAGCGGCTGATTACCATACCTAAGCTGGGATACCGATTGGAGAGTATAAAATAAATGAAACTTTGGCAAAAGATTTTTTTGTATACATTGATGCTGGTAATGCTCGCAGTAGGCGTTACCAGCATTTTGATGCTGAGAAGCAGTTTCCGCCTTACCATGGAGCAAAAGCGGCAGGCGGCTTATACGGAGCATGAATTTCTCATCAGCAATTTTAAAAGCATGCTGTTGTCGGAGCGGCTTCGTCAGGACGCCATTCTTTTAGAGGAGGCGAAGGTGCAGAAATATATGGAAAGCACCTTTGGAGAAGAGGAAGGAATTTCCTTTTTTAATGGAAATCAGGAATTGGTGTATCAGAGCCAGGAATTAGAGTCCAGGGAAGAACTGATTGCCATTGTATCAGAGACAGGGGAGAGCCATATGCAGATGATTGGAGAAGCTCTTTATATTGCCTCCAAGGAATCTCTGGAGACCAATACCTATTATTTTATGACCAGGACAGATTTAAGCGACGTATTGTATATGTACCGGGATATGCTAAGCAGTACCCGGATTACAAGTATGGTGTGCGCCGTTGTGATTGCGGCGGTTCTTTTGGTGGTGGTAAAACTTTTGCTGCTCCCCTTGCAGAAAATCAACGAGGGAACCCGAGCCATTGCCCAGGGGGATTACAGGCTGAGAGTGCCTCAAAAGGGGCGGGATGAGATATCAGAGCTGGCTTGGAATATGAACCGGATGGCGGAGTCTGTGGAAAAAAATATCCAGGCGTTGGAGGATGTGGCGGAGGACCGGAACCAATTTATTGCCAATCTTTCCCATGAAATGAAGACGCCCTTGACTTCCATACTGGGTTTTTCCGATTTGCTTCAGATTAAGAGCGACCTGTCGGAGGAAAAGCGTCTGGAATATGTGGGTATTATTAAAGAAGAAGCTGGGCGAATGCGTACACTGTCGGGAAAGCTGATGGAGATGATTACCGTGGGAGCGGCCAATGTAGAGTGGAGAGAAGAGGAGGTTTCCCATATCTTCAGAGAGATTGGGGCGTCCTTAGCCGTGGTCGCCCAGAGTCATGGGATGGATCTGACCTTGGAGTGCGAAAAAGGGACATTGTGGATGGATAAGGAGCTGGTGAAATCTTTGGTGTATAATCTGGCGGATAATGCCATGAAAGCGTCCAAGGAGGGGGATTATATCAGAATCCGGGGATGGTTTGAGGAGGGAGTGTTCCTTTTTTCCGTGTCCGACGCGGGAATTGGGATCCCCAAAGAAGAAATTGCAAAAATTACTCAGGCGTTTTATATGGTAGATAAGGTTCGCAGCCGCGCCAGAGGGGGCGCCGGACTGGGGCTGGCTCTCTGCGTGGAAATTGCAAAACTGCATCGGGGGAACCTTTCCATTGAGAGCCAGTCACAGGTAGGAACCGTGGTAACAGTCCGCATGAAGGGAGGCGCCGCCAATGAAGATGTTTAAATCCATGGTGATTACGGTTGTGTGTGCGCTGGATATTTTGCTGGTGGGATATCTGGGAATTATTTATTGTGGGGAGGAGATTTTAGTAAGCTCACCGGAGCCGGAGCCGATTAACATTACCAGTAATATATCCAATCTTTTTTATTCCCAGTTAGAAGACGACATCCAATTGTATCCTTGGAATTATTATGGAGAAGGGCAGCAGGTTGAGGAAGGATTTTTAGAAAAATATGTTTTGGATTTTACCCCCTATATTGAAAGCGATGTATTTTATACCCTGATTTCCATAGCGACGGGTGTGGACCATTCTGAGGTGTTTCGGTGGTATGAGGAGCAGAAAAAGACAATTTTAGGAAGTATGGTTCAAGGACAAAGGGATGGGAATTCCCTGGAAATTTATTTTTATGATGATACCATTCAGTTAAATGGAAGAGAGTATAAAGTCAAGATTGCGTGGAGAGAGTTTGAGATTCTTTCCTTTTCTTGTATCCAGTGCAGGGAAGAAGGGATTCAGGAGAGTAAAGAATGGAGCAGGAATAAAGAAGTGCTTATGGAGAACTTAAAGGATTGCTCTGGACTTATAGCGTATCTGCCTTTGTATCAGGTGGAACGGTTCAATATGGGGATAGAAAACAGTGTCTATTGGTATGTGGATATGTATTTGACCTATCTGGAAGAGCTGAAATACTGCCTGGCAGAAGAAAAAAATGACTGGAACGGCAGCAAAACCCAGGAAATCGAGGAATCTGTAAATACGACGAGTGGAGATAATAATGACTATTATGATGAGGAAACTCATACGATACAGGTGATAGAGCAAAAAGACAGTATCCTTCTGGTGGTGGAGTCGGATGTTATGATGGGGATTTATTACGATGTGATTGATCAGCAGGTCGTAGGATTTCATTTTTTCTAAAAAAACAATTAAATTTTCCTTCTGGGGAATTTTCCTATTGAGATTCTGGTTTCCTTGAATTATACTTATGTAGAAGGCGGAAGGTCCGTCTTTTACATAAGGTATAGAAGGAGATTTTTCCATGTCAGAAAAAGATTTATTGTCGGATGCAGCAGAGACAGAGGCTGCAAACCCTTCGTCCCAGGAGGATGAGACGCAAGAGAAAGAGGAATATGAAGACGTCTGTTACATTTGCCGCAGGCCCGAGAGCAAGGTGGGCAGAATGATTCGGATTCCCAGTAATATATGCATTTGTGCGGATTGTATGCAAAAGACATTTGACAGCATGAATCAGTCAGGATTTCCCATGAATGACATGAC
The DNA here is from genome assembly GCA_946549035.1 of uncultured Lachnospiraceae bacterium. Classification (GTDB taxonomy): domain Bacteria; phylum Bacillota; class Clostridia; order Lachnospirales; family Lachnospiraceae; genus 14-2. The sequence goes on along the minus strand of CAMNQH010000016.1, from coordinate 52,499 downwards.
TAATATGAATTTTGGCAATATTCCCAATCTTCAGAATCTGTCCAACCTGTCCAATATGCCCAATATCAGCATGATCAATTTGTCTGAGCTGCAGAATATGATGCCTCAGAGCCAGAAGCTGAAAAAGAAAAAGCCCAAAGACGGCAAAAAGGTGAAACCGGTTTTGGATATCCGCTCCATACCGGCTCCTCATAAAATCAAGGCCAGCCTGGATGAATACGTGGTGGGCCAGGAACACGCCAAGAAGGTAATGTCTGTGGCGGTATACAACCATTATAAGCGGGTGGCGTCAGACAGCGAGGACGGTATTGAGATTGAAAAATCCAATATGCTGATGATTGGGCCTACCGGAAGCGGGAAGACTTATATGGTGAAGACTTTGGCCAGGCTTTTGGACGTTCCTTTGGCTATTGCAGACGCTACTTCTCTGACGGAGGCCGGATATATCGGAGATGATATTGAGAGTGTCGTATCCAAACTTTTAGCGGCTGCGGACAATGACGTGGAGAAAGCGGAGCATGGAATTATTTTCATAGATGAGATAGATAAGATTGCGAAGAAAAAGAACACGCACCAAAGAGACGTCAGCGGAGAATCGGTGCAGCAGGGAATGTTAAAGCTGCTGGAGGGGGCTCAGATTGAAGTTCCCGTAGGAGCCAACAGTAAAAATGCCATGGTGCCTTTGGCTACGGTGAATACAAAGGATATTCTTTTTATCTGCGGCGGCGCTTTTCCAGATTTGGAAGAGATTGTAAAAGAACGGTTGAATAAACATTCTTCTATGGGCTTTTTGGGAGAATTGAAGGATAAATATGACGATGAAGAGAATATCTTAAACCGTGTGGAGGTGGAGGATATTCGTAAATATGGCATGATTCCGGAATTCCTGGGGCGTTTGCCAGTTATTTTTACTCTGGATGCCTTGAGCGAAGATATGATGGTGCAGATTTTAAGCGAGCCCAAGAATGCAATTTTAAAGCAATATGAGAAGCTGCTGGCGATGGATGAGGTAAAGCTGGAGTTTGAGGAAGATGCGCTGCGGGCCATTGCCAAACGTGCCAGGAAAAAAGACGTGGGAGCCAGGGCGCTGCGGGCTATCATTGAAGAATTTATGTTGGATATTATGTATGAGATCCCAAAGGACGACGCCATTGGTAAGGTGACGATTACCAGAGATTATATTGAAAATACCGGAGGCCCGGTGATTACCTTAAGGGGCTGTATGGAATTGCCGGGACAGGCAGGCTAAGGCTGATTGAAGTATGTGAAGAACAAACGTCTTGTAAGCATGAAAAAAACGGATTGGCATATAATATAGGAAGTATGTCAAAAGCGAGTATTTCATGGATTGTACAGAAGCTGTTTATTCAGAAGATTATTATGATTTGATCGTGGAGTACGGAGGCAGGCCCGAGGCGTTGGAATTAAGCCCCTGTGTGCAGGATGTGAACAACCAGTATGGGATTGGATACTGGGAACGTCAGGGACTGCCGCCTTTTTCCATAAGAAATTATACGTATACGGCCATACCCAAGGTATTTACCCTGATGGACGAAGGGGCTATGGAGGCCAGCAATATCTTGCAGATTCAAAACCAGCCCACCCTGGGGTTGCGGGGACAGGGAGTTTTGCTGGGCTTTATTGACACGGGTATCGATTATCAGAATCCGGTGTTTCAGAATACGGACGGAACCACACGGATTGCTGCGATTTGGGATCAAAGTCTCAGGGAAGGGCCGCCGCCGCTGGGATTTATTTATGGGACGGAGTACCGGAAGGAGCAGATTGACGAGGCTTTGAAGCTTGAGAATCCCCTTCGGCTTGTGCCCACGGAGGATACCAATGGTCACGGCACTTATGTGGCCAGCCTGGCGGCGGGAACTCCCAGCGGGGAAAACAGCTTTTCCGGAGCCGCTCCCTATGCTCAGATTGCCATGGTGAAGCTGAAACAGGCCAAACAATATCTTCGGGATTTCTTTTTTATCCGGAAAGAGGCGGCGGCCTTTCAGGAAAATGATATTATGGCAGGTATAGCTTATCTGGACCAGCTGGCTTATGAATTGGAGATGCCCTTGGTTCTTTGCATTACCGCCGGGACGAATTGGGGCAGTCATGGCGGGGTAAGTCCTCTTTCCAGCGTATTGGACAGCATTGTAAGCAAGCGGATGCGGGAAGGAGCCATTGCGGCGGGGAATGAGGCCAATAAGCAGCATCACTTTTATGGGAAGCTGGAAGCGAACGGTGATTCGGCGGATGTAAATGTAAATGTGGGGGAACAGGTTTCAGGCTTTACCATGGAGCTGTGGAGTGCTATATCAGAGATTTTTACGGTAGAAATCATTTCTCCTACCGGAGAGCGGATGGCTCCTTTGGGGCTTCATGTGTTCAGTCAGGAATTTATTTTCTTGTTTGAGGACACCAAAGTAACGGTGGAAAAGAATATCAGCTTTGCCAGCCATGATTATCAAGTGATATTTCTGCGGTTTGAAAAACCAAGTCAAGGAATCTGGAACGTCCGGGTTCATGGGGTGGATATTCTTCACGGTGTGTTTGATATATGGCTTCCTGTGCAGGAGCTTTTGGATGGAGAGGTATATTTTATTCGTTCCAATCCGGATATGACAATAACAGTTCCGGGAAATACTTTATTCCCCATTACAGTGGGAGGATACGACGCCCGAAACAACAGCGTTTATCTGGATTCCGGAAGAGGCTATACGATAAACGGGAATATCAAACCAGATATTGTGGCTCCCGCTGTGGAAGTCATTGGGGCGGGGCTGAGAAACCGTTTTACCACACGGACGGGAACCAGCGCTTCTGTAGCGATTACCAGCGGAGCGGTGGCGTTGATTATGGAATGGGCGATTGTAAAAGGAAATTATCCCAGGATTACCTCTGGGGATATTAAAAGTATTTTGATTCGGGGAGCGGCTAGGGATGGTCAACGGCTGTATCCCAACCGGGAATGGGGATACGGCAGGCTGGATCTCTATGCATCCTTTAGCGCGCTGCGTTCTAAATAGGAGGAGACGAGATGAGATACCTATTGGCAGCAGCCGGGATATTTGGTTTGGACGCCTGGCTGAAACAACGGATGGATAAGACGTTAAAATCAGGGGAGGAGAAGCCTGTTTTAAAAGGCAGAGTGATTTTACGGAAATATTATAATAAAGGAGCGGCTCTGGACGCCCTGGATCGTTGGCCGGGCCTGGTGAGAGCACTGTCAGCCATTGTATTTTCTATTTTGTGCATATTTGGGCTGGCATTTGGAAAAAAGCAGCGGGGAGGCTTTCGCCTGGGACTTTCCATGGTAATAGGAGGAGGGGCTTCTAATCTTTGGGATCGATGGAGACGAGGGCATGTGGTGGATTATTTTAGCTTTCAAAGCAGATTTCCGAGAGTAAGAAGGGTTGTTTTTAACTTGTCGGATATGTGTATTTTTCTGGGAACCTTTTTTATGGCGATGTTTCATAAGGATTCCTAGTCCTATAAGACAAAAAAAGAATCCTGCCATTGTGCAGGATTCCTTTTCGTTCTTAATCAACCATGGTTTTTCAATATATGATATCTTAATAAAAAATGAAAATACCGTCTTTATTATAGACACAGGTACATTGTTAAACGGTGTGATTAAAGATTAGCGGATAACGGTTACATTGACTGCCTGTGGGCCTTTGGATCCTTCGGTCACATCGAATTCTACGGCAGCTCCTTCTTCCAGGGATTTGAAACCTTCCATGTTCAAGCCTGAATAATGAACGAATACATCGTTTCCGGTTTCGTCAGAAATGAAACCGTACCCTTTTTGGTTGTTGAACCATTTTACTGTACCTTGCATGTAAGTACCTCCAGTGAATAATATAGATGTGCTGTTTTAACAGCATGATGTAAGCATATCATACTATGTCCTAAAAGTAAAGAAAAATTAAAAAGTCTATGAATTTCAAAGAATTTCAAAAGGAATCTTATTATTCTTGAAAAATATGGAAGTTAGGCGGTCCCATTCCTGCTCCAGGGACTTATCCATGGAAAAGGTGCGGTAAGAAATTCCGGTGGTGCAGGTCAGCTGACGGTTCTGATATTTCAGATTCCAGAACATGCCGGAAATATCGGCCGGGAGAAATCCGCATCCGCAACGCTCTATGGTACGCTGCTGATTTTCCGGAGAAAGCTGGAATACAAGGTGAAATCCCAAGGGGGTGCGCGTTCCTTTCATCAGTTGAAAGCAAATGGGGCGGAGCATAGAAAAAGGGGCAGCGCTGGATGCGGCGGCCAGTTGGTAGGCTTCGTCCTCCGGGTCGAAAAAATCCTGATTCAGCCGTCCGTTGATGGAAAAATCCGCCCAGGTGCGGACAGTGGCTTCGGACAGCAGGAAATGGTCAAATAAATCGGTACATAAGAGCTTATGCATAAAATCCTTGATATCTGCAAATTGTAATGCAACCATATAGGACTCCTTTTCAGATAAAAAAATGTAACGCTACAGTGACAAATTATAACATAGCCGGAGAAAAAGAACAATGAAACTTTTGATAAAGAGCTTTCGAAACCAGCCGAAATATAGTATAGTAATAAGAGTACTGAAATAAGGAGGAAGGAAATAATGGAGGAAAAGACGGAGCAGCAGCTTGGGAAGCTGATGGGAATGCTGAAAAGGGGAACCAGCGCCCCCCTTACGGTGGCGGAGGCAGCCCGTCAGCTTTCAGAAGCTGGTTTTGAGGAGCTGGAATTTCAGAATACATGGGGCATAAAGCATGGGGGAAAATATTTTCTCAAACACCATGGCACTGCGTTGCTGGCATTTACCATAGGGAAGAACCTGCAGTTTCGGGACAGCTTTCGGATAGGGGCAGCCCATACGGATTATCCCTGTTTACGGGTCAAACCGAGTCCGGATTTGGTATCAGAGGGGTATCATCGGCTGAACATAGAGGTTTATGGCGGTGTGATTTTAAATACCTGGCTGGACAGGCCGTTGGGCGTCAGTGGAAGAGTTGCGGTGAAAAGTCATGACGTGATGCATCCCAAGATATGTATGGTGGATTGCCAAAAGCCATTGATGGTGATTCCCAACCTAGCCATTCATCAGAACCGTGAAGTAAACAAAGGGGTAGAACTGAACCGTCAGACGGAGATTCTGCCTCTGATCGGTACGCATTCGGAGGAAGAACCGTCAGAGCGAGGGCTGCTTTCTTTCCTGGCAAGAGAGCTTGATGTGAAAGAAGAGGAGATTCTGGATTACGAGCTTTGGGTTACTTCCTTGCAGCAGCCTGAGATAACCGGGTTTTGGGATGATTTTTTAGTATCCCCCAGGTTGGATAATCTTACTTCTGTCCAGGCGCTGCTATCCGGGATTACAGAGGGAGGCAGGGACAGAGGATGTAACGTAATTGCCCTGTTTGACCATGAAGAGGTTGGAAGCCGGGGAAAACAGGGAGGGGCGTCCATGCTTCTGCCGAATGTATTGGAGAAGATATGCGAATGCTTTGGATGGGCTCCGATGCAAAAGCAGGAAGCGATTTACAGCTCTATGCTGTTGTCCGTGGATGTGGCTCACGGCGTACACCCCAACTATCAGGGAAAAACGGATCTAACCAATCATCCTGTATTAAACGGCGGGTTTTGTATTAAAGAGTCCAGTACCCAGTCTTATGTTACAGATTGTGAAGCGGTGGCTATTGTGGAGCAAATTTGTCAAAAGGAAGGGATTTCGTATCAGAAATATGTAAATCGCTCTGATATGAAAGGAGGTTCCACGCTGGGAGCAATTGTATCAAACTTATTGCCGGTTTCTACTGTGGATATTGGCGTTCCGATTCTGGCGATGCATTCTTCTACAGAGACAATGGGCGTCAGGGATCAGGCGGAGTTGACCGCATTTATCACTTCATTTTTTTCCCTATAAGGGCAGGAGGTTTTTGTGAAAAAATGGGTTCAGGCAGGAGGCCTCCTTGGGGCAGCCGTATGGTGCATGACTGTAATCTGCGGGTGCCTGAGTAACCCCAGGGAGTATTCCAGCAGTATGAAAGTGCAGCAGGGTTCTTACGGCAGTGAAAGCGCTCTGGTGACGGAGGAACGGATTCAGCGGATTTCGGAAGGTAATTTTGCCTATGAAGCCCTTTCGGATGAAGGCAAAACGGTATATGACCAGATGCTGACTGCGATTCTTAGTTATGAAAAAAGTGTGAATCTGGCTACCATGGATACGGAATTGATGCGGGAGGCGTATCAGGCATTAAACTGTGATTACGGAGGGCTGTTCTGGGTGGAAGGGTATGTTTTTACCAGCTATACCAGAGGCGGAAAGCGGATTGGCCTGGAATTTTCCCCCAATTATGTAATGGAAGAGCAGGAGAAAAACCGGCTTCAGAACCAGGTGGATGATGTGGTGGATGAATGGCTGGGAGGAATTTCCCTTCGTGATTCTGATTATGAAAAGGCGAAATACGTGTTCGAAACGCTGATAGAACAGGTGGATTACGTAGAAGGAGCCAAGGATAACCAGAATATTTTAAGCGTGTTCCTTCATCGGGAGACCGTGTGCCAGGGGTATGCCTGCGCCACCCAGTATTTGCTGCGGCAGCTGGGGATTTCCAGTACAATTATTTCCGGGAAAGCCAATAATCAGGCCCATGCCTGGAATCTTGTAAAACTGGATGACGGCTATTATCACATGGATACTACATGGGGGAATTCCACATATATGGATACTTCCCATAATGCGTCAAAATTTGTCAATTACAATTTCCTTTCCATGACAGATGAGGAAATTTCTAATACACACCGTGCACAAATGCCTTTTGCATTGCCAAAATGCAGCAATATGGAGAATAATTATTATGTCAAAGAAGGACGCTATTTTGAAACCTGGGATCCGGAGGCTATTGGAGCAGTGTTTCGGACAGCCTGGGAAAACGGAGCGGCCTCCGTCGCCGTAAAATGCAAGGATTATGAACTTTATGGGAAGATGAAGGAATACTTTGTCACCCAGCAGAAAATTACGGAGTATTGTCCGGGAATGGAATATATGTATTATATGGAGTCTCCGGAATATTGTGTTTTTACAGTGAATTTTAATGAATTATAAGGTGACACCCAGTTGAGAAAATGTAATACGGTAAATCAGGAAGAGGGGAGGATTTTCTTATGAAATTTAGAAAAAAACAGATAGCAATTCTGGTATTGTTTGTTCTGGCCTTAACTTTGGCAATGCCTGTCCCGGTACAGGCAGCCAGTAAGCCAAAACTGAATAAGACGAAGATCACAGTGAATGTGTATGGAAAAAAGACATATCAGCTAAAGGTAAAGGGCACGTCCAAAAAAGTAACCTGGAAAAGTTCCAATAAGAAAGTCGCTACGGTGTCTAAGAACGGTAAAGTGACCGGTAAAAAGAAGGGAACCGCAGTCATAACCGCAAAGGTAAGCGGGAAGTCGTATAAGTGTAAGGTGACGGTAAAAGATACTCACAAACACGTTTGGAAAAATCACTATAAAACAGTGCCGAAACAGACATGGCATGGAAAAAGATTTTGGTCCTATACGGCTGCATGCTCCTGCGGGCTGGAATTTCCAACCACTGGCAAATATCGTGAAACATGGGAAGACCATACTTTGGAAATGGTTTTTGCACAGGAACTGGGAGAATATTTAAATATAACAACGGGTTATTGGAAAAGAACCCCAAAACAGTTTGATACGTTTCTGAAGCTGTGCAAAAAGCAAGGAGAAATCCATAGTTGTAGTAGTGGATATGCGTACGTTGGAGAGTATTATACCATAGACGGATATAAAAAATACAGTGACGGCAAATATTGTAAGCTGTGCGGTTACTTTACCGGAGAATGGTGGAAATGGAACTGATTAAGCCGTAGAAGAGTTGGCTTGCCCCAGGGGCAGCTTCCGGTGAAAATTGCCGTGAAAATGTAAAAGAAAGCCTTTTCAAACCTGGATATTTATGATAAGATTAAGTAGTATTTAAAACTACGTCAAAGGCCAGTCCTATTTTTAGACGTTTTGAGGAATAACAATTTTCCTTATACAGAATACTATATAGATATCTAGGAGGATGAATATGAGCTATAAAATTATAGTGGACAGCTGCGGAGAGCTGCCGGAGAATTTGAAAAAGGACGGCCATTTTGAGTCGGTGCCCCTGGAGATATTTGTAGATGAATATCATATTGTAGATGATGAGACGTTTGACCAGGTGGATTTTTTGAAAAAAGTGAAAGAGAGCCCCAACAGCCCGAAATCCACATGCCCTTCCCCGGAACGCTATATGGAGGCCTATAGCTCAGAGGCGTCCCATATTTATGCTGTGACTTTGTCTTCGAAGCTTAGCGGCTCTTACAACAGTGCGGAATTGGGAAAGTCCCTTTATATAGAAGAAAAGGGAGAGAAGCAGATTCACGTTTTTGATTCCAAATCCGCTTCTGTGGGGGAAACGCTGATTGCCATGAAGATTCAGGAGTGCGAAGAAGCAGGCATGTCTTTTGAAGAAGTGGTTGAGACGGTAGACGCATACATCGCGGGTCAGAACACCTATTTTGTTTTGGAGACCTTGGAAACCCTGCGAAAAAACGGACGTTTGAGCAATTTGAAGGCATTTGTAGCCAGCGCATTGAATATCAAGCCTGTTATGGGTTCTACAGAAGAAGGGGAAATCTGTCAGTTGGATCAGGCGAGAGGCATGAATAAAGCTTTAGATAAAATGATTCATGTGATGATGGAAAAGGTTCAGGACTGTGAACAGAAAATCCTGGCCATTGCCCACTGTAATTGTCCCCAACGGGCAAAAGCAATCGCGGAGAAAGTGAGGGGCCTGGCTTCTTTTAAGGATATTTTTGTGGTGGATACTGCAGGAATCAGCAGTATGTACGCCAATAACGGAGGCATTATTATGGTAGTATAGCCATACAGGCATAGCGTCAGAGGAGGTGGAGTATGCGGCTTTTTGCATTGCATATACGCAATCTGAAATTTATCCGGGATATGCGGATTCGGGATATGGAATATGCTTTGATTTTGGTGGGGAAGAACAGTACCGGGAAAAGCAGTATTTTAAAGGTAATCCGTGCTATGGCGGGAACGTATGACTTCACGTTAGAGGACTTTAATGAAAAGGGGCAGAATATCGAGGTAGACGCGGCTCTTTGCATAGAAGAAGAGGATTTGCGCCGTCTTCATGAAAACGGGGTAGTCAGCGCTTATCGGAGATACGACGCCTGGCGGCGGGATTTTTGCAGCAAGCTTCCCTCCTATCAAGACGGGATTTTGCGTTTTACGTTTGTTGCCAATCAAAATGGAAGAGTGCGGTTCGAGGACGGAAAAAAGAAGCATAATAAATATATTCCTCAGGTATTTCCAAAAGTATATTTTATGGATACCCACCAGGATTTGATAAAGCTTCAGGAAGAGATTTTACTCTTTCAGGAGGATGATATTTTAAATCAAATGCGCCGGGATAGCTGCCTGTTCAATCAGGCAAAGCAATGCAGCCGCTGTTTTCAGTGCATTGGGCTGCTCTATCAGAAGGAAACTAGAGATTTGAACCCCTTAGAGCTGTCCAAACTGTTGGAATATAAGCTATATCAAACAAATCTCAAGGATTTTACACGACGTGTAAATTATTATTTTCGGAAAAACGGCGGGTTTGTTGAGGAAATCCGATATCGCATAGACTATGACGCCAGGCAGGTGTTTCAGGTGGAAGGGGAGGTTTACGACCCCAAGCGGAACCAGACCGGGGATTTGTCTTCCCTGGGAAAAGGGATGCGCAGAATCTATATGCTGTCCTTAATCGAAGCATATGTGGAGGAGAAGGAGCGGGTTCCCAGTCTTATTTTAATGGAAGACCCGGAAACCTTTCTTCACCCGGGGCTGCAGAAGGCGGCCAGTGAGATTTTATATCGCTTATCCAAGAAGAATCAAGTGATTTTTACGACCCATTCCCCCAATCTTCTTTATAATTTTAACAGCAGGCAGATTCGCCAGGTATATCAAGACGCGGATTACTATACGGACATTCGGGAAAACACGGATATAGACGCGATTTTAAATGAACTTGGCCATACGGCTAACGACTTGCTGAATGTGAACTTTGTATTTATTGTAGAGGGAAAGCAGGATAAAAGCCGTCTTCCTCTCCTGCTTCAGAAGTATTATGGGGAGCTTCAAGGCCCGGACGGACAGCTGTCCAGGGTGGCGATTATCACTACCAATAGCTGTACGAATATTAAAACCTACGCGAATCTGAAATATATGAATAAACTGTATTTGAAGGATCAGTTTTTGATGATTCGGGACGGGGATGGGCAGGACGCCAGAGAATTGGCGGGCCAGCTTTGTCGTTATTATGAAGAACGAAATCGGGAGGATGTGGATAAGCTTCCCAGGGTGACCCCTAAGAATGTATTGATTCTAAAGTATTATTCCTTTGAAAATTATTTTTTGAATCCTGATATTATGAAGGAGATCGGCATTTTAAATTCTCCGGAAGAATTCTACGTGATTTTGCTGGCAAAATGGAAAGAATACCTCCACCGCTTAAGCAGTGGACGCCATTTGACCCAGGTGCTTGGGAAGGAGATTAGTTCCATAGAAGATTTGAAGGTACATATGGAAGAGGTAAAAATCTATCTTCGGGGACATAATTTGTTCGACATATTTTATGGGCCTTATCGGCAGAAGGAGCAGGAATTGCTGCGCCGTTATATTGATCTTGCGCCCCGGGAAGAATTTCAGGATATTTTGCAGCAGATTGAATCCTTTCCGTATTTTGAGAACCGGAAGCTGAGTTGAAGTGGGCTTGCCCACTTTACTCTTGGGGTAAATAAGGCTATAAAAAAATAAGGAAACCACTGTATCTATCAGGGTTTCCTTTTTGAAAGAGCGCGAGACGGGACTCGAACCCGCGGCCTCGACCTTGGCAAGGTCGCGCTCCACCAACTGAGCCACTCGCGCTTAAGTTGTATCGGCTTCTGCCGAACACATTTATTATAATAGCAGAGAGAAGATTATTTGTCAATAACTAATTTGAAAAATTTAGCAAAGAAAGTGGAAACTATAGATTCCAGCTTCTGTCTTTCCAGGAACAAAACGGAGAGTGTGGTATAATTTCTTTTGGTCTTACATACATTTAATCAAGTGAAGATTTAGGAGGGCTCCCCTTGAGTTCCAAAACCAAAATTGTGGTTCTTCATATGAAGGAACTAATCTATACGGTGATATTTGCGGTTCTGGGCATACTTTTAATCCTGTTGTTAATTTTTATGTTTTTGCCTGATAAGAAAGGGAAAAATGATGCCGCAGAAACCATGCAGTACATAGCGGGAGTATATAACTCATCTATTAAATTCAATGACAGCGCCATAGATGTGGAAGTGGTGGTGGATAATAATCGCATTAATTCCATATCCCTGGTAAATCTGGATGAGTCTGTAGCAGCCATGTATCCTTTGATGCAGCCGGCCTTAGACAGCATCAGCCAACAGATTTATGAGAAACAGTCCACCGAGAATATTGTGTTTTCAGATGAGAATCAGTATACTTCCACAGTATTGCTGAATGCGATCGAGCAGGCGTTAGAAAAAGCCCGCCCCGAAAATCAGACGGAAAAATAAAAATCTGGGGCACGAATCATCTGTGCCCCAGGGGGAGAATCCGGTTTTGCCGGATTCTTTTTTTCTTTTAAGAGAAGGTTCCCTTGTCCGCTGAGGGTACGGTCTATTTATAATAATAAAATCCCGTGCTCGTTGGCCTGTTCCATGGTCTCTTTGGGCCAAAGGGAAGACTGTACCTCTCCGATATGGGCCTTTCGCAGGAAAAACATACAGATTCGGGACTGGCCGATGCCGCCGCCGATGGTGAAGGGAAGCGTTTCTTCTATAATGGCTTTCTGGAAAGGCAGGGCGGCCCTTTCGGGACATCCGGCTTTCTCCAATTGTGAAAGCAGGGAAGCTTTATCTACCCGGATTCCCATGGAGGACAATTCCAGGGCGATGTCAAGTACCGGATAATAGACGATAATATCGGCGTTCAAAGCCCAGTCGTCGTAGTCCGGCGCCCTGCCGTCATGACGCTGGCCGGAAGAGAGAACGTCTCCAATCTGCATCAGGCAGACGGCTCCCTTTTCCTTGCAGATCCGGTATTCCCGCTCTTTTGGGGTACATTCCGGGAAACGGTCCTCCAGCTCCTGGGTGGTGATGAAAAACAAGTCGTGGGGAAGAATTTCTTCTATGTAGTCGTATTGAATAGCCATATATTTTTCTGTTTTCCGCAAAACCTTATAGACCAAAGAAGCCGTATCCTTCAATGTATCCAAAGTTCTGGATTCTCGGGAAATAATCTTTTCCCAGTCCCACTGATCTACAAAAATAGAATGTATATTGTCGGTATCTTCATCCCGGCGGATGGCGTTCATATCCGTGTACAAGCCTTCTCCCAGGGAAAAACCATATTTTTGCAGGGCAAAACGCTTCCATTTTGCCAGGGAGTGGACAATTTCCGCTTCCTTTTCATTTTGTTCCTTGATGCCGAAGGTGACAGGACGCTCCACGCCGTTTAAGTTATCGTTTAAACCAGATGCAGGGTCCACAAATAAAGGAGCGGATACCCGGTGGAGGTTCAGCCGCTCTGCTAGCAGCTTCTGGAAAATATCTTTTACCGTTTTGATGGCAATCTGAGTATCATGGAGATCCAGGTGCGAGCGATAGTTTTTGGGTATGATCATTGATTGCATAAATAAAATCCTTTCTTTTTGCCCGTATTATACGCCTATGATTGTACTTTTTCAATAATTATGATAACATTTTTAAAATGATTCCATAAAAAATGCAGGGAAAGACGTATCTTTCATAGGAGGAGAAAGGTGGAGGAACGGGAATTTGAAGAATGCATCCGGCAGATGCAGGCAGGAAACAAAGAAGGTTTAAAGCGGGTATATCAGGCGTATGCAGGGCTGATTTATTCTGTGATATACGATATGACAGGACAAAAAGAGGATGCCCAGGATCTTGCATCCGAGTTTTTTATCCGGCTGTGGGAACGGGCGGATACGTATCATTTTGGAAAAAAGCACAGAGGATGGATGCTTACCATAGCAAGAAATATGACCATTGATTTTTTGCGGAAAAGAAAGCGGGAGCTTTTGGTGGAAACCATGGAAGATGGGCAAAATACAGAAGATGTGGCGTCCCAGGCTGTGGGAAATCTCAGCTTTCAGGAGGCCATGGATCTGCTAAAGCCCGGGGAACAGGAAGTATTGGATATGAAGATTCTCGGACAGATGACATTTCAGGAAATCGCAGAAGTGCTGAAGAAACCATTAGGGACGGTATCCTGGTTGTACCGTCAGGGAATAGGGAAGCTTCGGAGACATCATAAAGAAGAACAGGAGGTGCAAGGATGAAGGAATTTTCGGAAAAAGAATTGGAAGATCAATACAAAAACTGGAAAATGATGGATGTCCCCCCAATGTGGGACGAGATCGAAAAAAATCTTGCGCCAAAGGAAAACAGAGTTCCTGTTTCTGTTGTGAAAAGAAAACGGTTTCCGGTGAGAAGAATGGCTGCGGCGGCTGCAATTTTATGTGTGCTGTTACTGGGCCCGGCGTGGTATCAGATCAGAAAAGGGCTGTCTGTCAAGTCAGAATCGGGCTCGGTTGATGAAAGCGTTTCTTCGGACGGCTCATGGGAGGAAGCAGAAGCAGGCTGTGCTCCCGAGGAAATTTTAGACATGGCGGAAAGCTCTGAGGCGGGAGCGTCAGAAGAAGCCGTGTCAGAAGAGGCCGTCAATAAAGCGGAGAAAGCGGAAGGCGTACCAGCTCCGGTATTCCAGGCAAAGATTCAGGTAAAAGAAGTTCAGGTTTTGGAGCAGGAGGTTCAAGTGACAGCATGGATCATGGAACCGGGAGACGGCCCGTTCAAGGAAGAAGAGGAAATTGTGATGCTCTATGAGGGAGAGGAATATCAGGAGGCAGATTTTTCCGGCGTTCTCCATGTCCGGCTGCAAATAGAAGAAAAAAATTTAAAATTATTGGAAATTTTACCATAAATAAAACCAGAGTCATGCGTATCTCTTATAAGAAACCAATTCAAAGGCAAAGGATATAAAGTTTGTAGTAAGTTCTGTGATACGAGATTAGTTGAAGGAGGGATTATTATGAGGAAGGCGTGCATGATATTTGATTTTGGTGAGGAAGGAAGAAGGAAGAAAGTCCTCTTGGCGGCGTTTTTGGTGTGCGGGCTGCTGGCCCAGTGTCTGGCAGGATGCGGAGGGTCAGAAAACAACAAAATGAGTTCTTCGGAATCTTCCCTGTCCGGGGCAACGGAAGAAAAAGGTGAGTCGGATGGAGCGTCGGGAGAATCAGGCGGGGAATATGGGGCCGACGAATCTGCAGTGGTCAGAGATTCGGCAGTAGAAGATAGCGCTATGACAGAAGGGGTGAAAGAGGAGCCTGTATTTTCCAATGGGACAGGAGAGGACAACTGGAATACGGAGGAATATCATGCATCGGAAGAACATGGATTCTTTCAAGCCGGGCAGACGCCCCTTTCTACCTTTTCCGCCGATGTGGACACAGCCTCTTACAGCAATGTGCGCAGGATGCTGATGGAAGGACGGGCGGCAGATGAGATCCCGAAAGGGGCCGTCAGGCTGGAAGAGCTGCTGAATTATTTTCATTATGAATATGAAGCTCCAAAAGAAGGGGAAGTGTTCGGCGTTACCATTGACGCAGCCTCATGTCCCTGGGAGCCTTCTCACGGATTGCTGAGAATCGGAGTTCGAACCCAGGAGATTGACTTTTCAGATTCCCCCAAGTCCAATCTGGTATTTTTGCTGGACGTGTCAGGCTCCATGGATGGTCCTGAGAAGCTTCCCCTGCTGAAACAGGCTTTTGGAATGCTGGTGGAAAACTTGGGAGAGAAAGACCGTGTTTCCATTGTCACATATGCCGGGACGGATGAGATTGTATTAGACGGAGCCAGGGGGAATGAAAAGGGAAAGATTCTGGATGCTTTGTACGCTTTGTCGGCAGATGGTTCTACCAACGGAGGGGCAGGAATATCCACAGCCTATGACTTGGCGGAAGAACATTTTATCCAGGGAGGAAACAACCGGGTTATTTTGGCTACGGACGGTGATTTAAATGTGGGGCAGACCAGTGAAAGCCAACTGCAGTCATTGATAGAGGAAAAACGAAAAAGCGGGGTGTATTTGTCGGTATTGGGATTTGGAGACGGGAATTTGAAGGATAATAAGCTGGAGACACTGGCAGATCAGGGAAACGGCCATTATGCTTATATTGATTCTTTGATGGAAGCTAGGCGCGTTCTGGTGGATGAGATGGGGAGCACACTGCTTACTGTAGCCCAGGATGTGAAATTTCAGGTGGAATTTAATCCGGCTCAGATTGGAGAATACCGTCTTCTTGGCTATGAAAACCGTCTGATGGACGCTCAGGATTTTGCGGACGATACGAAAGACGCCGGGGAAGTGGGGGCCGGACATACGGTGACTGTTCTCTATGAGGTAAAATGGGCCGACCAGGAGAATGAAATGACGGAGGATTTAAAATATCAGAAACGGGAGCCCTCTGGGGGAGAGGCCATGAAAGAATGGGCAACTTTGAAGATTCGTTATAAAGACCCGGGAGCAAAGAAGAGCAAGGAGATGGTACGATCCTTTGGCCAGGAGATTTATCATCAGGATCTTTCTGAAGCGAATATGCGCCTGGAGGCTTCCGTGGCAGAATTTGGAATGCTCCTAAAAGACAGCAATTACAAAGGAAACAGCTCTTATGAGCAGATTTTGGACTTGTGGAAGGATGCATCCTATGGCGGAAATGAGGAGATCAGGGAATTTTTAATGCTGGTTCAAATGGCGGGAGGACTAGAGGAACTTCCGGTAACTGCTCAGGAAATCTATTTGCGGATGGGAAAGAAATGTGTGTTGCAAAATAAGCTATAGTGTTACAAAATTGCAACAAAGAAAAAACAGGGATATTCTTTGCAGGATATTGCCGTTTTTGGATAAGTATCATACCCCGGTAAAAAAAGAGGGAAGGCTAATAAAGGGAAAATGCCTGATCTTCTGCGGTGCAATAAGCGCGGCAGAAGGCAGGGCATTTTTTATTTTAGGAAGAAGCCAGGATTCAACAAAAGTTGGCATGATTTTTGCCATTTATAAGGGTGTAAGAAAATAAAGGAGTGAGGTGCAAGAAATGAAAAAGAAAATTGTCAGTTTACTAATGGCAGGAATGCTGGCAGCAGCTATGGTAGCAGGCTGCGGAGACGCCGGAAACAATCAGGAAATGCCTAAGGAGGATGCATCCAACAATCAGCAGGAAGGCTCTGATGATGCAAACGTTCAGGGGTCTGATGATGCAAGCGGCTCTGACGAAACCGATGGGCAAGGTTCTGATAAAGCAGATGCTAATGGCGGAGAAGAAGGAAACGCTGAAGGCAAAAGCTATAGCTTTGCGGCAAATATCTGGGGAAGCGGCGCTTATCCTTTGGACATTATGGTTCATGCAAATGAAGTAGTTGCAGAGTTGACAGGAATGAAGCTGGATACGGCGGACAATCAGTTTACCGCCGATAAGATTATCTCTGATTTGCAGGGACAGTTGGCTACCAATCCCGACGGCGTTATCATGTTCAGCGTGGTAGACACCGTTTTGGGAAATGTACAGCAGCTGTGCGATGCACAGAACATTCCTTATGTATTGGATACAAATTTCCCCTCTGATCCGGACGTATGGCAGTCTGTAAAAGACGATCCCCTGTTTGTAGGCGGTGTTGCGGCAAGTCCTTATGAAATGGGCAAAGAGCTGGGAGAATTGGCTTTGGCGGATGGAAACAAAACCGCGATTATCTTGGGCGCAGCGTTGGGCGACTATTCTCATGACCAGAGAATCTTAGGCTTCCAGGAAGCATTTGAAGCAGGCGGCGGTAAGGTGCAGCAGGTAATGCACTGTTCTGATCCTTCCGAATCTACCACCAAAGCAAATGACCTGATTACAGCAAACCAGGATGCAGACTGCGCATATGCCTCCGGCGGAGACTACCTTTCCGCACTGGCGGCAATCAAAGCTGGCGACAGTTCTATGGAATTCATGATTTATGGAACAGACGTAGCTCCGGATTTGATTGACTATATCAAAGACGGCGTGATTAAAGCTATGAACGGCGGAAATCATATCAACGGCGCCATTGCTCAGTGTCTTCTGATCAACTATTTGGACGGACACCAGATTCTTGGGGAAGACGGAAAAGCTCCGGTGTTAGATTATCTGAAATGTTATCTGATTACTCCGGATAATGCAGAGCATTTTGCAGGCTTGTATGCAAATGAGAGCTGCTTTATTACAGACGAGCAGTGGCAGTCCTTATTGTATCGTTACAATCCGGATGTAACCTTAGAGACATACGATTCATTTTTGAAGACTTATGCCGATACGGTTTACAATATGAAATAATCGGAAATAGGACAAATTCAGGCAAAAGGATACATATAAGCGGCGTACCGTGTAGGAAATATACGCAGTACGCCGTTTTTGCCAGAACGTTTGGGGGGATACCCTGTACTTGGAGGAAGCATATGAACACAGAGAGTTTAAATAAGCAGTCCAAAAAGAAACAGATCCTGATAGGAGCCATAATAGTGGCTGCAGTTGTGGTTCTGTTTGTCATTTTGAATATATTTGCCAAAGGAACCATCCTGACTGTGAAAAATTTGAGGAATGTGTTGGCAGGTTCTGTGGTTCCAACGATTATCGCCTTTGGCTTTTCTGTAATATTTATTGGAAATGTAACGGACTTATCGCCGGGAAGTATTGTTATTTTGACTTCCACAGTTACTGGATTGTTGGGAAATGCCTTTGGAATTCCGGCTATGGTGATCGGCGGTGTCCTAACAGGCGTAGTTTGCATGACCTTAAATTATTCCATTTATCGGATTACAAAGATTCCCCCATGGATTGCCGGATTGGGCATGACGATGGTGTACGAAGCGATTGCCGTCAGCTATGCGACCTGGTGCGCCAGCCAGGGGCAAAAGGTTGTGGTTATGAATAATGATATCCGGTTTTTGGGACAGCAGCCGGGAATCTATATTTGTTGGATTCTGGCTATTGTAGCAGCATATATTTTATTTAACCACACGTCCATCGGTATTAATTACCGGGCCACAGGGGATAACGAGGATGTGGCAAAAATCATGGGTATTCATGTGGATAAGGCTATGATGATCGGCGGTGTTTTGGCGGGGGCTTTCTTTGGATTTGCAGGCGTTGTAAAGGAAAGCTATGCGGCGTTTGTCAATGCACAGTCTGGTCTGACCACGCTTAGTACGGTATTTCAGCCTATGGCGGCCACTTTGTTGGCCATGGCATTGGCGAATTATTTGAACCTGATTATTGCCATTCCCATTTCCACATTTTTAATCACATTGATTTTTAATGTATTGACGATTTTTGGCATTCCGTCAGGAACCTTCCAGGATACGCTTTTGGGAATTATTGTAATCTGTTTCGCTATTTTGGCGCAGCGTAAGGTGAAGGGGGTAGTCAAGTAATGGGTGATACATTATTAAAAATCGAAGGACTAAACAAGAGCTTTGGGATTACCCACGCAAATGTAAATGTAAATCTGGAATTGGACCGGGGAGAGATTCGGGGACTGGCCGGGGAGAACGGTTCTGGAAAGTCCACTCTGTTGTCCCAGATTGCCGGGATTTACCGCAGCGATTCCGGAAAAATGATTCTAAACGGGAAAGAATATGCCCCCCACAGCCCCATTGAGGCCAACAGCAGAAAAATTGCCATGGTGGTGCAGGAGTTGGGGATGGTAGGTTCTCTTCCTGCCAGCGTAAATATTTATTTGGGAAAGACGAAGTTTTTTGTCAGCATGAAAGAATTGCAGCAGGAAGCAGATAAGGTATCCAAGCGCTGGGATCTTCCCAAGCTGAACCTGAAACGCATGGCGGGCAGCATGAATATTGAGAACCGTAAAATGGTGGAATTAATTCGTGCCCTGGCGGTGGATCCGGACGTATTGATTCTGGATGAGGTTACCCAATCGCTGTCTCACGATAACAGGGAAATTATTTATAAGCTGATTCGTAAATTGAAAAGTGAAAACCGTTCGGTGATTTTGATTTCTCATGACCTGGAGGAGACGATTCATATTACGGATACCATTTCTATTCTGCGGGACGGCGAATTGCTGGAAACTGTAAAGAGCAGTGAGCTTTCCGAGGACGACTTAAAGAGAAAAATGGTAGGCCGTGAATTGAATGGAGAATATTACCGTACGGATTTTGAGGAACAGTATGAGGACAAGGTGGTATTTTCCATGCGTCATGTTTCCACGGCGTCGGGAATCAAGGATGTGAGCTTAGAACTCCACAAGGGAGAGATCCTGGCATTTTGCGGATTAAGTGACTCCGGCATCCATGATATCGGTCAGATTGCCTATGGGCTGCTTCCCACCACAGAAGGAGAGGTTTGGCTGGAAACAGACCATATTCAGATTACCAAAGCGACGGAATCTTTGAAGCATCGGATGGCGTATGTTCCCAAAGACAGAGACGGGGAAGCTATGATGATGAAAAGCACCATTATGAATAATTTCGTATTGCCTTCTATTGAAGAGAAGACAGGGAAAGCAGGATTTTTAAATTACGGCGTCTTGAGAAGGATGGCGGATGAAAACCGGAAAGCGTTTTTCTTAAAATGTACAGGAATCAATCAAAATGTAAACGGCTTAAGCGGCGGGAACAAGCAAAAAGTAAATTTGGGCAGATGGCTGGCCAAAGATTTGAGCATTCTGATTGTAGACTGCCCCACCCGAGGCGTGGACGTAGGTGTAAAGGCGTATATCTATCAATGTCTGCGGGAGGCAAAGAAAAAGGGTATCGGCATCCTGATGATTACCGATGAATTATCGGAAGCAATGGGTATGGCGGATAATATTATGGTAATGAAAAACGGCGAATTGAAAAAGACCATAAAGCGCAGCTCCCATTTCAAGGAAGAAGAAATAATTGAGGTGATGGTATGAAAAATCAGAAAAAAGTTCAGTTATTGGACATTGTGCCGATTTTTATCCTGGTAATTATCTTTGCTTTTTTTGCGATTGCATCCAAAGGGACAACGTTATCGGCATATAACCTGCAATTAATTTGTACGCAAGTAGTTCCGGTTATTATCGGCAGCCTGGGGTGTATATTTGTAATTGCCTTAGGTGGTACGGATATTTCCATTGGCGCCAATGCTGCTATGTGTTCCACCGTTGCAACCTTACTCACGGCAGGAATCGGCGGCTGGGCTGCAATTCCTGTGACGCTGGTATTATCTACCGTTTTAGGAGCTTTGATTGGCTTTGTGGTGACAAAGTTTCGGGTGGCGTCCTTTATGACCACTTTGGCGATTTTGATTGCAGGCCGGGGATTTTTAAATTTCCTGCTGCAGAATAATAATATTGGCGCGCCAAAGGGAATTTCCTTTCTTACCACTTTCTGGTTTACAGTAGTATTGCTGGTGGTGCTGATTGCAGTGGTATGGTACATTTTTGAGTATACAAAATTCGGATTTTACTGTAAATGTATCGGTGAAAATGAACGCACGGTGCGTTCGGTGGGAATTAACGTAAACCGGATTCGTCTGATTTGCTTTATGATAGCCGGACTTGCAGCAGGTATTGTAGGCATTGTGCAGATTTGCCGTGTGGGCGGTTCCACCAACACCCTTTGTAATATGCTGGAAATGCGTGTTCAGATGGCCATCTTTTTGGGCGGTATATTAACTACCGGCGGTTTTACTGCCAAAATTTATAAGCTGATCATCGGTTCCTTTACCATTGTGATTATTGAAAATGGTCTCACGTTGTGTAAGGTATCCAGCGCGTTATCAGAGGCGATCGAAGGAATTCTTTTAGTTGTCATTTTGATTATTACGGTATACTGCAGCCGGATTGCTATGAAACGTGATCTTGCCATGGCTGCTCAGGCAGATCAGGAGAGCGTAGAAGCATAGAAGAGGGAGCAGTTCTAAAGCGGTGTTAAGTCACAATTTAAATTTGCGGCTTAACATCGTTTTTTATTTTAATCTTTATATAAAAATATGTAAAAAAACGAACAATTCTGCTATAATGATTAAATGAGTAATTATGAAACTCAAAACTTGGCTGAATATTCTGACACTATATGTGGGGAAAAGACATTTGCACCATGAAAATGAGACCATAGAACACAGGAGGGTTTAACCCCGACTGGGTTCTGCTTGATTGGGCTCATTGGAATGCTTGGTGCAACAGTCTTTTCCCCACATATAGTGTCAGAATATTCTCGTAACTTTGACGTTCACAATGATCTATAATGATAAAAAAGAAAAGGAGACGTTGAAATCTTATGACAAAAACAAAAGACAACGGTAATTTTCAGAAAGGATATACTTACCAGGAAGCCTTAGATTTGGCAGAGGGAAATCAGGAACAGGCAATTCCCACTTACTGCGCCATGTGCGGGCCCACAGCCGGATGCGGTTTATATGCCTTTGTAAAAGACGGTAAGCTGCTTCGGGTGGCAGGTATGGCGGAATCTCCCAGGAATCAGGGCGGGGTATGTCCTAAGGGTTTGGCTTCTCCCCAATGGCTGTATGCACCGGAACGCTTAAAGACGCCCCTTTTGCGGGTGGGGGAACGAGGGGAAGGAAAGTTTTCTCCCATAACCTGGGAAGAAGCCATTGAAATCATTGCCGGGCGGCTGAAACAGCAGAAGGAACAATATGGGCCGGAATCTTTGGCGATCCTTTCACCGGCCAGAAGAAATTACAGCGAGATGATAACCCGGTTTTTGACGGTGCATGGAAGTCCCAATTACGGGCACAGCGGGATTTGTGCCATGCAAAAAGCCTTTGCTTTTTTCCATACCATAGGAGGGGTTCCCTCTTGCGATTATGAGAACAGCGACCTTATTATATATTGGGGACGGCAGCCTGTCTTTTCCGGCCCGCCTACGGAAGGGCCGGCCCATCTGGTTGCAGCCAGAAAAAGAGGCGCAAAGATTGTAGCCGTTAAGCCGTCCATGGAACCGGATGTAGGGATGGCGGACATGTGGCTTGCCCTTCGGCCAGGAACAGACGCGGCTCTGGCGCTTTCCATGCTGCATGTTATTTTTACGGAGGAATTGTATGATAAGGACTTTGTAGAACAATGGTGTTATGGATTGGAGGAATTCACCCGCCACATCCAGTCCTATACGCCTCAGTGGGGAGCGTCTGTCACCGGAGTTTCGGCCCGGCAAATCTGTGAGGCGGCCAGGCTGTATGCCTCTACGGATAAAGCGGTTATTGATGTGGGAAACGGTGTGGAGCATGCCAGCTCCTCCAGCGATGCGGTGCGGGCCATTGCAATTATGATGGCTGTGACAAATCATCTTGACCGTCCGGGGTGTAATCTCATGGGGGAAAGAGGACTTATGCCAAAGCCCATTACGCTGCCGGGGCGTTACACGCCTGAAATGGCAAAGAAACTGGTAGGGCCGGAGTTTCCCAGGGCGTTTCAGCCGTTTTTGGAGGGGCTGACCAGTGCTTATTACCGGATTTTTGACAGCGTTCTGACGGGAAAGCCGTATCCCATACGCACCATTATAGCGCCGGGGACGCAGCCCCTGTTA
Organism: uncultured Lachnospiraceae bacterium; assembly: GCA_946549035.1. Taxonomy (GTDB): domain Bacteria; phylum Bacillota; class Clostridia; order Lachnospirales; family Lachnospiraceae; genus 14-2. Next base: position 29,819 of record CAMNQH010000016.1, on the reverse strand, counting down.
AGTACCAGAGGGACGAAGCGGGTGCTGGAGGCTTTAAAAAAGGTGGATTTTTTTGTTACCATAGATGTAATGGAACCAGCTGAGATGAAGTATGCCGATATCGTTTTGCCTACTACTACGCCTTATGAGGCGGACCATCCGTTTGAGATTCAGGGGAACCGTCTGATGGCCCGAACCAAGGTCGTAGAACCGATGGGAGATTATAAGTCTATCTTTGCATTTTTTCTGGATTTGGGAGTGGCCATGGGGTATGGAGAGGATTTTTGGAATGGAAGCATAGAAGCCTTTGAAAATGAGCGTTTGGAACCATTTCATATTACAATAGAAGAGTTAAGAAAGCATACCTGCGGGCTGACGCTTCCTCAGCAAAGGAGAGAGAAAAAATATCAGGATTATGAGCGTATGTTCCAAACAAAAAGCTTTGGATTTGGGAAGGCTTTGTTTTTGCCTCAGGGGAAGGTTCCTTTATACCATACGGTATTCGCTCAGGAAGGCTTTGCGCCTATGCCCCAGTGGAAAGAGACGAGGGAGAAAACGAAGCAGTATCCCCTGATTCTTTCGGATTATCACACCAGTAAATTTTTTTTCGGCTTCTTGGTTAAAAAATATACCGTGTTTGCGGGAATTAGAGCCTGATCCTACGGTACATATCCATCCTAAGACGGCAAAGGAGCGGGGCATTCAAGACGGGGAATGGGTGAAAATTACTTCCAGTGAAGGATGGATTCGGGTGAAAGCGGTATTGTATCCGGGAATTCGGCGTGATACGGTGATGGTTCCCCATGGATGGAGCCAGGGCTGTAAGGCTCTTGGAATAGAGGATGCTCCCGTAACAGACGGGGGCGCTAATGTGAATCATTTGTATGCGACGGATGAGAGATGGGACTTTGACCCCCTGGTAACTGCAATGAGCAGTCAAACGATGGTGGAGGTATCGAAAGATGAGTAGTTTGCAGAAAAAAATTACGTTTCGGCCAGATGACTGTATCCAATGTCATGGGTGTCAGATGGCTTGCACTATGTGGCGGAATCCGGAGGCTGGAATCCATTTTCGTGAAATTATCCCGGTTTGGGAGCCGGATGACACACTGGGCTTTCGATTAAAATCAAAATCCAAAGCCTGCCTGCATTGCCAAAATCCCTTCTGTGTGTCTGCCTGCCCCTCAGGGGCCATCCGCAAGCGGCCAGAAGACGGGATTGTAATAGTAGAGGAGGCGTTATGTATCGGTTGTGGTTCTTGTGCCGCGGCGTGTCCATTTCAAATTCCTCAGATAGGGAAAGAGAACAAGATGAAGAAATGTGATTTGTGTTACGGGCAAGACACAACGCAAAACGGCGGGACGCCGCCTTGTGTCCGGGCTTGTCCCACCGGGGCGCTGGTTTATGAAATCAGTTCTTTGTAAGATAAATAGGAATGCCTCAGGCGCCGCCTAGCTGCAGATCGTTCTATATTTTCCAGATATGCGCCTTGTTTTTTTATAAAAAATATTATATAATATATTTTATATATTATTAAGTAAAGAAAAGGAGTGCAGCATATGTCAGAAAAGTTTTATGCAAAGGGCGAAGGCAACGAAGGTTATATCAAGAACCTGGAAGTGCTTTCCTTCTGCGACATGGACCGAGTGGGCGGGATGTTTCAGATGGCGCTCTATAAGACAGAGGCCGGAAAATACTATTTGTACGGCGCGGCTTTTGACGGTAGGCCCAATGGAATGCTTGGTGTTATGATTTCCGATGTGACAGATCCAAAAAATCCTCGGTTTATTAAGAAATTCCTGCCGTTTAAACCAGAGGAGAATCCCACCACCACCACGCCTAAGATTCAGATTGCAGATGATAAGATGATTCTTGCCATGAGCGCAGGAAGCGGGCCGGGTCAGCTGGTAGCGCAGCATGAGCTGGCGGATATTCCCTGCGAAGCGGGGATTCGTATCTACAGTCTGAAGGAAGATCCAGAGAATCCCAAGTTTTTGGGCTATTGGGACTGCGGCGTTCCTCATTCCATTGGAGTGCACCGTTTTATGTACAACGGTGGAGACTTAGTGCATCTTTCCTGTGAATGCCGTGGATTTGAAGGAATGATTTACCGGATTGTAAATATTCAGGATCCGGCTCATCCTTATGAGGTGGGACGCTGGTGGTCTCCGGAACAATACGCAGACGGATATCCGGGACGTACCTTTGATCCTCATGCGCCTCATGTTCCTGCTTTTATGGATAAAGGCTGGATGCACGGGCCGCCCTTTGTAAGAGGAGATAAGGCGTACCTGGGGTATTGCGGGGACGGGCTGTATGTTTTGGACGTATCAGATTTTTCACGTCCCAGATGCTTGGGGAATCTGCGCCTGATGCCGGCATTTTCCAGCTATCATGCAGGAGCCAGAACCCATACGGCCCTGCCTTTGCCGGGGCGTGATTTGGTGGTAGTGACTAATGAAGGCGAACGGTTCCAGTTCTTTCCGCCTAAGGTATTGCAGGAAGAAAATATGGCCCAGGCCATGAATAATCTTCATATGGTAGATGTGCGTAATCCCGAAAGGCCCACTCTGGTAGCGGAATTCCCCTATCCGGAAGTGCCTGAAAATTTCCCCTATCGGAATTTCAATGAAATGCAGTTGGGATGTCAGGGACCCTTTGGCCCTCATAACCTTCATGAGCCTATGGACGGCAAGCCCTGGCTGGAACAGAGGGGCGACCGGGTATATTGCTGCTATTTCCATGCGGGGCTGCGGGTATTTGACGTATCTGATCCTTATTATATTAAGGAAATTGCATACTTTATCCCTCCCAATCCCACGCAAAATCCGGAAGAGTCTTATTTCCCGGGATTTCCAGGGCCCAGAAACGCCACTACAGAGGATGTAATCGTGGATGACAGAGGCTGCATTATCATTGACGCTTTAGACGATGGGTTCTATATTTTGAAGATGAAAGAAGAAGTCTAAGATAGAAGGCCGTAGGTAAATTGACGGCGGCCTGCCTGTTAATTAGGCGGGCTCGTCAGAAAAAGGATAATAAGTAGAGGGCGGATAAATAGTATCCGTCCTCTAAACGTTAAACGGCTGTTAGAAGAAGGAATTCAAGAGGGGATTCAGCAAGAGAAAAAAATGGCTGCTCGCCGTATGCTGAAATCCGGAAGGTATTCTTTGACAGAAATTTCAGATATATCCGGGCTTTCTTTATATGAAATAGAATCCCTGGAAGAATCGTAACCTGCTGAGAAACCACTTGTCAATATTCCAGTGCTGTGCTAAACTTCCATTTGAACGGTATTCCAAAAGAAACCGTATCTTACAAATAAGGAGAAGTTTATCATGAGCAAAAAAACATATCATATGGTATTGACTGCCCTCTTTGCAGCCATTATCATCTTGATGGCCTTTATCCCTTTTTTAGGCTACATCAATCTTGTGGTGATTAAGGCCACTCTGATTCACGTACCTGTCATTATCGGTTCCATTCTTTTAGGGCCAAAGAGAGGGGCGTTTCTGGGCTTTGTCTTTGGATGCACCAGCCTGGTGAATAATACCATAAATCCCAGCCTTCTGTCATTTGCTTTTTCCCCGTTTTATTCTGTGGGAGACGTAGGGGGGAATTTTTTCAGTCTGGTGATTTGTTTTATTCCCCGTATCCTGGTGGGAGTTGTTCCCTATTTTGTATACATCGGAATCAAGAAGCTGTTGAAACAGAAAAAAGGCGGAGATTTTGCGGCGCTTCCCGTTGCCGGAATTTTAGGGGCCGTAACCAATACGCTTTTGGTAATGCACTTGATTTACTTTGGATTCAGCGAGCAGTTTGCGGCGGCAAAGGAAATTGCCATCAGTGCTGTGTATAACGCCATTGTTGCTATTATTTTTGCCAACGGGGTGCCGGAGGCGATTGTGGCGGCTGTTTTAGTAACCGCCGTGGGAAAGGCGCTGCTGCAGGTGCAAAGCCGCATGGAATAATAGGAGGAATTTATGTTAAAAGGAAAAACAGTCCTTCTGGGTGTTACCGGAGGAATTGCGGCATATAAAATGCCCAATGTGGCCAGGATGTTGAAAAAGCTTCATTGCAATGTTCATGTATTGATGACGGAGAACGCCACTAATTTTATTACGGCTACTACCTTTGAGACGCTCACCGGAACGAAATGTCTCATTGATACCTTTGACCGGAATTTTGAATTTTCCGTAGAACATGTGGCGTTGGCAAAGCAGGCGGATCTTGTGCTGCTTGCTCCGGCCACGGCAAATGTAATCGGGAAGATGGCAGGGGGAATTGCAGACGATATGCTCACCACTACGATAATGGCCTGTACCTGCAAATGCTTGATTGCGCCGGCAATGAACCATAATATGTATCTTAATACCATTGTTCAGGAGAATCTGGAAAAATTAAAACGCCATGGATATGAAATCATAGAGCCTGTGGTGGGGATGCTGGCAAATGGAGATACAGGTACCGGAAAGCTTCCCTCCGAGGAGGTTTTAGTAGAGTATGTTCTAAGAGAATTGGCCCATACGAAGGATTTGGCGGGGATGAAGGTGATGGTAACGGCAGGGCCAACCAGAGAGTCTATGGATCCGGTACGTTTTATATCCAATCATTCTACCGGGAAAATGGGCTATGCCCTGGCAAAGGCAGCCATGAGACGGGGGGCTGAGGTTACCCTGGTAACAGGTCCTGTGGCCATACAGCCTCCTATGTTCGTAAATGTGATACCGGTTGTCTCGGCGCAGGAAATGTATGAGGCAGTTCTGTCTTTGGCTCCTGAGCAGGATATAATTATTAAGGCCGCTGCAGTAGCGGATTATTCTCCAAAGACCATAGAATCAGAAAAGATCAAAAAAAAGGAAACGGATTCCTCCCTGATGCTGGTTCGCACTCGTGATATTTTGCAGGCGTTGGGAGAAGAAAAGGCAGTGGGAAAGATTCATGCGTACCTTTGCGGTTTTTCTATGGAGACAAAAGATGTACTTGAGAATTCCAGAGCAAAGCTCTTAAAAAAACAAGTGGATATGATAGCCGCAAATAATTTAAAAACCCAAGGCGCAGGCTTTGGCACGGACACCAATGTGTTGACTTTGATTACAACAGAAGAAGAACGCGTATTGGAAAAAATGGCTAAGGAGGACGCCGCTCACCAGATTTTGGATGAAATTTTGAAACAAATGTAAGCATAATACGGGTATATATGTACGGCGATTGAAATTTGTGATTACCAACAGATAATGTTCACAATTTATACACTTTTTGTTAATAGTGCCTAAAAAAATATGGGATATACTAATCTTAATAAAAACTTAAGAAAATCCAAAGGAAATGGTGCTCTATGACAGAAAGCAAAAAATTATCTTGGAAAAGAATTTTTATATTTGGAATGATTTTGACAGCATGGCTTCTCCGGGTTCTTGGGAACTCCGGAACGCGCCGTGCTGTTTTTTCGTTGGAAGAAGTTTCCATGGGGGAAGAAGAGAGTATTACATTAGAGACCAGCACTGACTTCCGTTATCAGGATCAGTTTCGGAAGACCTTACTGCGCTACCGGGAATTTGGGCGGATTTACAGGGAAGAGTTAAGCACGGCAGTGCCGGGACTGGAGTATACAGGGATAGGGGACTCTTATTCCCTCCAGATGGTTCCTCAGGGAATCTGTATTGCAGGGGATTATATGCTCATCAGCGCTTATGACAAAGGAATGAACGGCAAGACAGAACCTTCGGTGATTTACGTCCTGTCCTGGGAAGCGGGAACCGGCAGGGAGCTTCTCACAACTTTAGTACTGCCGGATCGGAACCATGTAGGAGGGCTTACCTTTGACGGAGAATATGTCTGGATTGCCAAAAGTACGACAGGCTATATCAGCGGGATTTCTTATGAACGGATAGAAGAAGCTGTAAGCTTGGGACAGTCCAGTTATATCCTGAGGGACTATTCCTGCCAGCTCTATGCAGGGGTGACGGCTTCCTTCGTATCCTTTGGCCATAACCGCCTTTGGGTGGGAACCTTTTCTTCCGGTATCGGAAAAAATAGCATGCTTTATGGCTATCGGCTGTGTAAAGATATGGGACGGATAACCATAGAACAGGAATGCGCCATTGAAATTCCTCCTCATGCCCAGGGCGTGACGTTTTTAGAACGGAATCAAACTTCGTATATGGCCCTTACCACTTCCTATGGGAGATTCTGGGATTCCGGCGTGTACCTTTATGAGGTAGAAGAGGGCGGATGCGGGGCGGGGATGCGGTTATTAGGAGCATACCGTTTTCCGCCCATGGCCCAGGAGCTTGTCAGCGACGGGACGCATACGTATTTTCTCTTTGAGTCGGCGGCCAGCTGCTACAGCGCCATGGATTATTTCGGATGCGCGTATCCGGTAGACCGGATTTGCGGAGTGGAGAATGAACAATTTTTTGCGGAAGCAGTGAAAATAAGGTAACATTCTAATGGACGGCCTGGGCTTTGCGTGTGATATTGCCCAGGCCGCCTGATTTGAAAAAACAGTTGAAAATCACCTTCTCTTATGATAAACTTTTTACAATTTAGGGTTTCATCAATCTAATTGGGAAAAGAATGCTATAGGTTTTAGGCTTTCATGTTACAGAAAAGCCCAAGGCAAAACTGTTACATGTTGGGATCTATATTCTTTTTTTTTGCCCATACCAGACAGAAAGGAAAAGTGACGTCTATGAAAGCGTTTCTAATACTGGAGGACAAAACTGTGTTTACTGGCGTCAGCATTGGGGCTGAAACAGAAGTGATTAGTGAAATTGTATTCAACACCTCTATGACAGGGTATCTGGAGATTCTCACCGACCCATCTTATGCCGGACAGGCAGTTGTCATGACATACCCACTTATTGGAAATTATGGAATTACTCCGGATATGGAATCCCAAAAGCCATGGCCGGCGGGATATATTGTAAGAGAACTTTCCAGGATGCCCAGCAATTTCCGATGCCAAGGAAAGATTCAGGATTTTCTGAAAGAGCATGGAATTCCTGGCATTGCAGGGATTGACACCAGAGCTTTAACCAAAAAGCTTAGGGAAAAGGGAACTATGAACGGTATGATTACCACAAATGAACATTTTGATATGGAAGAAATTATTCCAAGGATTTCCACATATACCACCGGGGATGTGGTGTCAAAAGTCACATGCTCCAGGAAATACGTTTTGCCTGGGAAAGGGAAAAAAGTAGCATTGATGGATTTCGGGGCAAAGGATCATATTGCCGCGTCCCTGCATCAGCGGGGATGTGAGGTAACGGTATATCCGGCAGGAACCCAGGCGGAGGAGATTCTGGCAGAGAGGCCGGATGGAATTATGCTTTCGAACGGTCCGGGGGATCCCAAGGAGTGCGCCGGGATCATAAAAGAGATTAAAAAGCTGTACCAAAGCCAGGTTCCTATTTTTGCCATCTGCCTGGGACATCAGCTTATGGCGCTGGCCACCGGGGCGGATACTTACAAAATGAAATACGGTCATCGGGGAGGAAATCATCCGGTGAAAGATTTGAAAACCGGGCGGGTCTATATTTCCTCCCAAAATCATGGGTACGTGGTAGATGATAAAAAGTTAGATCCGTCGGTGGCGCGGCCGGCCTTTGTAAATGTCAACGACGGCACCAATGAAGGGCTGGAATATGTAGGAAAACAGATTTACACCGTGCAGTTTCATCCAGAAGCATGTCCGGGGCCCTTAGACAGCAGCTTTTTATTCGACCGTTTTATTGCAATGATGGGAGGAAACCAGTAATGCCAAAGAATCCTGAAATTAAAAAAGTATTAGTCATCGGATCCGGGCCGATTGTCATTGGACAGGCGGCAGAATTTGATTATGCAGGTACACAGGCTTGTCGTTCCTTGAAAGAAGAAGGGGTGGAAGTGGTGCTTGTAAATTCCAACCCGGCCACCATTATGACAGACAGGGATATTGCGGATAAAGTATACATTGAGCCTCTGACTGTAAAAGTGCTGGAACAGATTATCCTAAAAGAACAGCCGGACAGCGTTTTGCCTACCCTGGGAGGACAGGCAGGCCTAAATCTGGGGATGGAGCTTTCAGAATCCGGCTTTTTAAAGAAGCATGGAGTAAAGCTCATTGGGACTACGGCAGAGACGATTTTTAAGGCGGAGGACCGTCAGGCATTTAAGGATACCATGGAAAAAATAAAAGAGCCCTGCGCTCCGTCTTTGGTAGTCCATAATGTTTTGGACGGCATTGCTTTTACCAATACCATCGGCTATCCCGTGGTGCTGCGTCCGGCTTACACATTAGGAGGAAGCGGCGGCGGCATTGCTCATAACGAAACGGAGCTGGTGGACATCCTTACCAACGGACTGCGTCTGAGCCGGGTGGGGGAAGTGCTGGTGGAACGATGTATTGCCGGATGGAAAGAGATTGAGTATGAAGTGATGCGGGATGCGGCGGGCAACTGCATTACCGTCTGCAATATGGAAAATATGGATCCGGTAGGCGTCCACACTGGAGACAGCATTGTGGTGGCTCCCTCCCAGACCTTGGGGGACAAAGAATACCAGATGCTTCGTTCGTCTGCCCTTAATATTATCAGCGAATTGAACATTACCGGAGGATGTAATGTTCAGTATGCCTTGAATCCTGACAGCTTTGAATATTGTGTGATTGAGGTGAATCCCCGGGTCAGCCGTTCTTCTGCCTTGGCCAGTAAAGCTACCGGGTATCCCATTGCAAAGGTGGCGGCCAAGATTGCTTTGGGGTATACCTTAGATGAAATAAAAAATGCCGTTACAGGCAAAACTTACGCTAGCTTTGAACCGATGCTGGACTACTGCGTTGTAAAAATTCCCCGGTTGCCCTTTGATAAGTTTTTGACGGCAAAACGGACCTTGACCACTCAAATGAAAGCTACCGGAGAGGTAATGAGTATTTGCACCAATTTTGAGGGGGCCCTGATGAAGGCCATCCGTTCCCTAGAACAGCATGTGGACAGCCTGGTTACGGATGAATACCTTTCCTGTTCTTATGAAGAGCTGGTGAAAAAGCTTACGGTTGTAGATGACCGGAGGATTTTTGTGATTGCGGAAGCGGTGCGCCGGGGCCTGGCTTATGAGACGATTCATAATATCACGAGAATCGATTTGTGGTTTATTGATAAGATTGCCATTTTAGTGGAAATGGAAAAACGGCTTCGCAGCCAGCCTTTGACGCCGGAGCTGCTTAAGGAGGCCAAACGTATAGAATTTCCGGATCAGGTTATCGCAAGGCTGACCGGCAAATCTCTGGATGCGGTGAAAGAAATGCGCTATGAAAACGGAATTGTGGCTGCCTTTAAGATGGTAGACACCTGCGCGGCGGAATTTGAGGCCTCCACCCCTTACTACTATTCCGTGTACGGCGGGGAAAATGAAGCAGAGGCGAAGCATGACCGTAAAAAGGTATTAGTCCTTGGCTCCGGCCCCATCCGAATCGGTCAGGGGATTGAATTTGATTATTGTTCCGTTCATTGTACCTGGGCATTTTCCAGAGAAGGATATGAAACGATTATTGTAAACAACAACCCGGAAACGGTATCCACGGATTTTGATATTGCAGATAAGCTGTATTTTGAGCCCCTAACGCCGGAGGATGTGCAGAACATTGTGGATCTGGAAAAACCGGACGGGGCTGTGGTACAGTTTGGCGGTCAGACAGCCATTAAGCTGACGGAAAGCTTGCGCCAGATGGGGGTTCCCATTCTTGGCACCCGTGCAGAAGATGTGGATGCGGCGGAAGATCGGGAATTGTTTGACCAGATTCTGGAGGAAACAAATATCCCCCGGGCAGCAGGGGGAACCGTTTATACGGCGGCGGAAGCGAAGCAGGTGGCAAATACTCTTGGATATCCGGTACTGGTGCGGCCTTCTTATGTACTGGGAGGCCAGGGGATGCAGATTGCATATTCCGATGAAGAAATCGAAGAATTTATGGAGATTATCAACCGGATTGCCCAGGATCATCCGATTCTGATAGACAAGTACCTGCAGGGAAAAGAGATTGAGGTGGATGCAGTCTGCGACGGAACAGACATTTTAATTCCTGGCATTATGGAGCATATAGAACGCACCGGCATCCATTCCGGAGACAGTATTTCCGTCTATCCGGCTTTTACCATCAGCGAAAACGTTAGGGATACGATTGTAGAATATACCAGACGGCTGGCCAGGGCTTTGCATGTAGTAGGATTAATCAACATCCAGTTTATTGCAATGGGGGAGGAAGTGTATGTAATTGAAGTAAATCCCCGCTCTTCCCGAACCGTACCTTATATTAGTAAAGTCACAGGCATTCCGATTGTAGATTTGGCGGCAAAAGTAATCATGGGAAATACCCTAAAGGAGATGGGATATTCCACCGGGCTTGCCCCTGTTTCCGAGTATATTGCCGTTAAAATGCCGGTATTCTCTTTTGAAAAGCTTCGGGGCGCGGAAATCAGCCTGGGGCCGGAAATGAAATCCACCGGAGAATGCCTGGGAATAGCCAAAACCTTTCATGAGGCATTGTATAAAGCGTTTCTGGGAGCAGGCGTTCATCTTCCCAGGCATAAGCAGATGATTATCACGGTAAAAGACGCGGATAAGCCGGAGGCTGCTCAGATAGCAAAGCGGTTTGAAGCGTTGGGTTATAAGATTTACGCCACCCGAAGCACGGCAAAATATCTTCAGTCCCAGGGGGTAACGGCCCGCCGGGTAAATAAGATTTCCCAGGAATCTCCTAACGTGCTGGATTTGATTTTGGGGCATAAGATTGATTTGGTCATTGACACCCCCACCCAGGGGAGGGATAAATCCAGAGACGGCTTTTTGATTCGCAGGAACGCCATTGAGACGGGAGTTCATTGCCTCACGGCTATGGACACGGCTAATGCGCTGGTTACCAGTTTAGAAAGTGTAAATGATGAGTTTACATTGGTGGATATTGCGCAGGTGAGGAATTTGTAGAGTTATTGAGAGAAAGATGTGAAAAAACGAAGGGGTAATTCAGATGTGGCGTTGGGATCAAGGCAGGCTGCTATATTTTCAATTTGATGTATTGAGAGAAATTGCAAAAACACTTGTTAAATTTGATCAGGCAGAGATAACAGAATGTGAAGCTATTTTTCGTGATACCCTTGTGAAGGATACAGGTATGCCGTTTTTACCGGCACATTACACCATTAAGCGCAACTATGCGCGGGTGTTTCAATGTGCGTTTCTTGCAAATTTTATTGGAAAGAAGCTGGTGGTAACCGATATTTGCAGAGATTTGGCAAGTGAGAACGGCGCGCAGAAAAACGTTGATGATTATCTCTTTCATTATATTTCAAGGTTTCGCTTTCCTTTTCCGGCGTTTGATCATTATGATGCGACACATCAACGTGTGTATCCTTTTTGTGCAATTATTAAATTTCTGCTGTCGAGAGTGATGCTGGAACAGGAAGCGAAAGTATCGTTGGATGATATATTTAACTATATAATTGCAAATGGTTGTACAGGCTTTGAGGAACTTTATTTTTATGAGAAGTTATCTGCAAAATGCTATAATTATACCGATACGGAGCGTAGACAATTACGGGAAATGGTTATTTTCATAAGTCAATTAAGTATATTAAAAGTTTATAATGGATATTTGTATCTTGACATCATAGATGAATCTGTAAAGAATGAACTTCTGACAAATATTTTGAAACCAGAAGAACGATTTCCGAAGAGAGATAAAATAGAAGAATTCTATGAAATGACCTCGCTCTCCCAGAAAATTGTTAGACCGACATTCAATCTGTTTACTCCTGACCCTGCCGATATAGAGTTTATGGAAGGCAATAGGAAACGGGTAGAACATTTTAGAGTAGAACGTAGCCGTTTGCTTCGGAAGTATTATCGTCAAAAAAATCCTGTGCCTCATTGTTGCGCATGTGGCACGGATATGAATATTCGTTATCCCTGGACAGACTATTTACTTGAGATCCATCACTTACTTCCCCTATCATCAACGGTAGCTATTTCAAGCAAGGGAACGTCATTGGCTGATATTGTGGGATTATGCCCGTCTTGTCATAGAGCTGTGCATATGTATTATAGAAAGTGGTTGAAAGTGAATCGTCAAAGTGACTTTCAATCGAAACAGGAAGCCCGTGATGTTTTTATGCAGGCCACAAGGGAGATCGTGTAATGAACAAAGAACAGAAATTATCTATTAGCCAGCAAAAAGCGCTGCTGGAACGTTCTGAAATAGAAAAAATTCCTTTTTCACAGCTTTTGCAGAAACATGGGTTTTCCTATGATTCCTTGCAATACGTTGATAACCCGGCTGTAGATGAGGAGTGTATGCGCCCCATCAAGACCCTTGATGACATGGAAAAGACCGCTGGTCAAATACCGGCAGTCAGCTTTTTTTCCGGTGCAGGAGGGCTTGACGTTGGTTTTAGCTATGCAGGATTCAATAATTTGATTTCGATAGAATGCAATGAAGTGTTTTGCAATACCCTAAGAAAAAATAACCCTGACAAGATGGTGATAGGCCCGCCTGATTATTCAGGGGATATTAGTAAACGTAAAGATATAGCAGAATTACTCCAAAGAAACGGCATTTCCAGTCCTTTTCATGGAGTGTTTCACGGCGGGCCGCCCTGCCAGTCTTTCAGTATTGCCGCAAATCAACGTTTTAGTAAGGATGGGAATAATTTCAAGCGAATCGGATTCGATGATGAGGAGAAGGGAACCTTAATATTTGATTATTTATGGTTTATCAAGGCATTTAGACCCCTTGCGTTTTTAATTGAAAATGTGGAAGGTATTTCGGATTTTGATTCTGAAGGGAGAATACAAGCTGCCTTTGCGGATTTAACAAGGTGCGGGTATACGATTACAAAGCCTCAGATTGTGAATGCAGCCTATTTTGGCGTACCGCAAAACAGAATGCGTTGGATCGTAGTAGGGACACGGGGAAGGACTCCCATTGTATTGCCTGAACCCAGCGATAAGGCTGTGCCTTGCGGCTCTGTTTTTGCCCGCAGTCTGGAAGGAATCCTAAATCATATTACAAGAGAACACACAGCTACGTCTATCAGCAGATACATGTTGTTGGAATATGGTGCAAGGGATAAATTAGGAAGAGTCGACAGGCTTGATCCACGATTGCCGTCAAAAACAGTAATTGCAGGAGGAACAAAAGGCGGCGGACGTTCCCATCTGCACCCGTTTTCACCCCGCACATTATCGGTCAGAGAATGTGCAAGACTGCAGACCTTTCCAGATTCCTATGTGTTTACTGGTGCAAATGCGCGGCAATTTACCCAGGTGGGAAATGCTGTTCCACCTTTGCTGGCGTACCGATTCGCACTTGCGATCAGACAGGCAATCTCTGAATATTTCATCTAAATGGAAAAGAGAATAGACACCACAAATAATACACAGGCTAGGAATCTAAAAAAGGTTCCGGCCTTATTTTTTTTGCGTTGGGCTGCTCAATGCTGCTCCTAAATAATTTGCCAATTCATCGGCCGTTTCTTTCATTCCCCGCCGGAACCAAACTTCAATCCAGCCATATAGAAAAAAGGCGGCATAAGCGGAAGAATAGGCAGAGAGCACGTCTTGTTCCGGATTAAAGCCGCACAAATCCAAAATAATGTCTTTTAGAAGAACTGTCAGCCCTCTTTTATTAAGTATGCCGTAAAAATCGCGGTTCGCTTCAAAATGAGAGAACACTTGGTAAACCAATTTGTCCAAAGGAGCTTGGGGATTATGTTCCCATTCCGTTACCCATCCCTGAAATAAATGCTTTATATGTGCCTTTAGAATGTCTTCTTTCGTTTCGAAATTACGGTAAAAGGATGTTCGGCCTACGCCGGCCAGGTCGCATAATTCACGGATGGAAATTTCGTTTAGTGGTTTTTCTTCCAATAGTTTCAATAGTGCGTCAGTAAGATGCTCTATTACATATGCATTGCGGCTTGCGCTGCTGAATGGTGAAACATTTTTCGCCTTTTGTTCCATTTTACCCTCCCTCATTGACAATCGGAATTTTTGCTGTTACACTTATATCACTGTTACATTTGTAACATATAGTAACACTGTAATATAATTTTGTCAAGGGAGAGGAGAGTCTTAAAAATGACACAAATACAAAGACGAATGCTTATTCTGGCGGTAGTTATCCTGATCGCCGCTGTCTTAGGACGGCTTGCGGTACGGGCTGTGATGAATCTGCTGCTGGGCGGTACATTATTTGGAGGGAACTTCCTATGAAAAAAGAAAGGGCAAGAGGCAAAATGATGTGGGGATTTATTTATGTAGGCGCTTTTATTGCGGCATTTTCCATTTCTGCTGTTGCAAAGATGAAGATAGATCCCTTTGGGGGAAAATATGAAGTTCGCTGGGACAGCACGGTAGGAACAAACTATACGGATCTTTCTTATGGAGATGGAACGGCCAATAAGTTTGACCTCTATGTTCCCGCCGACAGCGGTAAAGAAAACTATGGCCTGGTGGTTTACCTTCATCCAGGAGGGTTTACCGGAGGGGACAAAAGCGGCGATGCCGAAATGCTTCAATGGCTTTGCGGGAAAGGTTATGTGGCGGCAAGCATTAACTACACGCTGTTTGGCGAAGAAAACCCAAATGCAAATGTATATACCCAGTCTGTAGAAATCAGAGAGAGCATTCCTTTTGTAATTGCCGAAGCAGAAAAATTAGGGTACCATATTGACAAAATGGCGGTGTCGGGAGGTTCTGCAGGTCATGCCCTTGCTATGCTATACGCATACCGTGACGCGGCCAGATCGCCGGTTCCGGTAAAAATGGTCTTCGGTGCGGTGGGACCGTCTTGCTTCTATCTGGAAGACTGGATTAACATGGGCGCTGACCCTAATAAGCCCAATTCCGTTGACTTCAATGAGGATTACAGCGGAATGGCGAAATTGTTCTCCGTTATGTCCGGAAAACAAATTACATCGGATATGTTTGAAACCGGCGCTTACCTGGAACAAGTGAAAGACATTTCCGCAGCCATGTGGATTGACGAAAATTCTGTACCGACTGTATGCGCATATGGCGCATGGGATAAAGTGCAAGCGTTTGGCGCTTCCAAACGGTTGGATCATGCCCTAACAAAGTATAACATTCCCCATGAATATATTGTCTGCCAGCATTCTGGTCATGGCCTGCAGAATGATAACGCCAAATATGGAGAATATATGGATAAGATTTCCGAATATCTGAATACCTATATGCCGGTAGAATAACTTAAGAATATCATATGCCGTAAGCGCCGCGTCTTGTCAGGCGGTATGTAGCGGCAGATTTGGTGGAATCTGAAAAAAATGCCTCCATCCCATTGACACAAAAAACAAAAATGAGTATAATAAACAAAGTAGAAAATATCATATAAGTTCTTCGGGGCAGGGTGACTCTTGCCGGAGATTTTTCCGGTAAGCAAGAATTCCCGACCGACGGTGAATCCCCCAAGGGAAAGTCCGTGAGCGGCTAAGGCCGCTGATTTGGTGAGAATCCAAAACCGACAGTATAGTCTGGATGAGAGAAGATGACATCGTTTTGCGTTAGCAGGATTTTTTTGAAGCGGTCAGCCCCGGATTTTTTCCGGGGCTCTTTTATTTTATAGGAAAGACCATATTACTGTGATGTGATAAAGTTTGGGATTTTCCGAATATGAAATAAAAGCCTTCCGCCACAATGCAAACAGATGCGCTCACCCTTACAAGAACAAATCAAAGAAGGAGCGTGTAATTATGAGCATGGCAACAACAAACTCAACCCTTAAAAAATCAACCGGAAAAACAGGTATCAACGTCCGAAAAATGACCATGACGGCAATGCTGTCTGCAGTAGCGTTTATTCTGATGTTTCTGGACTTTTCCGTTCCTGTGATGCCCGGATTTATTAAGATGGATCTTTCAGAGCTTCCCGCTCTGATCGGAGCCTTTGCTATGGGACCCTTAAGCGGAACCATTATTTGTCTGATTAAAAATTTGCTGCACCTGTTTATCACATCCACAGGAGGGGTGGGAGAGCTGTCCAATTTTATTTTGGGAGCTTGCTTCGTGCTTCCGGCGGGCCTGGTTTATAAAAAATGGAAGGGCCGCAAAGCAGCGGTTATCGGATCCCTGGCAGGAGCCGTATTAATGGCTCTTGTAAGTATTATTTCTAACTATTTTATCGTATATCCTTTTTACTATGCAATTATGCCCAAGGAAGTTATTCTTGCGGCTTATCAGGCAATTTTGCCCGGTATGAAAAATATTCTGGAGTGTCTAGTGGTATTCAACACCCCTTTTACCTTTGTCAAAGGGCTGTTTAGCGTGATAATCACCTTATTGGTTTACAAGCATATTTCACCGATTATCAAGGGCGCTCAGGAATAAAGTTTTTGGATGAAAGATTGTCTAAACGCGTCCTAAGAAGAGTCGTTTCTTTCGGACGCGTTTTTCTATTTTACAGAGAAGATTCGGTGATTGGGAAAATTAAAGTTAAGAGAATATTCTGACCATATATTTCATCCAAAATCTGTTGCACCAAGCATTCCAATGAGCCCCATCAAGCAGAACCCAGTCGGGGTTAGGCCCTTCTGTGTTCTATGGTCTTATTTCCATGGTGCAGATTTTGAGTTTTTCAATCGCCTGTTGCAAGGAAGGGTGCTTTATGAAAATAGAAGAGCATTATATGAGAAGGGCTATAGAGCTGGCCCGGCAGGGAGAGGGCAGAGTGAATCCCAATCCCCTGGTGGGATGCGTGGTGGTGAAGGCGGGGCAAATCATTGCCGAGGGCTTTCATCAATCCTACGGCGGTTTTCATGCAGAACGGAACGCCCTGCTGTCCTGCGGAGAGGAAGCCCGGGGAGGGGATTTGTATGTGAACCTGGAGCCTTGCTGCCATTACGGCAAGACTCCCCCTTGTGTGGATATTATTCTGGAAAAAGGAATTCGCCGAGTATTTATAGGATGTCAGGATCCGAATCCCTTGGTGGCAGGAAAAGGGACGGCGCTGCTGCGGGAGAGAGGGGTGCAGGTGACAAATGGAGTCCTGGAAACAGAATGTTTAGAATTAAATGAAATATTTTTTCACTATATCAAGACCAAGCGCCCTTTTACGGCAATGAAGTACGCCATGACACTGGACGGTCGAATTGCTGCAGACAGCGGAAGCTCCCAATGGATTACAGGAGAAGGGGCGAGGCGTCACGTACATATGTTACGCAGGCGTTACAGCGCCATTATGGCGGGGATTGGAACTGTTTTGGCGGATGATCCCATGCTGGACTGCCGGATTCAGGAAGGAGTAAATCCCATACGTATTTTGTGTGATTCCCATTTGCGTTTGCCTCTTCAAAGTAAAATCGTGCAGACGGCAGGACAGATTCCCACCATTCTTGCCTGCCTGGAGGGAAATATTTTTCAGGAAAAAGCAGAGAAGCTGGCTAAGGCAGGAATCCAAATCTGGCAGATTGCCCCGGACACAAGGGGGAGGACAGAGCGAGTGGATTTGATGCGTTTGTGGGAGAAGCTGGGAGAGGCCGAAATAGACAGCGTTTTGGTGGAAGGGGGAGGGGTGCTTCATGGCTCCCTTTTGAACGATGGCCTTGCAGACCGAGTATATGCTTATATTGCCCCCAAGCTGATTTCCGGAGAAACGAATCAGGGACCGGTCAGAGGAAAAGGGATTTTAAAAATGGATCAGGCCATCATGCTTCAAGACAGCAGGATTATTTCCCTGGAGGGGGATTATCTGATTACCGGAAAAGTAACTCGCAGATTGGTTCGTGAATGACAGAAAGAAGTGTGGAATATGTTTACCGGAATTATAGAAGAAACCGGACGTCTTACCAGAATTTCCGGCGGCAGCCAGGCGGCCCGGCTGGGAATCGGATGTAAAAAGGTGCTGGAGCATACAAAAATCGGCGACAGTATCGCAGTCAACGGCATTTGCCTGACGGTAGTATCTATAACAAAACAAGGATTTGAGGCGGATGTGATGGAAGAGACCCTAAGGCGCAGCTCCTTGGGAGCGTTAAAGACAGGGGATGCTGTAAATCTGGAACGGGCTATGGCGGCAGACGGAAGGTTTGGAGGCCATATTGTGTCCGGTCATATCGACGGAACTGGGCAGGTGGAACGTATGGAGCAGAGAGCCAATGCGGTATGGATTACCATTCAAGCGGAAGAGGCGCTGCTGCGTTACATTGTAGAAAAAGGCTCCGTTGCCCTGGATGGTGTGAGTCTGACCGTTGCTTCCGTATCAAAGGGGAAATTCCAAGTTTCCATGATTCCTCATACCATTCAGGAAACCATATGGAACCAGAAAAAAGAGGGCAGCCTTGTGAACATTGAATGCGACGTTATCGGAAAATATGTGGAGAAGCTTCTCTCCCCGGGCCTGGAAGAAGAGAACAGGCAAGAGTCAAGAATTACAGAAGCATTTTTAAAGAAATATGGATTTTAAGGAGGAAAACTTATGAGTCACATTTCAGATATCCAACAGTCCATTAAAGATATTCAGGAAGGAAAAATCGTGATGGTCATTGATGATCCGGATCGGGAGAATGAAGGGGATTTTATTTGCGCAGGACGCTTTGCGACCCCTGAAAATGTAAATTTTATGGCGGTCCATGGCCGGGGCTTGATTTGTATGCCAATGTCCCAACAGCTATGCGAACAACTAAAGCTTACTCCTATGGTGATGGAAAATACGGATAATCATGAAACGGCTTTTACTGTTTCCATCGATCATGTAGATACCACTACAGGTATTTCCGCCCACGAACGTTCTATTACCGCAAGAAAAGCTGTAGATCCTACGGCAAAGCCGGAGGAGTTCCGCAGGCCGGGGCATATGTTCCCTCTTCAAGCAAAAGCAGGAGGCGTATTGGAGCGTACCGGCCACACAGAAGCGACGGTGGATTTGGCCGTTTTGGCAGGACTTGAGCCCTGCGGCCTTTGCTGTGAAATCATGAGAGAAGACGGAACCATGATGCGGACTACAGAATTACTATCGTTTGCAGAACGCTTTTCCATGACGGTGATTACCATAGCAGACTTGGTAAAATACAGAATGGAGCAGTCGTTGACCATAGAGAAAGCGACAGAAAGCAAGCTTCCCACCAAATATGGGGAATTCACGATTCATGGCTATGAAAATAAGCTCACAAAAGAACATCACGTTGCTTTGACCATGGGAGAAATCAACGATGAGACGCCGGTGCTTTGCAGAGTTCATTCAGAATGCCTGACAGGAGACGTGTTCGGTTCTGAACGCTGCGACTGTGGGGAACAGCTTGAAAAGGCCCTGGAGATGATAGCAGAAGAAGGCCGGGGGATTTTACTGTATATGCGTCAGGAAGGCCGGGGGATCGGATTAATCAATAAGCTTAGGACGTATGAGCTTCAGGAGCAGGGCTATGATACTGTGGAGGCAAATGTAAAGCTGGGATTTGCTCCAGATCTTCGCACTTACGGCACAGGGGCACAGATTCTTTATGATTTGGGAGCCAGGCGGCTGCACCTTATGACCAATAACCCTAAGAAAATTACAGGGCTTTCCGGATTTGGGATTGAAATTGTTAAGCGTGTTCCCATTCAAATAGCTCCAAAACGGGCGGATATTTTTTATCTCAAGACAAAGCAGGAAAAAATGCAGCATATGACCACATATTGACAGAGGTATCCGGCGAATGATGGACGCCGATATCGTGTGTATAAATGGGAACCATGTCCCTAAGAGAAAGGAAGAGGAAAATGAAAGTATTAGAAGGAAATGTAGTAGCCAATGGAATAAAAATCGGACTGGTGGCTTCCAGATTTAACGAATTTATCGTGTCAAAGCTTATAGGCGGAGCCCAAGATGCCTGTGTGCGGCACGGGGTACGTGAGGAAGACCTGACCTTAGCCTGGGTGCCGGGCGCCTTTGAAATTCCTTTGGTTGCAAAAAAAATGGCGGCTTCCGGAAAATACGATGCCGTTGTTTGTCTGGGAGCCGTTATCAAAGGTTCTACCAGCCATTATGACTATGTATGCGCAGAAGTCAGCAAAGGCATTGCGGCAGCAGGAATGGAAACTGGCGTCCCTATTCTGTTTGGCGTTCTTACTACAGATAATATTGAACAGGCCATTGAACGGGCTGGAACCAAAGCCGGGAACAAAGGGTACGATGCGGCCTGCTCGGCTATAGAAATGGTGAATTTGATCCGAAATATGAATTAGGATCATGCTGCCGTGTGCAGCCGGCGAAGCTGAAAAATCAGAATAGCCGTCTGTTCCCGGCAGTATTTGTGTTTTTGGGAAAAGTAATTGGGAGGCCGATATGAAGGGATACGTAAGAAAAATTGGAAAAACAGGGGTGTTATGGATGCTGCTGGCTGCAATCGTATGCAGCTCACTTTCCGGGCAGGCTTGGGCGGCGGAATTGCCGCAAGAAGCAGAACAAGAGCTTGATCATGCAAAGGAAGACGGTTCAGAGACTGTGTCGGAGGGGGAGTCTAAAACAGATGAAAATGCAAGCCAGACGGATCATACAGAGCCGGATGTGAATTTGGAGGAAACATCAGATACAGAGCCAGAGCCGGATGCGGGTTCAGACTTTAATACAGAAGAAGGGGAGGATTCCCAACAGGAGCCGGATACGGAAGAGGAGACAGAATCAAATCCTGATATCGTGACAGATGCTAAGGAAGAGGAGCCGGACGATGTGACAGATGCCAAGGAAGAGGAGTCGGACGATGTGACAGATGCCAAGGAAGAGGAGCCGGATGTGGAGGCAGATCCTCAAACAGAAGAAAATGATACGAAGGAACCGAAAGAAGCGCTGGAAATGAGAAATGCCAGAAATACTTCGGAAGATCAGAGCCAAAAAGAGGAAGGGAAGGAAGATAAAACAGACCAGACGCCAACCAATGGCTTGATGTGGCAGGAACATGGTTATGTCTTATATATAGACCAGCTCCTCATAACAGAAGAAGGCTGGAAAGAAGTATCCGGGGAAAAGTTTTTGGTTGGAAAAGAAGGTTATGTAGTATCCAGAATGGAAGAAGAAAAGGGTATTTGGCGGTTGTTTTACTACGATTCCAAAAGTCAGGATTGGATAATCCAGAAAAATATTTGGGAAGAGGCGCTTAAAACAGAATATTACTTTGACGCTTCCGGGGCATGCGCACGCTTATATGAAACGGAAACCAAACAGCTCTTTATAAACGATAAGGGCAAGATGGTTTTGGCGAATCATAAGGTTTATGAATTGAAAGATGGCAAATTGTATTATTTTAATACCAGGGGAATTTGTGAGACTACAAAGGGCTGGAAAGGGATTACAATCAATGAGTGGTATTATGTGAACCAAAAGGGGTGTGTTTCTTCCAGAATGATAAACAAAGGCGGGATTTGGAAGTATTACAATTATTCCCGTCAAACCTGGGAAATTCAAAAGGACGTTTGGAAAGAAATCCAAGGTGCAGAGTACTATTTCAATGCTTCTGGCAAATGTACGAAAATTTATGATACAAAGGCAAAGAAGTGTCAGATTTATCAAAACGGCGCTATGGTGTCTTTGAAAAACGACTTCTGCAGCCTTCGGGATGGGAAACTGTATTTTTTCAATAAAAAAGGAATTCGCGTTACAAAAGCAGGCTGGCAGAAAATATCTGACAAAAAATATGTGCAGATCGGAAAAAAAGGTTATATCGCTTATAAATTGGAAAAGGCAAAGGACGCCTGGAAATATCAGTCCTACGATGATAAGAAAAATACCTGGAAAAATAAAAAAGATGTCTGGGCGGCAGTAGACGGGAAAGAATTTTATTTCAATAAAAACGGAACATGCACAAAACTTTATACGAAAAAAACAAAAAAATGCCAAGTGTATCGAAACGGCAAAATGGTGACTCTTAAGAAAGACATCTGTTCCCTGAAAGACAAAAAGCTATACTTTTTCAACGAAAAGGGGATTTGTACAAAAAAAGCAGGCTGGCAGAAAATATCCGGGAAAAAATATATACAGGTGGGAAAAAAGGGATATGTTGTTTGTAACCTGGAAAAATCAAAAGACGCCTGGAAGTATCAGTCCTACAATTATCAGAAAAAGAAGTGGGAAAAACGGAAAAATGTCTGGGCGGCAGTAGACGGGAAGGAATATTATTTCAACAAAAGCGGCAGATGTACCACATTATATACGAAAAAAACAAAAAAATGCCAAGTATATCGAAATGGCAAAATGGTAACTCTGAAAAATGACATATGCACTTTGAAAAACGGAAAAATATATTATTTTAACGGGAAGGGAATTCGTACTAAAAAGAAGGGCTGGCAGAAAATATCCGGGAAAAAATATATACAAATCGGGTCAAAAGGATATGTTGCCAGCAAAATCGAAAAAACAAAAAACAATTGGAACTACCATACATATAGTTACCAAAAGAAAAAATGGATGAAACAGAAAAACACTTGGGTCACAGTGCTAAAAAAGAAGTACTATTTCAATGGATCCGGAAATTGTATCTATCTGTACGATTCCGGCGCTCGAACCTATTATGACTGTAAAAACGGAACCATGACTCCAGTGAAAAACGATGTGCGAAAGATAGGGAAAAAGGAATATTACTTTGGAAGCAATGGGATAAAATCAAGCGCCCCCGGATTGTACTTAACTGCATCCAAAACCTTGATCTATGCAGAAGCCGACGGAGGCGTGACAAAGAAGATATACGGTGAGATTCAGTCGTATACCGCGACAGAGGGAAGAATTACCTCCTGCAGGGTGAAAGAAGACCACTATATGATTTATTATAACAGTAAGGGCGACGCAGTAAGAAACATTGATCTGTATAAGCCTATGGTTGCCCTGACTTACGATGACGGACCTTCCATACATACCTGGGCTATTTTGGATGTGCTGGCCCAGCACGGAGGCGTCGCCACCTTTTTTGTAGTGGGACAGCAAATACCGGGAAATTCCGCAGCGGTAAAACGTGCCGTAGAACTGGGATGTGAGATTGGCAATCATACATACAGCCATCAGAGACTGACAGGGCTTGGGACAGCAGGGATTCAAAATCAGATTTGGATTACAAATTATGCAGTACAGAATGCAGCGGGGGTTTGTCCTGTTGTAATGCGTCCCCCGGGAGGCGGCTATGACAGTACCGTAAGAAATACGGTGGGAATGCCGATTATTTTATGGTCCATTGATACCTTAGATTGGAAAACAAGAAATGCTGCGTCTACCCAGGCCGCTGTTTTGAACCATGTAAAAGACGGGGATATAGTTCTGATGCACGATCTTTACAGCCAGACTGCAGATGCCTCCAGAGTGATTATACCTCAGCTGCAGAGCCGGGGATATCAGCTTGTAACCGTCTCTGAGCTTGCGGACTGCCGCGGTCCCATTTATGGCGGAGGAGTGTACCATTCCCTTCCATAAGCGTACAAGGCACAAATCCTTTTGCAAAAAAGTTGGTAAGAGAACCGGATCTGTGTTATAATGAAAGGCAATGAGAAAAATTTGCCTTGTGTTTAACGAAAGGCGAAACTGTTGTGAAAGGAGCCGCCCTGTTATGACTTTGGAATTTGATATTAAAATTTCGGATAAAGATATGTACCGCTTCAATATGCACCATGCTTATACTGGCTTTCAAGGGATTTTTGCCACGGTAATCGGCTTGGCAGTCCTTACGGTGGCAGCCTTGACCAGAGGAAAAGTGGAATCAGTTTATACGCTTTTATATCTTGTGTTTGGCGTTATGTTTCTGATTTATATGCCGGTAAGCCTTTGGATGCGTTCTAAGCGTCAGATATTGGTATCTCCGGTGCTAAAAGAGACGCTGCATTATGTACTGGACGAGCAGGGGATTCATGTAATGGTGGGAGAGCAGGCCGCAGATTTGGAGTGGGGCATGATCTATAAAATGATTTCCACCAAAAGCAATCTGCTGATTTACTCCAGTCGCGTAAATGCCTATGTGATTCCCCTAAAACAATTGGGGAATCAGTATGAAGCTGTAAAAAAACTGGCGGAATCAAAACTGGAAAAATATCGTTTGAGGATGAAATAATATGACGCAAGAACAGATGATTGAGACATATTCCCCGGAGGAAACCTTTGCATTGGGGGAATCCATAGGGAAGGCGGCCAGGGAAGGGGAGCTTTATACCCTGGTGGGAGATTTGGGGACGGGAAAGACCGTTTTTACCCAGGGGATTGCCCGGGGGTTGGGGATTGACGAACCTGTGACAAGCCCAACCTTTACGATCGTACAAGTCTATGACCAGGGGCGGATGCCTTTTTACCATTTTGACGTATATCGCATCGGAGATGTGGAAGAGATGGAAGAGATTGGCTATGAAGATTATTTTTATGGAGCGGGGCTGACTCTGGTGGAGTGGGGGAATCTGATTGAAGAGCTTCTGCCTCAGGAACGAAAAGAGATTCGCATTGAGAAGGACCTGGAAAAAGGCTTTGACTATCGAAAAATAACGATTTGTGAGGTAATATAAAGTGAAAATAGTAGGATTGGACAGTTCCGGGCTTGTGGCCAGCGTAGCAGTTGCAGAGGATGACAAGCTTTTGGCGGAATATACGGTAAATTATAAGAAGACCCATTCCCAGACCTTGCTTCCAATGCTGGATGAGATTGTTTCCATGATAGAATTGGACTTGCATACCATTGACGCCATTGCCGTTGCCGGAGGCCCCGGTTCTTTTACCGGGCTTCGGATTGGCTCCGCTACAGCCAAAGGTCTGGGCCTGGCGCTGGAGAAGCCTTTGATACGGATTCCAACAGTGGACGGACTTGCATATAATCTTTGCGGCGCCAGGGAGCTGGTATGCCCCTTGATGGACGCGAGGCGGAATCAGACCTATACGGGATTGTATGAATTTGAACATCATACGATGAATACGTTAATTTCCCAGCGGGCAGTTGGAATAGAAGAGATTCTTGAGAAGATCAATGAGTTTGAACGGGATGTAGTATTTTTAGGGGACGGCGTCCCGGTTTTTGAAGAACAAATCCGACAGCGCTGCCATGGGACGTTTTGGTTTGCTCCAGCGCATATGAACCGGCAGCGGGCGGCCTCCTTGGCCGTCTTAGGGCAGCAGTATTACAGACAGGGCCGGATACAGACCGCAATGGAGCATCAGCCAGAATATTTGAGAATGGCTCAGGCAGAGCGGGAGCGCCTGTTAAAGCAGACAGAGAATTTACAGGAGCAGGTGAGCATATGAGCCGTGTGATAATCAGAGCCATGGAGCCAAAAGATGCATGGGAAGCCGCCCGGCTGGATCAGGAGATTTTTACTCAGCCCTGGAGCAAGCAGGGCTTTCTGAATGCCCTGACAGGCAGGAATCTGTTTCTGGCTGCCGAGAAAGATTCCTGCCTGGCAGGATACTGCGGGATGTACTGCGCAGCAGATGAAGGGGAAATTGTCAACGTCGCAGTAAAAAAGGACGCAAGACAAGAGGGAATCGGAGAAGCCATGCTTCGCACATTACTGCAGCAGGCTGAAAATGCAGGAATCCGTACAGTTCTCTTAGAAGTCCGCGTATCCAATCAAGCCGCAATCCGTCTGTATGAAAAACTGGGATTTGAGATATGCGGTTTGAGAAAAAATTTTTACGAACTTCCCCGGGAAGACGGCTACTTGATGAAGCTGGAGTGTGAATAATTCTAAGGCTTCAAGGGAACAGGCAGCCGCCTTAAGCGCTTCACAAGACGTTTTACAAAAGAGCGGGAGGAAGATTTAAAATGAAAAAAGAAATTATCTGTAACTGCTGCGGCGCTGAGATTAAGAGAACTCAGGAAATTTTTGTTCAGGATTATCTTCATGTTATAAAGGAATGGGGGTATTTTTCCGAAAAAGATGGAAAGAGGCAGGAATTTTACCTATGTGAGACCTGTTATGACAAAATTACCGGAGATTTTTTACATCCGATTACTACGATAGAAGTTATAGAGCTTATGTGAAAGGAAAAAATATGCTTGATGTTTGTTTGCTGGGGACGGCGGGCATGATGCCTCTGCCGAATCGTTGGCTTACCTCTTTGATGACAAGGTTTAATGGCAGCAGCCTGATGATAGACTGCGGCGAAGGGACTCAGATTGCAGTAAAAGAAAAAGGATGGAGCTTTAAGCCCATTGATGTGATGTGTTTCACTCATTATCATGCAGATCACATCAGCGGTTTACCGGGGATGCTCCTTACAATGGGGAACGCCCAGCGTACCGAGCCCTTGATTATGATTGGCCCGAAAGGGTTGGAACGTGTGGTAAACGCGTTGCGTACCATTGCGCCGGAGCTGCCTTTTCCCATTGAATATCGAGAATTGACGCAGCCAGAGGAGACAATTACCCAGAACGGATATAAAATAACGGCGTTTAAAGTAAATCATAATATCCTGTGTTATGGTTACACCATAGAGATTGCCCGGGCCGGACAATTTCAGGTAGAACAGGCGCAGGCATTGGGAATTCCTAAGCAGTGCTGGAATCGTTTGCAGAAAGGAATGACCATAGAAGAAAACGGAAATCGTTACACTCCCGACATGGTGATGGGGCCGGAAAGAAAAGGGATTAAAGTGACGTATTGTACCGATACCCGTCCAACTCCATCTATTGCGGCCCATGCTTCCCAGGCAGATTTATTTATTTGCGAAGGCATGTATGCAGAAAAAGAAAAAGAAGAAAAAGCGAAACAGTATAAACACATGACGTTTTATGAGGCGGCGCGATTGGCCAGGGAAGCGGATGTGTCCCGTCTTTGGCTGACCCATTTTAGCCCTTCCCTTGTGCGGGGGGAGGCCTATATGGACCAAGTAAGAAAAATTTTTCCCGAAGCTGTTCTTGGAAAAGATGGGAAAACCATAGAGTTGGATTTTGAATAACTGCTGAGAAAAAGCTGCGTTATGAGCCAAAAGGGTGAATCGTAACAAAGAAAGGGGATGTTTTCATGAAAAAATTACGGGGCGTGATTGTTATTGTTGTTTGTGCCGCACTGTGCATCGGCTATTATCTGTATTTGTCCTATGGTCCCAACGGCAAGGAAAAACAGCCGACAGAGGTAGAACAGCTGATTGGCAAAGATCTGGATAAGTCATATCCCACTACCCCTCGGGAAGCAATTAAACTATATAATCGCATGATTGTATGTCTTTACAATGAAAAATTAGAAGAAGAAGAGTTCCAAAGCCTTTTACTGCAGGTACGGCGACTTTTTGATGAAGAACTGCTTTCCCAGAATCCGGAGGATGTATATGTGAAAACCTTTGAAATGGAAGCAAAAACATTTCAGAAGGATAAGAAAAAGATTATCAGTTCTACTCTTTCTACCAGCAAAGAGGTAGTGTATGAGACAATAAACGATTATGAATGCGCCTATGTAGAGTCTTCTTACTATATTAAGGGAAAAAATGATTCGGAACGGGCCGGTCAGACGTATATTATGCGAAAAGACAGCCAGGGACGATGGAAAATTTTAGGCTATTACAAGCCGTGACGAAGGGATGCCAGGACATGAATCAGAGAGAAGACATTACAATATTGGCCATTGAAAGCTCCTGCGACGAGACTGCAGCGGCCGTGGTAAGGAATGGCAGGGAAGTGCTGTCAAATATTATTTCTTCCCAGATTGAGCTGCATAAACTGTATGGAGGCGTTGTGCCGGAGATTGCTTCCAGAAAACATATCGAAAAAATAAATCAGGTGATTGAAGAGGCGTTAAAAACAGCGAATAAACGTCTGGCTGATATAGATGCTGTTGCCGTAACATATGGGCCGGGATTGGTAGGAGCTCTTTTGGTAGGTGTTGCGGAGGCAAAGGCAATCAGTTATGCAGCGCAAAAGCCCTTGGTGGGAGTTCACCATATCGAAGGGCATATTTGCGCCAACTATATAGAACATCCCAATCTTAAGCCGCCTTTTTTGTGTTTGGTGGCGTCAGGCGGTCATACCCATTTGGTGCTGGCAAAGGATTATGGAAAATACCAGGTGATTGGCCGTACCAGAGACGATGCTGCGGGGGAGGCCTTTGATAAAGTTGCCCGGGCCATTGGCTTGGGGTATCCCGGCGGTCCCAAAATAGAGCAACTCTCCAAATCGGGGAATCCGGACGCTATTCTATTTCCAAGGGCTAAGATTGCAGATCATCCTTATGATTTTAGTTTTAGCGGCGTGAAATCTGCAGTGCTGAATTATCTTAATGGATGCAAGATGAAAGAAATTCCCATAGTAGAAGCGGATGTTGCAGCTTCTTTTCAAAAAGCGGTTGTTCAGGTATTGGTGGAGCATGCTATGCTGGCTGTCCAGGAGTTTGGATTGGATCAATTTGCGATTGCAGGAGGAGTTGCCTCTAATACCGCCTTAAGAGAAGGGATGCGTCAGGCTTGCGAAAAGAGAGGAATCCGTTTTTATCATCCGTCTCCAATATTATGCACGGATAATGCGGCTATGATTGGCACGGCGGCATATTATGAGTATTTGGCGGGGACCAGACATGGGTGGGACTTGAATGCTGTTCCAAACTTAAAGTTAGGAGAGAGATAGATGGAGCAAAAAGGCGCCGTGGCGATTGTTCTTGCTGCTGGGAGCGGAAAACGCATGAATACGGCTCAAAAAAAGCAGTATCTTATGTTAAATGGGTATCCCGTTTTATATTACGCGTTGAAAGCATTTGAAGAAAGCCAGATAGAGCGGGTAATACTGGTAACGGGAGAAGAGGAGATCGCCTACTGCAGAAGTGAAATTGTAGAAAAGTACGGCTTTCAGAAGGTGACAGATATTGTTTCCGGGGGAAAGGAACGATATCATTCTGTTTACAAAGGGCTTATGGCTGCTCTTGGGGCCGATTTTGTATTGATTCACGACGGAGCCCGCCCCTTTGTGAGCCAGGATATTATAACCCGTACCTTGGAAGGGGCGAGGGAATGGGGAGCCTGTATAGCCGGTATGCCTGCAAAAGATACGATTAAGATCTCGGATGAAGACGGATTTGTAAAGGAGACGCCGGATCGCAGCAAGGTATGGATGGTACAGACGCCCCAGGCTTTTTCTTATGGACTGATTTCTCAGGCTTATAGGGATTTGATTGAAATGGAAAATAATGGGCATACTGTAACAGTAACAGACGATGGGATGGTATTGGAGCTTTTTGGCGGCTGTAAAATTAAATTAGCGGAAGGCTCTTATGATAATATTAAAATTACCACGCCTTCCGATCTTTCTGTTGCGGAATCTATGATACAGAAACGTCAGGATATGGATGTGTAAAGGCTTTGATGATTCGCTGTTTTATGGTGATTTGCCAATTTTGTAAAAAAATAGAAAAATCCTATTGACATGGAATGACATTGGTGCTATTATAATATTCGCGCTGGACAAGAACAGCATAATTTGGAGAGGTGTCCGAGTGGTTTAAGGAGCTGGTCTTGAAAACCAGTGATTCCGAAAGGGACCGTGGGTTCGAATCCCACCTTCTCCGTTTTACAAGTTCATAGATAGGAAATCAATCAGTCTGGAGAAGTACCCAAGAGGCTGAAGGGACACCCCTGGAAAGGGTGCAGGTCGTTAATAGCGGCGCGAGGGTTCAAATCCCTCCTTCTCCGTTCGCTTGATTGTATGCAGTCGAAAAAGTTAGAAAAAAGTAAAAAAACTTGTTGACAAAACAAAATGACTGTGATAGAATAATCAAGCACTTAAGGGTTCTAAACCTTAAGAAAAAATAAAAAAAGTTCTTGACAAAGCAAAAGAAAGCTGATAAAATATAAAAGCTGTTGCAAGACAAGAACAACAGACAGGACCTTGATAACTGAACAGTGAAATAACCTTGAACGATTCAAAGAGAATC
>CAMNQH010000015.1 GCA_946549035.1 uncultured Lachnospiraceae bacterium | reverse complement strand
ATTATAGCCTAAATCAAAGCGGATATCAATTAAAACTTCCGCTAAATATTGAAACTTTATTCATTAAAGTGACAGCCCCTTTTCTTTCTATGGTTTTCAGTTTCCGCTTCTTCTTAGCTTTAGTTCCTCTCCGATTTCTCTCATTTTTTCTTCATTTAATGTATACCACTTCATAGGAATTAAGGAAATAATACCTAAGATAGCAGGAACCAGGTTTACGATCACGTTGATTCCGGTCTGAGCCTGGGGCGTTTGCTGTTGATTTGCCACATATCCCACGGCAGAAATCAATAAGATACCTCCCGCTCCGGTAATGGCTTGGGCAACCTTAACGGCCAGGCTCATAAATGAGAAGGCAAGGGCGTCGTCTCTTACGCCGGATATGTAGTCCCCATATTCAATGGAATCACAGATGAAGGCGTAACAGATACTTGGTCCTGCATTTGTCAGCCCATATATTGCGCTTACGGTTAATAAAATCGGCACATTTCCGGCTGGAGCAACAAATAAAACCAATAAGGAAGCCGCATTGATGGACATACAGGTTACAAAGCTTCGGATTTTGCCGAATTTTCTTGTAACGATGGGCAAAATCGCATTTCCAACCATCTGCATAACAGAGATAATGGTAAATGTAGGCGCAATCACCGTGTAAGCTCCCGCTACATAAATCAAATAGTAGGAAAGAAGCGACATTCTTGCAATGGCGGACATAGCTCCTACAAATACGGAAAAGATAGCGATCAACAGCATTTTGTTGCGGGCGACTGCTTTTGCGGAAGTAAGGAAGGATTTTTTCTCCTTTACAACGGTTACGTTTGCCGTTTTGGGGGAGGGGCTGGCATCTTCTTTTCCGTCCTTAATTTCCTTACAGAATATAGCGCAAACCCAAAACATTGGGATTGACACGACAGAGAACAAAACGGTTGCCCAGAAAAATCCCTTTCCGGTTGCAACTTCGCTGTGTCCAAAATACAGAATCAGCGGCATTGCTACGGCTCCAAGGATCGTCTGAATGATGGAGGAACCCACCTGGGACATGGAGATAATATCCATTTTTCCCTGGGGATCCTTAGACAGACGGTTTACAAATCCGTTCACGGCTACCTGCACTACGGTGTAAGCCATACCAACCAGGATGTATGTGATCAGGCAGGTGATAACCTTTGCTCCGCCGGTTACCGGGAATACGGTAAATGTCAAGATGTTAAAGATTGCCAGGAAGGGAGGCGCAATGACAATGTAGGGCTTGAATTTACCCCACCGTGTGTTGGTTCTGTCTACAATGGCTCCCATCATAGGATCGTTTACAGCGTCCCAGATTCTTGCTACCAGCATAATCATGGAGATTGCGCTTGCCGCCAATCCTACCACATCCGTGTAAAAAAGCAAGAGATAATTGTTAATCATATACCAGCATACATTAATTCCGCTATATCCTACGGAGTAAGCCAATGCTGATTTTTTGTTTAATTTTTCTTTCATAGTGCCTCCTTATATTCCGTGGAGATATTCCATGTTCCACAGCCATAAAGCCAATGATGACCGCCGATGATAATTTCGGCTTCCACATCCGGGGGAATAGTGACGGACAGTTCTACAACGTCGCTGTTTCTCTTCCAGCAGATTTCTGTTTTTCCCCATATACTGTCAAAGTGTCCTTGGGCATAGTCCAGGCCGCAGGAAATGTCCGGCTGAATCCGGATTTTTCCAAAACCAGGCTCTGTGTATGCAAGCCCCAGAATGTTTCGGAAAAGATATTCCCCTACGCATCCAAAGGCAAAGTGATTCATGGAGCATTCATCTGGCGTGCCGTCCGGCTGATAGCCGTTCCAGTATTCCCACATCGTCGTCGCCCCCATTTTTACCTCGTAGAGCCATGAGGGACATGCGTCTGCAAACAACAGTTGGTTGGCCAATGTATGCTGGCCGTTTTCCGCCAATACTGGGAGTAAATAGGGGACGGATAAAAAGCCTGTATCTAACAGTCCGTGATTTGCCGCGATCAGTTCCTTTAACCGGTTTATGGTTCCAGGCTTTCGGTCTTCTGGGACGACGTCCGCCGCAAGGGCTAAGACATATACGCCCTGGAAGTCCTTAAGGATGGTTCCGTCTTCCCGGAAATATTCCTCCAATATGGCTGCTTTTATCTTCTCATGTAAGCTCTGGTATTTTTGGGCCAGCTCTTTTTTCTCCAGTATTTCACATATCTTTGCCATCAGCCTGCTTGTAATCGCGAACAGAAAAGAGGCCACGATATGTCCAGTTTCCTTCACCACTTCCAAGATGGGCTTTCCTGCCATGACAATGGAAGGCATAAGCCAGTCGCCGTATTGAAAGCCTGTATTCCAGAGATAATGCTGTCGTTCAATGACATTGCAGGCGGCGTGTTCCATGCCTGCCGGAAGCTCTGAGGCTAACTCGCATACGGATTCCATGTATCGGTGCATCATATCGAAATTTTCTCTGAGAATTTCTTTATCTCCATAGGCTTCGTATAATCTCCAGGGAAGAATTACGGCTGCGTCTGACCATCCGGCGGCGGACACCCCTTCTATCCCCGGGGGCTTCATATAGTCATGGGAAGGGATATACGGAATAATGTGAGGGATCTGACCGTCTTTTAATTGTTCATGTTTCATATCCACAAGCCAATGCCTGAAAAATGCTTCCACATCTTCTTCATAACAAGCGGTTGGCGCATAGATTTGGGCGTCTCCGGTCCAGCCGGTTTTTTCTCTCTGGGGACAGTCTGTGGGAATGCATATCATATTCCCCTTTTGAGAGCGCAGAATATTTTCTGCTAATTGGTTCAGCCTGGGGTCGGAGCATGTGAAGCTGCCGGTTAAGGCTTTGGGGGTTTCTATCACATGCACTAAGAAATCCTTAGGGTCCACAACGTCCACGCCGCTGATTCTTACATATCGGAATCCATGAAAGGTAAACATGGGTTTATATTCCTGGCAGGAATCGGAATTACTTTTGTAGATATTTGTCTGATCCTTATTATGGCCTATGATATTTCGCAGAAACTCTCCTTCTTTGTCCAAAGTTTCCGTGTGCTCCAGCTTTATGGTTTGGTGCTTTTTCAGATGCAGATGAAAGCTGACATAGCCCACAATGGTTTCTCCTGCATCCAATATTTGATCCCCCTTTGGGGTAACAATAAGCTTTGGCAGGATGGTTCTTGTTTCTTCCACCGGGTCGATGGACTGCAGACAGAGAGATTCATATTCAGCGGGTACGACTCGTACCTTATGCCATGCGCCGTCTTTCTGATACCCGGCGGTAAGCCATCCCTCAGGTTCCATTCCAGCGTCATAATATTCGCCGATGAACAAATCTGCATACCTGTAAGCGCCAACGGTCCATGTTACGTGTTCGTCGGAAACGATTTCCTCAAAGCCGCCGTCGGGATAGGTCAGCTCCAGCTGGAACAAAAGCCCGTTTTCTTTTCCGTATTGCTGTCCGCATCCTACGGCGCCTATTTTTCCCGTGTACCAGCCGTCCGCCACAATAGCGGCAATGACGTTCTTTCCCTCAACCAGATACCTGCTTACATCGATACACTGATATTCCAGTCTTTTTTGGTAGGAGGTATATCCTGGGGCAAATAAGTCTGATACCAGCGTCCCGTTGATCCAAAGGCTGTAGATTCCGTGGGCCGTAATATAGATAGTTCCCCGGGCGGGCTTTTGTTCCAGCGTAACTACTTTTCGCATATATACCGCCGGGTCCAAGCGCTCTAAGGGATCAATCTCTTTGATTTTTTCATGGGGGTTTTTGCAGTCCTCATAGGGGTTCCGTTCCCTGTCCGGTTCAATCCAATGGGCGTGCCATGCTTTGACAGGAGTGGCAAATGGATGTCCGGTGTAAGTGCATGTGGCGCCGTTTGTTCCTGTAACAATGAGCTGGTACTGATACCAGCGTCCCTTGTCCAGAGATGCTTCACAGGGAATGTTATGACGATTTGCCGTTTCCGTCTGGCCGCTGTCCCATACCGTGTTTCCTTCTTCATCCGATATCAGTATCTGGTATGATTTCTGCCCGCAGTCTCCCTGAAGCTTCCAGGAAAAATAGTAGCTTTGTCCATATCTTCTGCAAGAAGCATGATATAATTTCATTCTGATATCCTCTTTTATCCTATAATCCTTCGCATGTAGTCGTAATCCAGCTTTACGCAGCAGGAAGCCGTGCCGTCTGATCCGTCATAATGATAATATTCCCGCTCGCTGATATATGCCTGGCATCCTTGTTCCTCGGCTGCTTTTACCACCTCTGCCCAGTCAATGATTCCTTTTCCTAAAGCTTTATTCCAATTTCTGGTTTCATACAAATCCTGTTTCTGTTCTTCGGTCAGGATGGGGATACCTGTAACAGGATCCCTGGGGAGGTCTTTATGGAAGATTCTCTTGGGAAAATGTTCCAGATCTTCCGGGGTTGCAGCCAGTCTGTCGCATTCTTTTACATGGATGAAGGGGAACCTTCCCGGATAGGAGCGTATCAGCTTTGGAATATCAATCCCTGTGAGTGCGGCCCAGCCGGCGTCCAGCTCAAAGCCAAGTAATTCTGGATCCGTATGTGTGAGGAGGTATTCGTAGATTCTGACTTTTTCATCCATATCCGATATAAAATCAAATTCATCCGCATGATTGTGAAGAACCAGCTTTAATCCAAAGTCCTGGTACTCTTTTCCCATACGGTTTAAATTATCGCAAATGCCCTGGATTTCTTCCCGGGTTTTAGTCACGGGGTGGCAGTCGGTTGTAATAGAGGTAACTTTAAGCTTCCGGGCAAAATTCATATCCTCCACGCCGCCGATAGAGTGAACGGCTGCAACCTTTAAATGCAGCTGTTCCAGCAGCTCTATAAAGGCGTCTACCGTAAGCCCGTCTGTATTTGAGCCTACCAATTCAACCCCGTCATATCCAACCTTTGAAAAATAGTTCAATGCGTCTATCAGGCCCTCCGGAAAGGTTCGAATCATAGAATATACCTGAGCATAGACTTTTCCGTTCATAGCAATGCCTCCTCGTTTTATTTACATTTTGTGGGATCGCCAGGTTCGCCATGGTGAATTTCCGTATAGAACCCAAGCTGTTTTATGGTATCAAGATATGCAAAGCAAGGCGTACCGTCTCCTGTTTCAACTTCAAAAAGTGATTGGTAGCCCTGGTTCTTATAATCTTCCATAAATTTTTCATATCCTTCAACCGGTCGAAAAGCAAGATGGTGTACTCCCGGGCCATGTTCTCTTAAGTAATCCATAAATACGCTTTCATTGGTCGGCTCAATTAATTCAATTTCCATATGTTCGTTTTTCCACATAGCGCCGTTAAAGGTAAACGTCCCTTTTTCACCGTTTACCATCATACCCGGAATAAAGCGGGGTTCAAACGCCTGTACCACCCATCCGGTAAAACCAAATTTTTCAAATTCTGCAACGGATTTATTTACGTCCTCCGTAATGATTCCAATTTGTAAAAATTTTCCTAATTCCATAATTTTACTTCCTCCATTTCGACTTTTTTCTCTGTGAAACACCTTAAATATATAACAATTCACCATTGACCGCTTGTATTTCAATTACATATAATTGGTAAATTCTTGACTTTATAGCGGTGGAATAGTATGATAAAAATAAAGGGGTTGCATCGTGAAACTTGAGAATATAAGAAATCGTCCACTGAGTGAGGCGGAAGTATTTTATAAAAAGCAGTACCTGTCGTCAGAACAAGGGTTTTGGAAAAAGCCCATGACGGCGCAAGAATATAAGACATATGCGGAGGAAGGGGTCTTGTCCACCCTTTCGGTTGACTATTATTTTTCCATGTCCAAAGGGGGATTGGGAAATACGGTGAACGAGGTCTCCAGCAGCTACAATGTCATTATCACATTACATAACAGATACAGCTATCCTATTCTTCACAACCACGAATACATAGAGATTATTTATGTGGCGGCGGGGAGCTGCGAAAATTTTTTTTCTGAGTTTTCCCTCGCCATGAAAGAAGGGGACGTTTGCATTATGTCGCCGTTTGCCATCCATGCGATTTCCTGTGTAGACGAGGACAGCTGTATTTTAAACATTATGGTGAGTAAAAAGTTTTTTGACCAAAATTTTCTTCATGCGATTATGAGCGGAAAGACGGTAGCAAATTATCTGGAAGAAATTCTTTATCATCGCGCCAGTACGCCCTATATCTTATTTCCCACCGGACAGGATGCATGGTTAAACGAGCTTGCCCGGCGCCTGCTTACAGAAAGCAAGAGAAAGCGTCAGGCGTACGAGTATTCCATCAGCCTTCTTGCCAGTTCCTTTCTCATACATCTCACCCGGGAATATGAAGCCTATGCAATGATTCCCAGCAAACAGTCCTTTGTTCCCAGCGACCTCATGGTTGCGATTCTTGGATATATAAGCGTCAATTATAATAGGACTTCTTTGGCAAAAATTTCGGAATTTTTCGGATATTCCGAGTCTTATTTAAGCCGCTACATACATAAAAACGTAGGGAAATCCTTCCACACTATTATTACAGAAATACAGATGGAGCACGCACAAAAGCTGCTTGTAGAAACGGATATGAATTATACGGAGGTAGCCATTGAGATCGGATGCTTTGACTTAAGTCATTTTAATAAGAAATTTAAGGCAATTTACGGAGAAACGCCGCGTCAGTACAGGTGCAGACACACATTGCCAGGGAAATAACTGCATGAAATGATTTGAAAAGCGGATACTATCAGAAATGAGAACATTCAGGATGACGCCGTATCAGGCGCAGAAGGATGGGAGTGTATCCGTATGAAGGAAAACGAATATCTTTGCATTGATTTAAAGTCTTTTTATGCCTCTGTAGAATGTGTGGAACGGGGGCTTGATCCCATGACTGCCCGTCTGGCGGTGGCCGATCCTGACCGGGGAAAAGGCTCCGTCTGCCTTGCTATTTCCCCTGCTATGAAAGCCCTTGGGATAAAAAACCGCTGCCGGGTGTATGAAATTCCCGGAAATGTGGATTATATTACGGCGCCGCCCAGAATGAAGCTGTATATCCAATATGCCGCTGATATTTATGGAGTGTATCTGAATTATATAGCCAAAGAGGACATCCATGTGTATTCTATTGACGAGGCGTTTTTAGATGTGACCCACTATCTGTCCTTGTATCAAAAGACGGCCCGGGATCTGGCTTTAGGAATTATGGCTGACATCAGGGGGACGACGGGCATACCAGCGGCGGCGGGAGTGGGGAGCAATCTTTATCTGGCAAAGATCGCCTTGGATCTATTAGCCAAACATACAAAAAACAATATTGCCTGGCTGGATGAAAAGAAGTACAGGGAGATTTTGTGGGATCATACGCCTTTGACGGATTTTTGGAGAGTGGGAGACGGGACGGCAAAGCGGCTGGCAAGGATTGGGATAAACACCATGAGAGACATTGCAAAGGCAGATGAGGATGTGCTTTATCGTATGCTGGGGATAGACGCCCAGCTGTTGCTAGATCATGCCTGGGGCAGGGAGAGCGCCACCTTAAAGGATATCAAAGCATATACGCCAAAAAGCAACTCTTTTTCCAGCAGTCAGGTTCTGTTTAGAGATTATTCTTTTGCAGAATCCAGATTGATTGTAAAAGAAATGATGGATCAGCTTTGCCTGGAGATGGAAGAGAAAAAAATGGTGACAAAGTCGGTGACATTGACGGTAGGATATTCCAATGGAACGGGGCAGGAGCCTGGGACAGGCACTGCTTCCCTAGCCCAGGCCACCAGCTCCTACCGGATGATCATTCCCAAGGTAATAAAGCTTTATGAACGTATCACAAAAAAAGAGACGCCCATCCGAAAGATTACACTTACCTGCAACGGGGTGGCAGAAGAAGTTTATGAACAGTATGATTTGTTTGGTTCCTATGAAGCGAAGGAAAAGGACAAAAAGCTTCAGAGAGCGGTTCTTGAAATAAAACGGAGGTTTGGAAAAAACGCTCTAATTCGGGGAATGGATTTGCTGGAGGCCGGAACGGCAATGGAACGAAACCGTCAAATCGGGGGACACAGAAGTGGCTGACAGAATACGCCCAAAAATGGAGCGGGGCGCTCGGGCAAAACAATTTCAGCCCTTTGACGCTTTAAGGGGATTCCGGGAAGCTTTGGCCCAAAAGGAACGTGAGGCAGTTCCAAGAAAGGAGCTTTCTCCGGAGCAGGAGGAAGAGCTTGACTTTCAGCTTCGCCAGATGCAGCCGGGAGACCTTGTCACAGTGGAATATTTTTCAGAAGGGGCGTATATCCGGACAACGGGCGCAGTAGTAAGAATCTCCAGGGCGGACAGGGTGCTGGAGGTGGAAAACGCAAGGATTCCTTTTTCCGACATAGACAGGCTGTTTCCCACAAGGGTATGACGGAGCATGGTATTTTGACGGATTGTGAGATTGCAGGCCGGGGCTCTTGCTTTATAAGTTACCTGGTGGTATAGTGTAATTAATGAGCAAGAAGGAGCCGGTATGCTGTTATGATAGAATTAAGGAACCTTACCAAACAATTTGATCGTTTCACCGCAGTGGATTCCCTGAACCTCACCATAGAGACGGGGGAATTTTTTGGGCTTTTGGGCCCTAATGGAGCGGGAAAGACAACCACCATCGGCCTTTTGTCCACCTTGCTGCTGCCCACCCGGGGAGAGATTCGCATTGACGGAAAGGTATTAAACCGCAAGACGCCGGAATTAAAACAGCAGATCAGCGTTATTACCCAGGAGTATTCCATGCGTCAGGATATGAATATGGATGAGATTATGGAATATCAGGGGCGGCTGTATTTTATGCCCCTTAAAAAAATACGGGCGCGGACAGAAGAGCTGTTGGAATTTGCAGGCTTGCTGGAGTTTCGAAGACGCAGCGTCCGCAAGCTGTCCGGAGGGATGAAGCGAAAGCTGATGGTCTGCCGGGCGCTGCTGACGGAACCCAAGATCCTGCTTTTGGACGAGCCTACGGCTGGAATGGACGCTTTGTCCAGAAGGCAGATGTGGAATCTTCTTCGGAAGCTGAATGAGCAGCGTCTTACCATTTTGCTTACCACCCATTATATGGAGGAGGCTCAGTCTCTTTGCGGGAGAGTAGCCTTAATGGACAAAGGAAAACTGGAGGAAGTGAATACGCCGGAGGGACTGATAGAAGCTTTAGGGGCTTATGCTGTGGATGAGGCGACGGCCGAAGGGATAGAAAGCAGGTTTTTCAAAGAACGGGAGAGCGCAATTTCCTATTTGTCCGGGAAAACGGGGCGTTTATCCTTGCGGGATACTACGTTAGAGGATGTGTTTGTAGAACGGGCCGGACGTCATTTGACTTGATATGGGAGTTTATGTATGGGTATTTTAGCAATTTTATGGGAGAAATGGACGGAATTTAAGCGGGATTTTTATAAAATCACCTTGGCCGCCATGGTGGCTCCGCTGATGTATTTGGTGGTATTTGGGCTGGGGATACAGACGATTTCCCATGGAGAGCCATATCTGAATTTTTTGATTCCCGGGGTGGTGGCTTTGACGACAATGAACGGAAGCTTTAATGCCATTGCTCAGAATTTAAACGTCCAGAGGCTATATGAGAAAGCCTTTGACCAGGTGATGATTTCTCCTACGCCTCTTTGGCAATTTGTAGTAGGACAGGTGATCGGGGGAAGCCTGCGGGGGCTGTACGCTGGGACGGTGATTTTGTTTCTTACGCTTCCGGTTAAAACGGGCTTGATTTTTAACGGGTATTCTTTTTTCATCATGTTCCTGAATGGAGCGGTTTTTTCTATTATTGGCGTGGTGGTGTCCTTTTATGCTAAAAATCATGCGGACGTGCCCCGGTTTTCCAATTATGTGATTATGCCAATGGCCTATTTGTGCAATACCTTTTTTTCTACGGAACAGATGCCCCCGGGGATCCGGGAGGCGGTTTCTTTTTTGCCTTTGTCTCAGACCAGCGGGATGCTTCGAACCATTGCCTCCGGCGGGAAAGGAGACGTGGCAGGCATTTTGATTTTAGTAGGATATTTGGCTGTGTTCGGGGGATTGGCGTTCTGGTTCTTATATAAGAAAAAAAATCTGTAATTTTTTGATGATGTATCCGGCGGGTCTTTTCCTTATTTACATAGGGATGAATCCCGAAAATTACGTTAGGATGGAATCTATATGAAAAATTTGCGAAGAATAGCGGGAATTGCGATTTTGTTTGTGATTATTTTTATGATCATTGCGGTGTACCAATTTCAGACAGAAGAAGGAGCGTCTCTTCTGCCGGATCAGCTTGAGTATTATTATACTGAGAATTGGACGGTCACCGTGTTAAGTGAAGAAAAAATGTCGCAAATTGACGGAGACGACCATGATGGGATACGGAGGCTGGTTGAAGAGGCTCAAGCTGCGGGGGAATATCAGAATGTCAGTCTTCCTTATGCAGGAAAAAGCAAAGCCAATGACACGGTGGTGTTTCAGAATACGCTTCCCATGGACTATGCGGGCCTGACTATCAGCTTTTCCAGTGTAAATGTGTCCGTCCATGTGTATTTGGATGGCGAGGTGGTATATCATAATGATATTTCTCCAGAGGATCAGCCTCAAAGTATGGAAAATTACGTGGATATTCCCAATGATTTTCAAGGCGGGGAGCTGTGGATTGAGCAGTCCTCCTACAAGCCCAATGATGCGGCTGTGTTGGGAGAAGTCAAAATTGAAACCCGGGATATGGTGGTAATCGGGGCAGTCGCAAATAACATCGCCAATATCGGATGCTGCCTGATTATTTTGCTTATGGCCATTATTATGTTTGTATTGGTTTTGATCAGGCGTTATACCCGGCAGCCAGTACGAGGGGAATTGTTTTTGGGATTGACAGGATTGGCCGCGGGAATTTACTGTTTTATCGGCACAGATACCTTGAACATTTTTTACAATGTGCAGGAAGCATATGAAATGCAGGAATATCTGGTGCTGATGCTTCCGTTGTTTCTGACTTTGTATTTTGAGCGAAATCTTCATACCTTGTATCCGTATCGTTTTTCCGTCTTGCTGTGGTGTATGATTCTCAATGCCGGGGTGCAGATATTCCTGAATAAGCTGGAGATTCGAAGCTTGACGGAAATGATGAATATCTCTGCGGCCTGGGTGGGGGTTGTCTGCGTGACGGCTATTGTAAGCCTGGTTCAGATGGACTGCCGGAATAAGCGGTATCAAACGGTGCCGTCGATTTTGTCCGTGGTGATTCTGTTGTCAGGGGGAATTGCAAATGTAATTATGAATACATTATTCAATAGCGCCTATGGCAATACGGCGGGCCAATACAGTATGGTGTTGTTTTGTGTAATTATGGCTGTTATGCATGTCTTTCAGATTTCCAAAGAATACAGATTAAGCGCGGAGGAAAGTGCAGCTCTTTTGGCGGAGAGGGTAAAGGCGGCGCAGCAGCAGAACCTGCAGCTGGCCCAGGCAAAAATGGATGCAGATGCGGCAAGGCAGGAAGCCTTGGCCGCCAATGAAGCAAAAGGAAAGTTCCTGGCTCATATGTCTCATGAGATCCGGACGCCGATTAACGCGGTGCTGGGAATGGATGAAATGATTCTTCGGGAATCCAAGGAACAGGCCATCAAGGAATACGCCATGGATATTTATATGGCAGGACAAACGCTGCTGTCCTTGATTAACGATATCTTGGATTTTTCCAAGATTGAATCCGGAAAAATGGAGATTGTTCCAGTGGAATATGATATCAGCAGCATGATTCATGACCTGGCCAATATGACGTCTCAGCGGGCGGAAAGTAAAAATCTGAAGTTAGAGCTTGAGATCGACCATGATATTCCCGCCAGGCTTTACGGGGACGACGTGCGTATCCGCCAGGTGCTGACCAATATTTTGACAAATGCGGTGAAGTATACCCATGAAGGAACAATATGGCTGCGGGTTCGAAGCACCAGAAGGAAGGATATAGTTACGCTTTCCTTTGAAGTGGAGGACACTGGCATTGGCATCAAGGAGGAGGATTTGCCGAAGCTTTCCGCGGAGTTTGAACGGATTGAGGAAGACAAAAACCGTAATATAGAGGGCAGCGGGCTTGGCATGAGTATTACAATTCAGCTTTTGACTCTTTTGGGCAGCAGGCTGCAGGTGGAAAGCGTCTATGGAAAGGGGTCTAAATTCTGGTTTGATTTGGAACAGAAAATTATGGATGAGACCCCCATTGGGGATTTTGAGACCAGGGTACGTCAGATTGCCGAAAATTATAGTTATACCACGAAATTCTGTGCGCCGGATGCAAAGATTCTGGTGGTGGACGACAATGTTGTGAACCGAAAGGTATTGAGGAACCTGCTGAAAGAGACGCAAATCCAGGTGACAGACGCAGGGGGAGGCGCAGAGTGTTTAAA
Organism: uncultured Lachnospiraceae bacterium; assembly: GCA_946549035.1. Taxonomy (GTDB): domain Bacteria; phylum Bacillota; class Clostridia; order Lachnospirales; family Lachnospiraceae; genus 14-2. The sequence goes on along the minus strand of CAMNQH010000015.1, from coordinate 50,528 downwards.
GCTGGTGCAGGAGAGTCACTACGATTTGATTTTTCTTGACCATATGATGCCGGAGATGGACGGCGTGGAAACCCTTCATTACATAAAAGAACTTTCTGATTTTCCCTGTCAGGATACGCCTATTGTAGTATTGACGGCCAATGCAGTTTCAGGAGCGAAAGAGAAGTATTTGTCGGAAGGGTTTGACGATTTTCTTTCCAAACCGGTAGTGCCGGAAAAGCTGGAGGCTATGATTCGAAAAATGCTTCCCGGGGAGCTGCTGCTAGAAGCGCCTCAGGGGGCGGCAGATATTACTAGGGAAAGTACAGTCTCATCGGGGGATGCTCTTGAAGAGCTTCCGTCGGTGGATGGCCTGGATTGGCAGTATGCCTTTATGCATTTACCGGATATGGAATTGTTAGAATATACGGTAAAGGAATTTTACGGTCAAATCGATTCTGCCGCGGATCACCTTGAGGAAGCTTACGGACGGATTGGGGAACCGGAACAGTTGGACCGCTACCGAATTCAGGTACACGCCATGAAAAGCCTTGCGGCAACGGTAGGAATTATGCCCTTGTCCGGCGTTGCAAGGTTATTGGAATATGCAGCGAGAGATGGTAGAATAGAAGTAGTTTTATCTGTGACCCCTTACTTTTTGGAAGAGTGGCGCAGCTACAGCCAGAAACTGCAAGGTGTTTTCGGGCTGGGGATGCAGGTGAAAAAGCAGATTACAGACGTTTCTGTGGTGCAGGCTCTGGTGGAAATGGTGCGGTTTTGTATGCAGGAGATGGATATTGACCAGGCGGACCAGCTGGTGGGCCAGTTACAGGAGTATGAATATCCGCAGGAGATAGGGCAGAACATCCGCGGACTTGCAGAAGCGGTAACGAATCTGGATCCGGAAGAAGCGGACCGTTTTGGGGAACGGTTGGTGGAACAGTTAAAGCAGCAGTTTGGCGAATAAAGGAGGAGGAAATGAAAAAGATTTTATTAATCGGAAAACTGAACAGCGTGGTGAAAGAAACAAATCAGTTTTTATCCCGCTTTTTTCATGTACAGCTCTGCTCCGAGAATGCAGGGGTACTGGAGGGGATGATGAAAATCGTAAATCCTGATCTGGTCGTAATAAGCCTAATTGGAGCTTACGATATTGACACTTCAATTTTTTATATGTTAAGCAGTCAGTATGGCCAGACGCCGGTTTTAACCATTGGGACGAAGGAGGAAAGCAGCAACTTTTTTAAATATTATGAAGACGGCCAGTTTGAAAATTTGATTCGTCCTGTGGAACATACCACCATTATGCAGGCTGTCTGCCGAAGGCTTAACCTGGATGAGAATCAGGTGAAAAAAGAGGCGGCGGAAGAAAAGAAGGAGCAGTCGGGAAAGAAGCGGATCCTGGTGGTGGATGACAATGGAACCGCGCTGCGGACTATGAAGGCCATGCTGGAGGACTATTATGAAGTCGCTTTGGCTATTTCCGGCGCCCAGGCTATGACTTCTATTGGGAAGAAGCGTCCGGATTTAATTTTATTAGACTATGAAATGCCTGTCTGCGATGGAAGAATGACCCTTGAAATGATACGGGCGGACGAAGAGATGAAAGATATTCCTGTAGTTTTTCTGACAGCCATTAACGATAGGGCGAATATTGAGGCAGTGATTAAATTAAAGCCGGCGGGGTATTTTTTAAAGCCTCCAATAAAAGATAAGCTGCTTGCAGAGATTGAAAAGATATTGCAGAGCCGGGAAAAATAGCTGGAATATCCAGGATTTAAAGGAGCGTAAAGGATTATGGCATTTGCACATCTGCACGTCCACACGGAATACAGCCTGCTGGATGGTTCAAATAAAATCAAAGAATATGTAGAAAGAGTAAAGGAATTGGGGATGACAGCGGCGGCCATTACCGACCACGGGGTGATGTATGGCGTCATCGACTTTTACCGGGCGGCTAAGGAGGCAGGCATCAATCCGATTTTAGGCAGCGAGGTCTATGTGGCGCCCGGCTCCCGGTTTGACCGGGAACGGATAGAAGGGGAGGACCGTTACTATCACCTGGTGCTTTTGGCGGAAAATGACAAGGGCTATGCCAATCTGATGAAAATTGTATCCAAGGGATTTGTGGACGGCTATTACTATAGACCCCGTGTAGACCAGGAAGTATTGGAAGAATACCACGAAGGTATTATCGCTTTAAGCGCCTGCCTGGCAGGGGAGGTGCCAAAGCTTCTGTCCAGAGGCGCGTATCAGGAGGCCAAGGCGGCGGCCCTAAAGCATCAGGAGATCTTCGGAGCGGGGAATTATTTTCTGGAATTGCAGGATCACGGAATACCCCAGCAACGGAATGTAAATCAGCAGCTCCTTCGCCTGAGCCAGGAGACAGGCATTGGATTGGTTGCTACCAATGACGTGCATTATACGTTTGATACGGATGTGGAGCCCCATGATATCCTGCTTTGCCTTCAGACCGGAAAAAAGCTTTCCGATGAGAATCGTATGCGTTACGAGGGCGGGCAGTACTACGTCAAATCTGAAGAGGAGATGCGGGGGTTATTTCCGTATGCCCTGGAGGCTTTGGAGAATACCCAAAAAATTGCGGACCGCTGCCATGTGGAAATCGAATTCGGCGTGACCAAGCTGCCGAAGTTTGATGTTCCCCAGGGCGTCACCTCCTGGGAATATTTAAATGAGCTTTGCCACGAAGGATTAAAAAACAGATATCCCAATGAGCATGAACAATTTGCAGAACGGCTGGAGTATGAGCTGCAGGTGATTCGTACCATGGGATATGTGGATTATTTCCTGATTGTATGGGATTTCCTCCGCTATGCCAGAACCCAGGGCATTGCGGTAGGGCCAGGCCGGGGCAGCGCCGCCGGGAGCTTGGTATCTTATACCCTGGAGATTACCAATATTGATCCCATTCGTTATAATTTGCTCTTTGAACGGTTTTTGAATCCGGAGCGGGTGTCCATGCCGGATATTGATATTGATTTTTGTGTGGAGCGCCGCCAGGAGGTTATTGACTACGTGGTGGACAAGTATGGCAAGGACCGGGTGGTGCAGATCGTGACCTTCGGAACGCTGGCGGCCCGGGGCGTGACCAGGGACGTGGGACGGGTGATGGATTTGCCCTATGCCTTTGTGGACGGCATTGCCAAGCAGATTCCCAATGAATTGGGTATTACGATAGAAAAAGCCTTGAACATGAATCCTCAGCTAAGGAACATGTATGAAAATGACGAGACGGTACGCAAGTTAATCGACATGTCAAAGCGTCTGGAAGGCCTTCCCCGTCATACGTCCATGCACGCGGCCGGGGTTGTCATCAGTCAGAAGTCTATTGACGAATATGTGCCGCTGTCCAGGGCCGGCGACGGTTCCATTACCACGCAGTTTACCATGACGACGTTGGAAGAGCTGGGACTTTTAAAAATGGATTTTTTGGGGCTTCGAAATCTTACGGTGATTCAAAATGCAGTGCATTTGATTCAGCGGGATAAGGCGCCGGAGTTTGATATAGACGCGATTAATTATGAAGACAAGGCGGTGTTAGATTCCCTGGGAACCGGACGGACGGAAGGCGTTTTTCAATTAGAAAGCGCCGGAATGAAAAATTTCATGAAGGAGCTAAAGCCCCAAAGCTTAGAGGATATTATCGCGGGGATTGCACTGTACCGTCCCGGCCCTATGGATTTTATTCCGGCGTATATCCGGGGAAAAAACAGCGGAGCGGCTATTGTTTACGATTGCCCGCAGCTAGAACCGATTCTTGCACCCACCTACGGCTGCATCGTCTATCAGGAACAAGTCATGCAGATTGTTCGGGATCTGGCGGGCTATACCATGGGCCGCAGCGACCTTTTGCGCCGGGCCATGTCCAAGAAAAAAGGCTCCGTTATGGAAAAGGAGCGGCAAAATTTTGTATACGGCAATCCTCAGGAAGGCGTACCAGGCTGTGTGGCAAATGGGATTGATGAAAAAATCGCCAACAAGATTTACGACGAGATGATTGATTTTGCCAAATATGCCTTTAATAAATCCCATGCGGCGGCCTATGCGGTGGTATCTTATCAGACGGCTTTTTTGAAATATTATTATCCGGTGGAATATATGGCGGCCTTGATGACGTCGGTGATCGACCACTCCAGCAAGGTATCTGAATATATTCTTACCTGCAGGAAAATGGGAATCCAGGTGCTGCCTCCGGATGTAAATGAGGGGGAAAGTATTTTTTCCGTGACCGGGAACGGGATTCGTTACGGGCTTGCCGCCATTAAAAGCGTCAGCGGAATTTGTATCGAAAAGCTGTGCCAGGAACGGGACGAGCACGGACGTTTTAAGAACCTGAAGGATTTTCTTACCCGTATGGCGGACAAAGAACTGAATAAGCGCATCATAGAGAATTTTATCAAGTCCGGCGCCTTAGACGGCTTAAAGGGAACCCGAAAGCAGTTTATGATGATGTACGCCTCCCTTTTGGATGGTATCGCCCAGGAAAAAAAGAATACCATGGCAGGCCAGATGACTTTATTTGATTTGGCGGATGAAAGCCATAAGCAGGAATTTGAAGTGAAAATGCCGGATGTGGGAGAGTATGCCAGAGAGACCATGCTTGCCTTTGAAAAAGAGGTGCTGGGAGTATATATCAGCGGGCATCCTCTGGAAGAGTATGAAGAAAAATGGCGTAAAAATATTACCCGGGTGACTACGGATTTTCTTTGGGATGAAGAAAGCAAGTGCGCCAAGGCTATGGACGGGGAATCCGCCATGGTAGGGGGTATGATAGTGGATAAAACCATTAAATATACCAGAGACAATAAAACTATGGCGTTTATCACCTTAGAAGATTTGGTGGGCACTTTGGAGATCATTATTTTTCCAAGAGATTACGAAAAGAACAGCAAGCTGTTAGAAATTGACAACAAAGTATTTGTAAAAGGCCGTGTTTCCGGGGAAGAAGAGAAAAACAGCAAGATGATTTGTGAACGCATCTACTCCTTTGACGATACCAAGAAGGAAGTGTGGCTTCAATTCGACACAATCGAAGACTATACGGCCAAAGAACAGGAATTGTTTGAGCTGTTAAAAGATTCTGACGGACAGGACGGGGTGGTGGTGTACATTTCGGCCTCAAAGCAGATGAAGCGTTTGCCTTCCAGCCGAAGCATTCAGGCGGGAAAGGAGATTGTCAACAGTTTAACTAAGTATTTGGGAGAAAAAAATGTAAAAGTTGTGGAAAAATGCATTGAAAACCCGCCCAAAAGATATTAAAATGGATAAGAATGAACGTGAAAAACAGGAGGTATGAAAGATGGCGAAGGAGATTCATACAATCGGCGTATTAACCAGCGGCGGAGACGCTCCGGGCATGAACGCAGCGATTCGTGCAGTGGTGCGTCAGGCAATTTCAAAGGGAAAGAAAGTAAAAGGAATTAAGAGAGGGTATGCGGGCCTGCTCCAGGGAGAGATTGAGGATATGGAAGCATGGCACGTTTCAGATATAATCCAGCGGGGCGGAACTATTCTCCAGACAGCCCGCTGCCTGGAATTCAAAGAACCGGAGGTGCAGAAGAAGGCGGCGGAGATCTGCAGGAATCATGGGATTGAGGGCCTGGTGATTATCGGCGGAGACGGTTCCTTCCGAGGCGCTCAGCGTCTGGCGGAGCAGGGCATCAATACCATTGGCCTTCCGGGAACCATTGATTTGGATATTGCATGTACAGAATATACCATCGGATTTGATACGGCTGTGAATACGGCGATGGAAGCCATCGATAAAGTGCGGGATACCTCAACCTCCCATGAGCGGTGCTCTATTATTGAGGTTATGGGCCGCGACGCCGGCTATATCGCTCTGTGGTGCGGGATTGCCAATGGAGCGGAGGATATTCTTCTGCCGGAAAAATATGATTACGATGAGCAGAAGCTGGTAAATCATATTATTGAGAACCGGAAGCGTGGGAAAAAGCACCACATTATCATCAATGCCGAGGGCATCGGACATTCTACCAGTATGGCAAAACGAATTGAGGCTGCTACCGGGATGGAAACCAGGGCAACGATTTTAGGCCATATGCAGCGGGGAGGAAGCCCCACCTGCAAGGACAGAGTATACGCCTCAACCATGGGCGCTCTGGCGGTAGATCTTCTCTGCGAGGGCAAGACCAACCGGGTAGTGGGATACTTAAACGGCGGTTATGTGGATTTTGATATTGACGAGGCATTGTCTATGAAGAAGGGAGTCTCTGAATATCAATATCAGATTTGCCGGAGCCTGTCGGTTTAGCGAGAGAGGAGTTTTTATGATTACCAGTACCGGCAATCAGCAGATGAAAGAGATCCTGCAATTACAGAAAAAATCAAAGGCCCGCTGGGAACAGCGGGTTTTTGTAGTGGAAGGCCCCAAAATGGTTTTTGAAGTTCCCAAAGAGCATTTGGTGAAATTATATGTTTCAGAGAGCTTTTTGGAGAACCCTTATGAACGCAGAAATCTGGAATCCTATGGATGCGGCTATGAGACGGTCTCAGACAGTGTGATAAAGTCCGTCAGTGATACCAAGACTCCTCAGGGCGTCTTAGCTCTTGTAAAGATGCCCTCCTATCCCCTGGAGGATTTATATGAAATATCATTCTCCTGTGAAAATAGAGAACCTTTAAAAAACGGCGCGGCGCAGCAAATTCCCGCTTCCCCTAAGGCTCCTCATCTTCTCATATTGGAAAGTATCCAGGATCCCGGAAATCTGGGAACCATCTTTCGTACTGGAGAAGGAGCCGGAATCGGCGGAATTATCATGAACCGTACAACGGTGGACTTGTTTCATCCCAAAGTCATACGAGCTACCATGGGCTCTGTATTTCGTGTACCGTTTTATATCACAGAGGACTTAAGGGAAGTGGTTCAAGAAATAAAATGTAAGAACATCAAGGTATATGCCGCCCATTTAGAAGGCCGGATGTGCTACGACCAGCCGGATTATACCAAAGGGTGCGCTTTTTTAATCGGCAATGAGGGAAACGGACTGACTCCGGAATTGGCTTCTATGGCAGACGCTTACATTCGGATTCCCATGGAGGGAAAGGTAGAATCCTTAAATGCAGCCATAGCGGCCGCCTTGCTTACGTATGAGGTCAACCGCCAGAGAAGGTAGGGACGTGGATATTTTGCTCACAAACGCTTCTGGCGCCTAATCCTCTTCAATGACATGAATTTCCAGGTAATCAAAGGGGATTTCTTCTATAAAGTTATCCTGATAAAACCGTGCCTTGCTAAAACGTTTGAATTCATGGATGGTGGCGTCCAGCCAGATGGGTTTTCCAAGGTCAAATTCATAACAGACCTGGTCCAGCGCCTGAAATATTTTGTGAGTTCTGGTGTCGTCAGCTGTATTTTCGATGACAGTATCCCGTTTCAGACGGTTATTTTTAAAAATTTTAAACCATATACGCATAAGCTTGTCCTTTCCGAAGCTTCTGTGAGTTTCAAAAGATATGTTTTAGTATACCGAATTTTCAAAAAAAGTAAAAACAAACCGCAAGTAATACTATACAAAAAAGAGATGGGATTTTTGTATAATTCTTATATGAAAGATAGAAAATCAGAACAGGAGGAGACGCTATGGGAATGTATATTATGGCATTGGACGCAGGAACAACCAGCAACCGATGTATTTTATTTAATGAAAAAGGGGAAATGTGCAGTGTCGCCCAAAAGGAATTTACACAGTATTTTCCCAAACCTGGATGGGTAGAGCACGACGCCAATGAGATCTGGTCCACCCAGCTTGGGGTGGCGGTAGAGGCAATGCAGAAGGTCGGCGCTGCTGCGGAAGATATTGCCGCTATCGGTATTACAAATCAGCGGGAAACCACCATTGTGTGGGATAAGTATACCGGGGAACCGGTGGCGCCTGCCATAGTCTGGCAGTGTAGGAGAACATCCGAATATTGTGATTCTCTGAAGGAAAAAGGCCTGACAGAGGTGTATCGGAAAAAGACAGGACTTGTGATTGACGCTTATTTTTCCGGAACGAAGCTGAAATGGGTGTTAGATCATGTAGAAGGCGCTCGAGAGCGGGCGGTTCAGGGAGAGCTTTTGTTCGGAACAGTGGAAACGTGGCTGATTTGGAAGCTGACGAGAGGCGCGGTACATGTGACAGATTATTCCAATGCTTCTCGTACGATGCTGTTTAATATTAATGATTTGTGTTGGGATTCGGAGATTTTAGAGGAACTGGATATCCCCCAGGCCATGCTGCCAAAGCCTGTGCCTAGCAGCTGCTTGTATGGGATGACAGACCCTTCATTTTTCGGGAAAGCGATTCCCATTGGAGGCGCTGCAGGAGACCAGCAGGCGGCGCTGTTTGGCCAGACCTGCTTTTTGCCGGGGGAGGCTAAAAACACTTACGGGACGGGATGCTTTCTGTTGATGAATACGGGAGAAAAACCTGTATTTTCCCAAAACGGTCTGGTAACTACCATTGCCTGGGGATTGGATGGAAAAGTGACATACGCTCTGGAGGGTTCTATTTTTGTTGCTGGGGCGGCGATTCAGTGGCTGCGGGACGAGATGAATTTTATTGATTCTGCTCCGGATTCCCAGGAGATGGCATCCAAGGTAGCGGATACCAATGGATGCTATGTGGTTCCGGCTTTTACGGGACTGGGAGCCCCTCATTGGGATCAATATGCAAGAGGCGCCATTGTCGGCCTGACCCGGGGTGTAAATAAATACCATATTGTTCGGGCGACTTTAGAATCAATCGCCTATCAGACCAATGATGTACTGACGGCTATGCGGGCGGATTCCGGCATAGAATTGACGGCCCTAAAGGTGGACGGCGGAGCCAGCGCCAATGAATTTTTGATGCAGACACAGGCGGACATTATCAACGCTCCGGTACATCGGCCCTGCTGCGTGGAGACCACGGCTATGGGAGCCGCCTACTTGGCGGGATTAGCTGTTGGCTATTGGCAGGATAAAGAAGATGTGGTGAAAAACTGGGCGATTGACGCCAGGTTTGAACCGAAGATTTCTGAAACAGAACGGCAGCAGCGCATGAAAGGATGGAACAGAGCCGTAGCATGTGCCTTTGGCTGGGCAAAAGAATCGGAATAAGGAGAAGATGGCTATGAAATACGACGTTATGATTATCGGGGCAGGGGTGGTGGGCTGTGCCGCAGCCCGGGAGCTGTCCCGCTATTCCTTAAAAATTGGGGTGCTGGAAAAAGAAGAAGACGTTTGCTGCGGGACTTCTAAGGCGAACAGCGGCATTGTCCATGCAGGATTTGACGCTGAAAGTGGAACTCTGAAAGCAGAACTGAATGTGGAAGGGAACCGCATTTTGGGGGAACTTTCAAGGGAGCTGGACTTCCCCTTTTACAGAAACGGTTCCCTGGTGCTGTGCTTTCGGGAGGAAGACAGGCCGAAGCTTACAGAGCTTCTAAGACGGGGACAAACCAATGGAGTAAAAGAGCTTCGAATCATAGAGAAGGAAGAATTACAGAAACTGGAGCCTATGGTTTCAGACGAGGCGGTGGCGGCGCTGTATGCTCCTGACGGAGGTATTGTATGCCCCTTTGGAATGACCATTGCTTTGGCAGAAAATGCCTGTCAGAACGGAGCAGACTTCTTCTTTGATAAAGCAGTGACAAACATTGAACATACCGGAAGGGAAACGGGCATGGGCCGTTACCGGATACGGGCCGGGGAGGACGTGTTTGAGGCGGATTATGTGGTGAATGCGGCAGGGGTTTATGCAGATGTATTTCATAATATGGTAAGCGAAACTAAAATTCACATTACCCCCAGACGGGGCTCTTACTGCTTGCTGGATAAAAGCCGTCCCAGCCTGGTAAGCCATACGGTGTTTCAGCTTCCCGGCGCGTACGGAAAAGGAGTATTGGTGACTCCTACGGTTCATGGGAACTTGATGGTGGGCCCAACGGCTTTGGACGTGGAGGAGAAGGAGGGCACCAACACTACAAGGGAAGAGTTAAAGGAACTTACCCAAAAGGCAAAGAAAAGTATTCCGGGGCTGCCAATGAATCAGGTGATCACCTCCTTTGCAGGGCTGCGGGCCCATGAAGACGGGGGAGAATTCATAATTGGAGAAGTTTTAGACGCCAAAGGGTTTATTGACTGCGCCGGTATAGAATCTCCGGGGCTTACCAGCGCTCCGGCGATTGGAAAAAAGGTGGCTCGTCTGATTGCCGGGCAGCTTCATCTTACAGAGCGGAAAGATTTTGTCCCGGAACGGAAAGGGATCTTGAATCCTGCCATGTTAAAGGAAACGGACCGTTCCAGACTGATACAAGAGCGGCCTGCTTACGGAACCATTGTCTGCCGTTGTGAAATGATTACCGAGGGAGAGATCATAGATGCTATAAACCGTCCCCTGGGAGCAAAATCCTTAGACGGTGTAAAGCGCAGAACCCGGGCGGGAATGGGCCGGTGCCAGTCCGGCTTTTGCTCCCCCAGGGTCATGGAGATTCTTTCCCGGGAACGTAAGGTTCCTATGGAAGAAATAACGAAGTCCGGAGGAGATTCCGGGGTGATTACGGGACGAAACAAGGACAGACTCTAGGAGGTGAGACAGATGGAGACGTATGACATTGTAGTGATAGGCGGCGGTCCGGCAGGGCTGGCCGCTGCTCTTTCTGCAAAAAGGAAGGGCGTTTCTCGTATTATCATTCTGGAACGGGATCGTGAGCTGGGAGGAATTTTAAATCAATGTATCCATAATGGATTTGGCCTTCATACCTTTCAGGAAGAGCTTACAGGGCCGGAATATGCGGCGCGGTTTGCGGCTGAAGTAAAACGGGAAGGAATTGCATTTCTTTTAGATACGATGGTGACGGATATTTCACCGGATAAAATAGTGACTGCCATGAATTCCAGGGAGGGCCTGTTTCATATTTCTGCAAAGGCTGTGATTTTGGCTATGGGATGCCGGGAACGCCCAAGAGGAGCCTTAAACATTCCCGGGTATCGTCCGGCGGGGATTTATTCTGCCGGGACGGCCCAGCGTCTGGTCAATATAGAAGGGTATATGCCGGGCCGGGAAGTGGTGATTTTAGGCTCTGGAGATATCGGGTTGATTATGGCCCGGCGTATGACGCTGGAGGGGGCTAAGGTAAAAGTTGTGGCGGAGCTGATGCCCTATTCCGGCGGTTTGAAGCGAAATATTGTGCAGTGTCTGGAGGATTATAAGATCCCTCTGAAATTGAGCCATACAGTCGTGGATATTCAGGGAAAAGAACGAGTGAGGGGAGTGACCCTGGCCAAGGTGGATCAGGACCGAAACCCTATTCCCGGCACGGAGGAGACATATTCCTGCGATACCCTGCTCCTATCCTGCGGACTGGTTCCGGAAAATGAGTTGTCTCGGGGCATAGGCGTTTTCATGAATCCGGTAACGTCTGGTCCTGTGGTAAACGGACGTTTCCAGACCAGCGTTGCAGGCGTTTTTGCCTGCGGAAATGTGCTCCATGTCCATGACTTGGTGGATTTTGTCTCTCAAGAGGCGGCCGGTGCGGGGGAAAGTGCGGCAGAATATGTGCTTTGCGGATGTTCTTTCAAGAAAGAGGGCGCTGATTTTCAGGTGAAGGCCCAGGGGGGAGTGCGTTATACAGTGCCTTCCTCTATTTGCTCCGACGGAGTAAGGCAGCAACAGACGATTCGCTTCCGGGTAGGAGATGTTTATAAAAACCATTTTATTGCCGTATATTTAAATGGAAAACGACTGATTCACAAAAAACGTCAGATTATGGCTCCGGGAGAAATGGAAGAATTGAACTTTGATATGAATTGGCTGTCCCCGTATCCTGATGGAGGAGAAATCATTGTAACATTGGAGGAGGCATAGAAGATGGAACGAAAAGAATTGATCTGTATCGGGTGTCCTATGGGGTGTATGATGTCCGTGGAATTAGAACAGGGCAAGGTGACGGCGGTGACCGGGAATACTTGTAAAAGAGGAGACGCATATGCCAGAAAGGAGGTAACCGATCCTACCAGGATTGTTACCAGCACGGTAAAGCTCAGGGGCGGTCAGTATCCGGTGGTTTCTGTTAAGACCAGTAAAGATATTCCCAAAGATATGATTGAGGCGTGCATGAAAGCATTGAAGGAGACGGAGGCAAAAGCGCCGGTGGAAATTGGAGATGTAATTGTGGAGAATGTTGCAGGAACAGGGGCAGACGTGGTGGCCACTAAGACGGTTTTGTAGTTGCGGGAACCGATTGTATTTCCGAAAGAAACGTGATAAAATCGAAAAGAAGTAAATAATTGCCGCCAATCTGTTGCAAGACATATCTTACAGCACAAAATCAGCAGGAGAATAAGAGCATGCAGGAACAGCAAAAGCAGGAATATGAGCTTTTGGGGGAAGCCTGGAGGGAGGACGCCCCCAAGGAGCAGGAGAGGGAAAATATAAAAAAGCTGGAGGAATACCGTTATTTTGACAGCGCCAGTATTCTAAAATCCATGGATATCTCCAGAAGCGTTTATAAAGAAGGAGAGCGTTTAAAAAGCCAGGGCTTTCTTCAAGTGAAGCAAATTCAAGGAGGCTATGAACCCTACCGGGGAGAATATCTCGGGGAAATTTTGGGCATGGGAGAAGGCAAAAAAGGTTGGTTTACGGTGGGGCTAATTTTTTCCCGGACAGAGGTAAAGGAAACAGAGTGCGGCTGCCCTGTTTGCCGCAAGGACTATTATTCCTGGCATGGAAGAAAGACGAGCTGCCCGTATAAAGCGGGGCTTCTGCTTTTGCTGCAGGAACATTTAAAGAATCATAATATCGGGGATGCTACGGATTTGAAAGGAATCAGGCTGATTCACAGTTATCAGAAAAGACGGGCAAACCGGATGGCGGCGGACGTTATGGGCAAAGAGGGGAGCCTGCGCTTTGTGCCCCGGCTTACAAGAAAAGACGGAAAGCTGTCCGTAGCCTTTAAAATAGGAACTAGTAAGCTTTTTATTGTAAAAAAGCTGGGAGAGTTTTGCAGGAATGTGAAAGAAGAAGCGACGGGAACTTATGGCTCTAATACGCAAATTAACCATAGCCCGGAGAATTTTACGGAAAAAGGCAGGAATTGGATTCGCTTTATTAACCGGATTGTCCGGGAAGAGGAAGAATTTCAGCAGAGGCTCCAAGAGAGAAGCAGATATTATTATACCGGCCGGAAATCGGATGTGGGCAGCGAATTAAGCTTGTTTGGCTGGCGGCTGGATGAATTTTATCAGCAGATGGGGGAAGATGCAGTAGAATTTGACGACAAGGATTCCTGGGAGAAAAAGAAACAGACCTTATCTTGCGCCAGGCGTAATCCCAAGGTAAGGATGAAGATTCAGGGAGAATATCTGGATGAGAAAGACTTTCACGGCGTCCATGTCTCAGGAAATCTTCCAGATATGTATGCAGGGACGGATACTGCTTATTACATAGAAGGGGGATATTTGAATCAGGTGGAACGGGAATTTCTGGATCAAATGGAGCCTTTGGCGGCGGTATCTGGGGAAGATACCTTTTCCTTTCAGGTTGGAAGGAATAACCTGGCGGAGTTTTATTATAAAGTTCTTCCCGGACTTTCCGAGATTGCGGAAGTAACGGAAGAGGATCCGGAGCTGATTCGTTCTTATCTGCCTCCCCAGGTTCAGTATGTTTTTTATCTGGATGTGCGGGAGGGAAATGCATTCTGCGGCATATCCGCCCAATACGGAGCACGGGAATTCGATGGGCTGGATGTGCTCCTTAAGGAGACAAATCAGGAGCCCTTCCGGGACTGGGCAGGAGAGGAAGAGGTTTTGTCTCAGGCGATGCAGTGGTTCCCACGGGTGGATGAAGAAGGAAGCCAGCTTCACTGCGGGGATGAGGAAGCCCTAGTCTATCAGGTGATGGAAAACGGCGCCCAGAAGCTTATGGAATTAGGAGAAGTGCGGTGTACCAAGCGGTTTCTCCAATATCGGGATGTGAAACCGGTGAAAGTGGCGGTGGGTGTTTCCGTGTCCTCCGGTTTGCTGGAGCTTACGGTTTCCACAGAGGACAGTTCCGGCCAGGAGCTTTTAGAGATCTTATCCAGCTATCGGGAAAAGAAGAAATATTTTCGCTTAAAGGACGGATCGTTTGTTAAGTTAGAGGATCCTTCTTTGGAAATGCTTTCTGAGTTGGCGGAAGCCGCTCATTTAAAGCCCAAGGAGCTGATAAAGGGAAAAATTCACCTTCCCATGTACCGGACACTGTATCTGGATAAAATGTTGGAGGAGCATGACAGTGTCTTGAGCAGGCGGGACAGCCATTTCCGGGAAGTAGTAAAGGGATTTAAGACCATAAAGGACGCGGATTATGAGGAACCCCAAAGTCTTTCCGGCATTATGCGCTCCTATCAGAAAAACGGATATAAATGGATGCGTACGCTGGAGAATTGGAAGTTCGGCGGCATTTTGGCTGACGATATGGGTTTGGGGAAAACCCTTCAGGCCATCGCCGTTTTGCTGGCCTTTAAACAGGAGGGCAAAAAGGGGACTTCCCTGATTGTGGCGCCGGCTTCTCTTGTTTATAACTGGGGGGAAGAGTTCGCGCGATTTGCACCCCAGTTGTCCTTTTCTTTGATAACCGGTACCCTAGAGGAACGCAAAAGTAAGATTGAGGCTTATGAGGAATCGGATGTGCTGGTGACTTCCTATGACTTGCTCAAGAGGGACATTGCCTTTTATGAAGACAAAGCGTTTTGGTATGAAATCATTGACGAGGCTCAGTATATTAAAAACCATACCACGGCAGCTGCCAAAGCGGTGAAGGTAATAAACAGCCAGATACGATATGCCCTTACCGGAACGCCCATTGAGAATCGGTTAAGTGAATTGTGGAGTATTTTTGATTATTTGATGCCGGGATTTTTGTATGGTTACGACGTGTTCAAACGTGAAATAGAGACTCCTATTGTAAAAAATGAAGACGAAGCAGCTATGCAGCGATTACAGAAAATGACGTCGCCTTTTATTCTGCGGAGAAAGAAGGAAGATGTTTTAAAGGATCTGCCGGAGAAGCTGGAGGAATGCCGGTATGTACAGTTTGGAACTACGCAGCAGAAGCTGTATGACGGACAGGTGCTGCATTTGAAGGAGAGCATTGCCAGGCAGGATGAGGAAGAATTCAATAAGAATAAAATGCAGATTTTGTCAGAGCTTACCAGGCTTCGTCAGATTTGCTGTCACCCTTCCTTATGCTTTGAAAATTACAATGGAGAGGCAGCCAAACTGGAGGCCTGTCTGGAACTGGTGGAAAGCGCTATAGACGGCGGTCACAGGATGCTGATATTTTCTCAGTTCACTTCCATGCTGGAGCTTATACAGGAAGGATTGACGAAAATGAAGATTCCGTTTTTTACCATTACCGGAAGTACTCCGAAAGAAAAGCGCTTGGAGCTGGTAAAGGAATTTAACCAGGGAGACGTGCCGGTATTTTTAATTTCCCTAAAAGCCGGCGGAGTGGGATTAAATCTCACCGGGGCAGATATGGTGATTCACTACGACCCGTGGTGGAATCTGGCGGTGCAGAATCAGGCCACCGACCGGGCGCACCGGATCGGACAGATGAAAAAAGTAACAGTGTATCGGCTGATTGCCAAAAATACCATAGAAGAAAAGATTCAAAAGCTCCAGGAGAAGAAAAAAGATTTGGCGGATCAGATTATCGGCGGCCAGACAGGGCAGTTGGGCAGTATGGACAAGGAAGAGCTGCTGGAGTTGTTAGAAGTATCATAATGGAGGAATTGAATGAAGAAAAAAGGGGTATGTACAGTTGGTTTTCTGGTTGTTCTGTTGGGACTTTTGATTTGTTCCGGCTGTGGAAGCAGATCGGCAAAATCCCTGGAGCAGGAGCTGGCTTATCGGAAGCAGGGCATTGAGAAATTAAAAGAGGGCTCTTATGAGGAGGCTGTAAAGTTATTTCAGAAAGCCCTGGATCAGTCTTTGGCAATTATTGGAGAGCTGGAAATTGATATTTGCTATTATAAGGCTGTGGGACAATACAAAGCCGGAGACGGGAAAGGCGCATTGGACACGTGTACGGCATTGATTAATTATGATAAAGATAATATGGAGGCTTATTACTTACGGGGGACGTTGTATTTAGTTCAGGGAGAAACCCAGAAGGCCAGAGGAGATTATCAGGAGGCGCTAAATCTGGAACCGAAAGATATCAAGCTTCATAACAGGATTGGGGAGAGCCTGCAGAACGCCGGGGAAGAGGAGGCAGCGGGAATGATCTTGAATCAGGCGTTGGGAATCAAGGGAACGGCTGCTTCTGATTATCGGGAAAAGGGGTATAGCTGCTATTTGCTGGGGCAATACGACAGCGCCAGGACTTATTTGGACAAAGCCATGAATATGGAAGATAAAGAAGCTATTTTATATATGGCCATGCTTCTGGAAGCAAAGGGAGAGACGGAGCAGGCCAACCGCCTGTATGAAAACTACGGAAGCAAAGAAAAAATCAGTACAACATCCTTAGGGGACGAGGGCCTTGACAAGATGAAAAAGGGAGACTATCAGGAAGCTTTGGAACTGTTTGGGCAGGCCCTTAAAGAAGAGGGGAATGACCAGGAGCAGGAGATTCGCAAAAATGAGATTATCGCTTTGGAGAATTTGCATGAATTCCAGAAGGCAAAGGAAAAGATGGAGGCTTATGTGAAGGATTATCCCCAGGATGCAGATGCTGCCCGGGAATATGAATTTTTGAAAAGCAGATAAAGAAAGGCGAGGTGCAAGGTATCATGTACAGGACAGAAGAATGGAAAAAGCTGATTGGCAGCGGCGAGCTGGACAGACGGCTGGAGGAGATTTACGTGGATTCAGGATTGCTGCCTGTTCAGAGGGAACGATATGGGAAAGCCGTGGAAGCATTTGAAGAGCTCTTTGGAGAAGGAGAGGCGGAGATTTACAGCGCGCCGGGAAGGAGCGAGGTGGGAGGCAACCACACGGACCATCAAAGAGGGCAGGTGCTGGCGGCGGCGGTAAATCTGGATGCAGTTGCAGTGGTACGGGAAACTAAGGATTTTAAGATCCGGCTGCTTTCGGAAGGCTATCCTATGCTGACGGTGGATTTGTCAAATCTGGGAGCCAATAAGAAGGAGGAAGGTACGTCCATCGGATTAATCCGGGGGATGGCATATGCATTAAAGAGGAGCGGCCATAACATCGGAGGATTTGAGGCGTATGTGACCAGCCAGGTGCTGGGAGGCGCGGGTCTTTCTTCTTCTGCAGCCTTTGAAGTGCTGGTAGGCGCCATATTATCCGGCTTGTATAATGATATGGCCATTGATCCGGTGGAAATTGCAAAGGCGGCTCAGTTTGCGGAAAACGTATATTTTGGAAAACCCTGCGGCCTGATGGACCAGATGGCGTGTTCCGTGGGCGGCTTGATTCATATTGATTTTCAAGAGGAAAACCATCCAAAGGTAAATCGAGTGGACGTGGATTTTTCCTCCTACGGTCATAGTCTGTGTATTACAGATACGAAAGGTTCCCATGCGGATCTCACCGATGAGTATGCGGCGGTGCCCAAAGAGATGAAGCAGGTAGCCTCCTTTTTTGGAAAAGACGTGCTGCGTCAGGTAGAAGAAACAGAATTTTTCCAGGAGCTTCCCCAGCTCAGGAGACGGTTCGGGGATCGTCCGGTTTTACGGAGTATGCACTTTTTTGCAGAGAACCGTCGGGTAGAGGGGCAGGTATCCTCTTTACGGGAAGGGCGGTTTGAGGATTTCTTAAAACTTGTGAGGGATTCCGGCGCTTCTTCCTTCCAGTATCTTCAGAATGTATACACCAATAAGGATGTGATGAATCAGGCAGTGTCTGTGGGTCTGGGAGTCAGCGATTCCATTCTGCCGGGACACGGGGTATGCCGGGTACATGGAGGAGGATTTGCAGGAACGATACAGGCGTTTGTGGAAGACGGGTTTGTAGAGGAATACCGTAAAACTCTGGATGCAGTATATGGGGAAGGCTCCTGTCATGTGTTAAAGGTGCGCCCCTTTGGCGGCGTCCGGGTATAGAAGAGGGAGGAAAGACGTATGGTAAATGAAGGAATTAAAAAACTGGTTTGCTACGGTCTGGAGTGTGGCCTGATTCAAAGGGAAGACGTCACATATACCATTAACAGCCTGTTGGAGGTTCTGGGAATCGAAGAATATGAAGATCCAGGGGAGGAGTACAGCCAGGTGGAGCTGGAGCCGGTTCTGGGGGAACTGATGGATTATGCATATGAGCAGGGGGTTCTAAAGGAAAATACAATAGGCTACCGGGATTTATTTGATACGAAGCTTATGGCAAAGCTGGTGGCAAGACCAAGCCAGGTTATTGGGCAATTCCAGGAATTGTATCAAAAGTCTCCCAGGGAAGCTACGGATTTTTACTACAAATTCAGCCAGGATACGGATTATATCCGGCGTTACCGTATTAAAAAGGATGTAAAATGGACTACAGAGACGGATTACGGAACGTTGGATTTAACCATTAATCTCTCCAAGCCGGAGAAGGATCCCAAAGCCATCGCCGCGGCAAAGCTGGCGAAGCAAAGCGGATATCCCAAGTGCCTGCTCTGCATGGAAAACGAGGGGTATGCAGGGCGTCTGAACCATCCTGCCAGGCAGAATCACAGGATTATTCCGGTGACGATTCAGGGCGGCAAATGGGGATTCCAGTATTCACCTTACGTATATTATAATGAACACTGTATTGTATTTAATTCCCGCCATATTCCCATGAAAATTGAACATGATACCTTTTGCAAGCTGTTTGATTTTGTGGATCAGTTTCCCCATTATTTTGTGGGTTCCAACGCGGATCTTCCCATTGTTGGCGGTTCGATTTTAAGCCATGACCATTTCCAGGGAGGCAATTACGAATTTGCCATGGCAAAGGCTTCTGCCGAGCATTTCTTTACCGTAAAAGGCTTTGAGGATGTTGAGTCTGCAACGGTGAAATGGCCTATGTCCGTCATCCGGTTGAAAGGGAGTGACAGAGACCGGGTAATTGCCTTGGCAGATCAGATTTTAAATGCCTGGAGGGGATATACCGACGAGGCGGCGTTTGTTTATGCAGAGACAGAAGGGGAGCCTCATAATACCATTACTCCTATTGCCAGAATGCGGGGGAACGACTATGAGCTGGATCTGGTGCTTCGGAATAATATTACCACCCCGGAGCATCCTTTGGGAGTTTATCATCCACATGCCGAGCTGCACCATATTAAGAAAGAAAATATTGGGCTGATAGAGGTTATGGGACTGGCGGTGCTGCCTGCGCGGCTGAAAGAAGAGATGGAACGTCTGGCTGATGCCATGGGATCTGGGGAGGATCTGCGGGCCGATGAGAGTTTGGAGAAGCATGCAGACTGGGCAGAAGGATTAATTGGTAAATATCCGGATGTATTTGGATCAAGGGAGACGTTGACATCAGAAAAGGTTATGGAGATTCTTAAAACAGAGATTGGCCTTGTGTTCTGCCAGGTGCTGGAGCATGCGGGAGTCTTTAAGCGGGATGAGCAGGGGCAGCAGGCGTTTCGACGTTTTTTAGAATACATTTAAATAAGAAATAATACAATCTGAGCCAAAGAAGAAATTCTTTGGCTTTTCTTTCGAAATTCTTTTGATTTTCCTGCAACAGTTCTTCCCTTTTCCTCGTTATAGTATATGTAACGATAAATCAGCAAAGATAAAGTAGGTGAAGCGCAATGGATATGGAATTTTTTATGGGATTAATGACTAGTTACGGGCCGATTGCAATTTTTGTAATTGTTCTGTTGGAATACCTGAATCTTCCCGGATTTCCGGCGGGAGTGATTATGCCTTTGGCAGGCATTTGGGCAGCCCGGGGCGGACTAAACTTTTTTTTCACCATGGTGATTACAGTGGCGGCAGGACTTTTAGGCAGTATCCTTCTCTATGGACTTGGCCGGGCCGGCGGAGATTTTTTCCTGAAAAAATATTATAAAAAATTTCCCAGGCAGAAGGAAATGATCGAAAAGAAAATCCGGTATTTACAGGAAAAAGGCTGTATCGGAATTTTTGTCAGTAAATTGATTCCTATGGTACGGACATTGATTTCCATTCCCGCCGGGGTTATCCGGATGAATTTTGCCAATTATGTAATAAGCTCAACCTTTGGAATTTTCCTGTGGAACCTGGCTTTTGTAGGGGCAGGGTATATTCTGGGGGATGCGGTGTTTACATTATTTTCATAAAAATGCGTAGTGACAGGAGGAGGGAACCATTATGAAGATTGCTATGTTTACCAATAATTATAAACCATATATCGGGGGCGTCCCCATCTCTATTGAGCATTTGGCCCAGGCGTTAAGGAACCGGGGACATCAGGTCTATGTATTTGCTCCTACCTACAAGGAGCAGGAGGAAGAAGCGTATGTGATCCGCTACCCGTCGTTCCCGGTATCTATCGCTAAAGCTCCGGTGCCGGATGTTTTAACCAGGGTATTTGAGAAAAAAGTAAAGGAACTGGGGATTGAACTAATTCATGTCCACCATCCCGCTATAGTGGGAAATGTGGCTTTGTATTTGAAAAAGAAATATAAGATTCCGGTGGTATTTACGTATCATACCCGTTATGAGCAGTATCTCTATTATGTGAAGCCCTTAGAGCGTATGGAACGCCGCACCGGGATTATAGAGAAGTATTTGGCGTATTTTTGCAAAAAATGTGATATGGTAGCGGCGCCTACGCCTGGTATCAAGGATTATCTTTCTCAAAAACATATGGATGTTCCTATCCGGGTGCTGCCCACAGGGATTCCGGAGGATTGCTTTTTGCCGGATCAGGGCCGGGCTGAGAAGCTAAGAGGGGATTATAAGGGGGCGGCGGACTATTTATTTGTAACTGTATCCAGGCTTGCAAGGGAAAAAAATCTGCTTTTCCAATTGGAAGGGCTGGCAATATTAAAGGAAAAATTAAAAGAGCAGGGAAAGACATTCCGCCATATGATGATTGGAGAGGGCCCTCAGGGAAAAGAGCTTTTGGAATATGCAAAAAAGCTTGGCCTTAGGGAAAATCTGATTTTTACAGGAAATATTCCAAATCAGGAAATGAAATATTACCAGGCTGCCGCCGATGTATTTTTATTTACCTCCAAATCAGAAACCCAGGGAATTGTAGTGCTGGAAGCCATGGCGGCAAAAAATCCTGTGGTTGCGGTGAACGCTACCGGGGTACGGGATGTGGTGAAGGATGGAGAAAACGGCTTTTTAAGCCGGGAAATTGCCGGGGAATGGGCGGAGTGTGTGCTGCGCCTATTGGAGGATCCAGGACAGTATAGACGTATGAGTCGGGAGGCTTATCAGACGGCTCTTTCCTATTCGGAAGCTACGGTTGCAAAAACGGCGGAAAAATATTATCAGGAAATCTGCGGCCCTATCTCCACAAAGCCGTCAATCTATGATATCCTTTCTGTGTGACGTTATGGGGAAACAAACAGCAAAGGAGAATAGACATGGAACCAATGAATCACAAAGAATATCGTATTTTAATTGTGGAGGACGATGAAGAAATTAGAGACGGTATAGAGATTTTTCTGAGAAGCCAGGGATATCAGGTTTTCAAAGCGTCAGATGGAATAGAAGGGCTAAATGTGTTGGAGCAAGAGGAGATTGATTTGGCGATTGTGGATATTATGATGCCCAGGATGGACGGTATTATGATGACTGTAAAGCTGCGGGAAACATATGAATTTCCGGTGATTATGCTTTCGGCGAAATCAGAAGAGACGGATAAAGTGGTGGGACTGAATATCGGAGCGGATGATTACGTCACCAAACCCTTTACTCCCTTAGAATTAATGGCCCGGGTGAATTCCCAGCTAAGAAGATATACCAGATTCAAAAACAGGAATGCCCGGGATGAAAACCAGAGGGTTCATATCAACGGCGGACTGGAGCTGAATGAGGATACCGTGGAGGTTTTGGCGGATGGAAAGTCAGTGAAGATGACGCCCATTGAGTTTAAGATTTTGACGCTTCTCATGAAAAATCCCGGGCGTGTATTTTCAGCAGAAGAGATTTATGAACGTGTATGGAATGAAAAAGCGATTAACACCGATACAATTATGGTGCATGTGCGGAATATTCGGGATAAGATAGAGATTAACCCGAAAGATCCGAAATACTTAAAGGTGGTGTGGGGCGTTGGATATAAAATTGAAAAGCAGTCATAAACTGAGAGCGCGAATTGCGGCCCTGGGGGTCATTGCCGCTGTAATATGCAGCCTTTGCCTTTTTCCGGTGATTGGAAATATTGCAACAGAGAAAGGGCGAAAGGAAGGGCAAGAGCCGGAGCGGGTGATTGTAGATTATGAATTTATGGAGGGCTTACTGCGGGGAAGCTATGTTCTTTACTATGAACACATGGGATATCAAGGCGTCAATCAATTGATTGTTGACTCTGTGTTGAGCCGATGGGGAGAAACATTTGAAAGCAGCAGGAATCAGTTGGATTATTATTTGAAAGACGAAAAGGGGGATGAAAAGAACACTGCCAGAAGCCTGGAAAAACTGGCGCTTGGCAGCCAGGCAAAAGGGGAAGAGTTAGAAGAACTACGCAGCCGTTATCAGTGCTATTTTACGCTTCATTATGATGAAGAAGGGGAATTGTCTGTAGAAAATGTCTGGAGTCAAAATGGCTGTGAGGATGAAATTGTAAAAACCCTGATGCAGGCAAAGCGCCAAAGCGAGTTTCAAAAATGGGAGACGGAGTATCTGCAGGAATATTCCGAAGAGGAATTGATGGCCAACGGCCTGTCATGGGAACTGAGTGGGTTTGCGCTAAAGGATTTTCAGGTGATATATGGGATTCCAAAAGAGAATTCCCATATGATGATGGAATATGATGAAGTATCCGAATACTTTGGACAGCTGCAGTTATATTCCGACAGCGGAACAAACGCATTGTTTTTGGCTTCTCTGGTACTGCTTGCTTTGCTGTTGCTGTTATTGACCAGCAATAAGCTTTGGAAAGGAAGCGTAGATTATTCCAGAAGAGGTCGTTGGTATTTGATGGAAGGAGCTGTGGCAGGCGTTTTTCTGGTATGCGCCTGCTGGGAAGCTTTTACCTCCCTGAATATACAGTATACGTACTTGATGGAGGACAAAATGCCCTGGGAAGTGCTTCGGTGGGGCGGCATTGAGCAAGTCATGGACTTACTGGAAATGTCCCTGCTCCTTGGCCTCGTTTATGGCGGCTGGTATCTGTCGCTATCTTTTATCCGCCCTTTGTTTTCTCTGGGGGTCAAAAAATATGTCCAGGAGTACAGTTTGATTCATTACATTTGTACCAAGGGCGTTACGGCAGTGGGAGATTCCTGGAAAAAAGCCAAATATGAGATTTCTCATGTGGATTTCAGTGATAAGACCATTAGAGGGATTCGCAAGGTTGTAATTTTGAATTTTTTAGTGTTGGCGGTGCTTTCTATGTTCTGGTTTTTTGGGATCTTCGCTTTAGCCGCCTACTCTGTTGTATTGTTTTTCATGCTGAAAAACCAATACGATAAAATGGAACGGGAGTATCAGAGACTGATGTACGCCACATCCAGAATCGCCCAGGGAGATTTACAGTATGAAGACGACCGGGATTGGGGCGTGTTTGAACCTTTTAAGGGGGAATTATTAAAAATTCGGAAGGGATTTTCCAAGGCAGTGGAGCGGGAGGTTCACAGTGAACGGATGAAAACGGAGCTGATTACCAATGTATCTCATGATTTAAAGACGCCTTTAACAGCCATTACCACTTATGTAGAGCTTATGAAGGACGAGGCCGCTACGCCAAAGCAGAGAGCGGATTATATCCAAGTATTGGAAAAGAAATCCTTGCAGTTAAAGCTTTTGGTGGAGGATCTTTTGGATGTGAGCAAGGCGACCAGCAATACCATCAAGCTGGATTTGATGGAAGTGGATGTGATACATCTTTTAAAGCAGGTTTGCGTGGAGCATGAGACGGGCTTTCAAAATTTAAATCTTGAGCTTAAATGGAAGCTGCCGAAAGGAAAGCTGATTCGAAGGCTGGATAACCAAAAGACATGGCGTATCTTTGAAAATCTGTTTATCAATATTGAAAAATATGCCATGCCGGGAAGCCGGGTATTTATAGAAGTGGGAGAAACTCAGGATATAATGTCTGTGGTCATCAAAAATATGTCCGCGGAAGAGTTGAATATCAGCGGAGAAGAGATTACAGAACGGTTTGTCCGGGGAGATTCCGCCAGGACTTCGGAAGGGTCCGGCCTTGGCCTGGCCATAGCCAAAAGCTTTACAGAAGCCATGGGAGGAGAATTTGAAGTAACTGTGGACGGGGATTTGTTTAAAGTGGAGATTCGGTGGGAAAAAGGAGTGAATGCATAATGGAACAGGTATTTGAAATAGAAGAATTACAAGAAAACGTGATTTTAGTAGGCGTCAGCCTGAAAGAAGGAGACGACGCCCAGGATTCCCTGGATGAACTGGCAGAATTGGTAGATACGGCAGGGGCAAAGGTGGCGGGAGTGATGATTCAGAACCGGGAAGGTATCCATCCCGGGACGTATCTCGGAAGCGGTAAGCTTACGGAGCTAAGGCAGTTGATTGAGGCGGCAAAGGCCACAGGTATTGTCTGCGATGATGAATTGTCTCCGGCTCAGATTCGAAACCTTGAGGAAGCCTTGGACACCAAAGTGATGGACCGTACTCTGATTATTTTGGATATTTTTGCCTCCAGGGCCTCCACCAGCGAAGGAAAAATTCAGGTAGAACTGGACCAGCTGAAATACCGCTTAAGCCGTTTGGCTGGTCTTGGAAAATCCTTAAGCCGTTTGGGCGGGGGAATCGGTACCCGGGGGCCTGGAGAGAAAAAGCTGGAGACAGACAGACGGTATGTGAAGGAGCGGATTGCCCAGTTAAACCGAGAGCTGGCCCAGGTCCGCAAACACCGGGAGCTGACACGCCAGGGCCGCAGCAAAAATCCTTGGAAAGTGGCGGCTATCGTAGGTTATACCAATGCAGGAAAATCCACCCTGCTGAATCACCTCACCGATGCACAGGTGCTGGAGGAGGATAAGCTGTTTGCCACGTTGGATCCTACCACCAGAAGTCTGAGATTAGACAGTGGACAGGAGATTCTTCTGACCGATACGGTAGGATTTATTCGCAAGCTGCCCCATCATTTGGTGGAGGCGTTTCGAAGCACCCTGGAGGAGGCGAAATATGCCGACTATATCATACATGTAGTGGATGCATCTAATCCCCAAATGGACAAGCAGATGCACATCGTGTATCAGACGCTGGAAAGCTTAGGAGTGACGGATAAGAAAATTCTTACGCTGTTTAACAAACAAGATAAGGTAGAAGAGCCTTTGCAGCTGCGGGATCTGAAGGCAGATAAAACGTTAAAAATTTCGGCTGTGACCGGAGACGGCCTGACTCAGGTCAAAGAAGTCCTGGAAGAAATGCTCAGAGAAGAAAAATGTCTCCTGGAGCATGTATTTTCCTATGATCAGGCAGGACAAATTCAGTCCATACGAAAATATGGGGAGCTGCTTTTGGAAGAATGCAAAGAGGAAGGGATCTTTGTAAAGGCGTTTGTTCCCAGAGAGATGTATGACAGATTTTGCCGGGAAGATAAAGATTGTGCAAAATGATGTCGTTTCTGCTACAAAATGGTATAACAATATATAGTTTTCTTCCTTGACGATATACACTATATCTGGTACAATGAGTGAGCTAAAGCTTGTGGAGAAAAGAAAGAGGAGGCTCTTGATTTTGCTCCCGGGCAGGCCAAAAAACGGCCGGTGAAAAGAGATATAGGAATTGAAAGGGATGAAAGGTATGATTGAAGTAGTGAAACGGGACGGGGTAGTTGCTGAATTTCAGTTACAAAAAATCAGCGACGCTATTTGCAAGGCATTTGAAGCCACAGAAAAGGAGTTCAATCAGGATATGATCCAGTTGTTATCCCTTCGTGTGACGGCGGACTTTCAACATAAAATCAAAAAGTCCAGAATCCATGTGGAGGATGTGCAGGACAGCGTGGAGACGGTTCTGGAGCAGGCAGGCTATACGGACGTGGCGAAAGCATATATCCTGTATCGGAAACAGCGGGAAAAAATGCGGAATATGAAGTCTACGATTTTAGATTATAAAGAGATTGTCAATAGCTATGTAAAGGTGGAAGATTGGCGGGTGAAGGAGAATTCCACTGTAACATACTCTGTGGGGGGATTGATCTTAAGCAATTCCGGAGCGGTAACGGCGAACTATTGGCTTTCGGAAATCTATGACGATGAGATTGCAGGAGCTCACAGAAACGGAGATTTGCATATCCATGATTTATCCATGCTCACAGGGTATTGTGCAGGATGGTCCTTAAAACAGCTGATTCAAGAAGGGCTGGGAGGCATTACCGGGAAAATCACTTCTTCTCCCGCCAAACATTTGTCTGTGCTTTGCAATCAGATGGTAAATTTTTTGGGGATTATGCAGAATGAATGGGCCGGCGCCCAGGCGTTTTCTTCCTTTGACACGTACTTGGCTCCCTTCGTAAAAGCAGACAATCTTTCCTATGAGGAAGTAAAAAAATGCATAGAAGCGTTTATATTCGGTGTGAATACCCCAAGCCGCTGGGGAACCCAGGCGCCTTTTTCCAATATTACCCTGGATTGGACCGTGCCTGGGGACTTGGCAGAGCTTCCCGCCATAGTCGGAGGAAAGGAAATGGAGTTTCGATACAAAGACTGCAAGAAAGAAATGGATATGGTAAATAAGGCGTTTTTGGAAACTATGATTGAAGGAGACGCCAATGGAAGAGGGTTCCAGTATCCGATTCCTACCTATTCCATCACCCGGGACTTCGACTGGTCTGATACGGAAAATAACCGCTTGTTGTTTGAAATGACGGCAAAATACGGGACGCCTTATTTTTCCAATTATATCAACAGCGATATGGAGCCCAGCGACGTTCGTTCCATGTGCTGCCGTCTGCGGCTGGATCTGCGGGAATTGCGGAAGAAATCCGGCGGATTTTTCGGCTCCGGGGAGAGCACCGGTTCCGTGGGAGTAGTCACCATTAACATGCCAAGGATTGCCTACTTATCTGACAATGAAGAAGATTTTTACCGCCGCTTGGACCGGATGATGGATATTGCGGCCCGCTCCTTAAAAATTAAGCGGGAAGTGGTGACAAAGCTTCTGGAAGAGGGCCTGTATCCCTATACCAAACGATATTTGGGAACGTTTGACAATCATTTTTCCACGATCGGCTTAATCGGTATGAATGAGACAGGGTTAAATGCGGCATGGCTGAGGAAGGATTTGACGCATGTTGAGACTCAGCAGTTTATCAAAGAGGTACTAAATCATATGCGGGAGCGATTGGCGGATTATCAGGAGAAATACGGGGATCTTTATAATCTGGAAGCTACTCCGGCAGAGTCCACTACCTATCGTTTGGCCAAACATGACAAGCATCATTATCCAGGCATTATCACGGCAGGCAAAGAAGGAGATACGCCTTACTATACCAATAGCTCTCATCTTCCGGTGGATTATACCGCGGATATTTTTGACGCGCTGGATATCCAGGATGAACTTCAGACATTATATACTTCCGGTACGGTATTTCATGCGTTTCTGGGAGAGAAGCTTCCAGATTGGCAGGCGGCTGCCAGTTTGGTGCGCAAGATTGCGGAAAACTATAAGCTTCCATATTATACCATGTCTCCCACTTATTCTATCTGTGAGGAGCACGGTTATATTACCGGAGAGCATTTCACCTGCCCGGTTTGCGGCAAGAAGGCGGAGGTCTACAGCCGCATCACCGGTTACTACCGTCCGGTGCAGAACTGGAATGACGGAAAGACCCAGGAGTACAAGAATCGTAAGCTGTATGAGCCAAAGCATTCCTGCCTGCGGAGGGTCCATACCAATATTGTTACAATTTCAGGGGATGATGTGAAGATAGAGGCTCCTGGAAACGTGAAATATTTGTTTACCACAAAGACGTGTCCTAATTGCGCTATGGCAAAGGAAATGCTGGCAGGAGAACAGTATGTGTTGATTGATGCGGAGGAGAATGTGGAGCTGGCCAGGAAGTATGGCGTGATGCAGGCCCCGACGCTGGTAGTAGTAGGTGAGAAAAAGGCTGAAAAATATGTGAATGCATCTAATATTCAAAAGTATGTAGAAGAAAACGTTTCAAATAACGTATAGGGGTCTGTCCATAGCATCATTTTATGCGTTGGAAAAGAACATGAGATTATTGCCCTGCGGCTTGCCGCAGGGTGTTTTATTTGTACCACTCTTTTGTATCTAAAGCAGAATAGGATAGTAAAAATATTATTTTTTTCTTAATTTGTGAAAATTCTGTGAAAAACATAATAGACATATTTGATATTAAGTGATACAATAAGAAACACAAAAGGAGTTTTTAGTAATGTTTAGAAAGGGATGATTGCTATGAGAACAAGAAAAGTATTTAACAAGTTAGCTAGTTTGATGCTTGCGGTAGTAATGATGGTGGGTGTTTTCTCCGCAGTATCTCCGCAGCAGGCGGAAGCGGCTGCTAAGGCAAAGAGCTTTAAGTCTACCGGGACGTCCTCGGTAACAATTAAGGATTCTGAGTGCTATAACAGCAAAAAAAACAGAAATGTACATTGGATTAAATTCAAAGCGGGAGCCACAGGATATGTTACCATAAAAATGAAGGAAGCATCTAAGAACTACTCCTATTCTGCAGGATACATTACTTTATGCAACAGCAAAAAGTCAGCTATAGGGCAGAAGAAAGAATATTGGCAGACAAATTCTTCATATAACCTTCAGAAAACAAAGACGTATGGCGTAAAGAAAGGCAAAACATATTATTTTAGAGTAGAATGCGCAGCAGGAGCAAAGCTGACGGCGACGGTAAAAGCGGTTAAGAAATCTACGGCAAATACCAAAGCCAAGGCCAAAAGTCTGGCGAAGAAAAAAGCAGTTACAGGCGTAATGATTGCAGGGGAAAATAAAGCCGACTGGTATAAAATTAAACTGACTAAGAGTCAGATCTTAAAGCTTACTTATTCTGCAAAGACAAGCGGTGAGAATGATTATGCCGGAATCAAGGTATCTTTTTATAAGAGCAATGGAAAGCTGTTTATAAATAGCGGCACAAAGCGTTCGGTAGATTGGGTGTCTCCGTTAAACCCCAGCAGTTGGATGAGATTTTACCGTACTGTTAATTATGTTCAGAAGATCGGGATTCCAGCTGGGACATATTATGTAAAGGTAGAGCGTTATGATAAGTATTCTTCCGGATACTATTCCTTAAAATGGCAGTAAGTTTTGTAAATGATGCAGGACACATTGGGGTTTTGCCCGGTGTCCTGCATTTTTAGTAAAAAGGGGGAGATTGCATGAAGAATTTTAGAAAAATTGCGCTTAGTATGATAGCTTCTATGCTTTTTGCTTGCTTATTCTTGGGTGTTCAGGTAAAGGCGTCGTCGCCGTCCCAGATTACAGGATTAAAGCAGACGGATTCTGGAACAAGCAGCGTTAGTTTGGAATGGAATGCATTGTTGGAAAACGATGCGTATTATCAAGTTGACATAAGCCAGGACGGAAGCCGTTGGATTACCAAAGAGGAAAAGGTTTATGGTAATCATACTGTAATTTTTTCTCTGAACGCTGGGAGCTCTTACTATGTACGAGTTCGGGGATTTATCCAAGATGGGAATGAAAAGTCCTACGGCCCATACTCCGCTAAGATGGAGTGTGTAACAGCTCCCAAAGGAGATACGGAATATATTAGAAAGACAGGTTCTACGACTACAAGCATGACATTAAAGTGGAAGGCTGTGCCAGGCGCCAATGCTTATGTTGTGACATATCGTAAAACCGGCGCATCCAGCAATACCGAAAAATCAGTACGTACAACAAAACCTACAGTAACCTTAAAGAAGCTGTCCGCCTCTTCCACATATCATGTGACGGTTTATGGCGTAAGAAAAACAGGGAATGGGAAATATTATACAAAAGCCGGCTATAGTTCCAGTAAAAGCGCGTATGGATTAGGAGTGACTCCCGGCAAGGTAACCGGGGTGGAATGCGATTATTATTGGCAGACTATCAAAGAGATTTCTGTGAATTACAAAAATATCTCCAGTGCAGAGGGCTATCAGGTGGAGGTTTGGACTGCAAATAAGAAAAAAGATACTAAGATAGCCACAGCGTGGGCTGGCGCCTATGCGCCAGATATAAAAAAATCTGTATTTGGCAAGCATAATATGATCAAAATCCGTGTCCGCGCTTATACCGAAAATTACAATGGTAAAAAAGTGTACGGGAAATGGTCTAACTGGAAGTATGCATGTCCTCAACCTGACGTGACAAAGATCAAAAAGAGCGGCAAGGGCCTGGCTCTTTCCTGGGATAAGATTTCCGGGGCAACCCGATATGAAGTATATGCTTCCACAAAACAGAAATCCGGTTACAAGAAAGTAAAAACCACCACAAGCACTCGTTTTACACTGACTAGTTTTAATAAGAAGCCATTGAAAAAAGGAAAAACATATTATTTCTACGTAGTCGCTTATAAAAAAGTTGGAGGCAAATATTATTCCGGAGAAGCTGGGAATGCTAATAGCTGCTGGAAACAAACATTTCGATAATAATTCGTGACAGCCACCAGGACATTTGATAAAAGGAAAAAAGATAGGGAGCAGTATAGATGAGTAGTCATTTATGCTGCTCCTTTTTGTTGGGAATATTTCCAAATAGCAATTTCTCCGGCAAATTGCTGTAGGAATGGTTTTTATATAACTTTTTTAGATCAGTTAGCATATAGCTTTCCCAGAAGTTGCAAAATTGACTATTTTTTTCTGAATTATAAATATTTTGTAAAAGAAAGTATATACAAATTTGCTTTTAAATTATATAATGAAGAAAGTGATTAGATGATTGCGAAAGTCAAAGCCACGAGAATATTCAGCCAAGTTTTAAGTTTCACAATCACCGATAAAAGCATTGTAGTAGAAGGGAGTAAATGATATGAAGAAACTTAGAGTATATTTCTTGGGCATGATAGCCTCCATGCTTTTTGCGTGTTTGTTCTTGGGAGTTCAGGTAAAGGCGTCGGCGCCGTCCCAGGTCAAGGGGTTAAAACAAATTGGAGCTCATTATGGCAGCTTCACAGTAGAGTGGAAAGCCTTGGAGGAGGATAATGTGTATTATGAAGTTGCCGTAAGCCAGAACGGAAAACAATGGTATACCAAAGGCAAACCTCGAAGCAGTAATTATTGTCATTTTAGCTCTTTGAGCTCCGGGAAGTCTTACTATGTACGCGTTCGCGGATGTATCAGAGATGTAGAAAATAGGAATGAATATTTGTTTGGTGCTTATTCTGAAACATTGGAATGCGTTACAGCGCCAAGCCCTGTAAAAAATATAAGAAAGACGGCTTCTACCGCCACAGGTATGACTTTAAAGTGGGATGCTGTGCCCGGCGCCAGCGAATACGTTGTAAAGTACAGTAGTCTGTATGGGGCGGACCGTAAAGAGAAAACGGTACGTACTACAAGTAATACAATAACGTTAAAGAAATTGCCCAAGGGCGCCAAGTATAGTGTGAGAGTTGCTGGTGTCCGAAAAACAGCGGACGGGAAATATAGTGCATCAATTATGTATACTATGGACCCAGCGCGGATTTTTGGAGTAACTCCAGGTAAAGTAACTGGGATAAAGTGTTCTTTTTACCAATCTTCTACAGAGATTGGTGTGAGTGTTCCTGCTTCAGAAAGTATAAGAAGCGCAGAGGGATATAAGCTGGAGGTATGGACTGCAAACAAGAAAAAGGATACTAGAATAGCGTCGATGGTGATCACGAATCCGGCACTTAGAAACAAGAAATTGTCTAAGGCTGCATTCGCCAAGTATAATATGATCAAGATCCGTGTTTGTGCTTATACCAGTAATTATGGCAACAAGAAGATATATGGGAAATGGTCTGACTGGAAGTATGTATGTCCCCAGCCTAAAGTGACAAAGATTCAAAAGAGCGGCAAAGGCCTGGCTCTTTCCTGGAAAAAGATTTCCGGGGCGGACCGATATGAGGTATATGCTTCCACAAAGTGGAATTCTGGCTATAAGAAGGTGAAAACAACCAAAGACACCCGTTTTACATTGACTAAGTTTGACAAAAAATCATTGAAAAAAGGAAAAACATATTATTTTTATGTAGTTGCCTGTAAAAAAGTAGGAGGCAAATATTATTCTGGAGAAGCTGAGAATGCCGATTTGTGGTGGAGCAAAAAATTTAAATAATAATGATTAACGGCCGCCGGGTTCTTCCCGGCGGCCGAATATTGTGAATAGGGGAAATGTATCGTGATTATTTGTAGAGACGGAAAGCAAGAAACTTCCCTATTGTATTTCCCCCATCGAAGTGCTATAATATCTAAAACTGAATCAGAACAGTCGGTGCCGTTATTCGAGACAGGATAACGGGTAAAAGGGAAACAGGTGAGAATCCTGTACGATCTCGTCACTGTAAGCAAGGAGTGTAGAACCCGTGTTGGACACAGCCACTGAAACTTCGGGAAGGCGGTTTTACATCATGATTTGCAAGTCAGGAAACCTGCCGCCTGTTGGTACGGGAATGTAGATTCCAAATCACGAGTAATTGGTTGTACCGTTGGAAGTCGGCTGTCGGCTTTTTCAAAGCACCTTTTACTTCATTGGTAGAAGGTTTTTTTATTTACCGATGAAGGATTTCTTTGTGTTTCCGTATCTTTTAGTTTTTGAGCTATGCTCGGGGGATATATTGACAAGTTTCAAATATTGGGATAGGAGGACAAAGATATGAAACTGAGAAAGATTGTGATGATGCTTGCAGGAGCCGGATTGATTGCAGCTTTAGCGGCCGGATGCGGGAATGCGCCTGCTGGAGGAGATGCCGGCACAAGTCAGGCTCAGGAGAGCCGTCAGGAAGAATCCAAGGACAGCCAAAAAACGGGGGATAAAGACGCCGATAACCTCCAAGAGGAACCAAAGGACAGCCAGGAACCAGAAAGCGAAGGGGAAGCAGAAGGCGATAAAGAAGGTGAAGAAGAAAACTATGAGACAGGCGACGCTTCGTTAGACAATCCCCGGAACCAAGATGAGATAGGCGAAAATGAGCTGTTAGTGGTAAGTTTTGGAACCAGCTACAATGATAATCGCCGCCTGACTATTGGAGCGATTGAAGGAGCGCTGGAGGCTGCATTTCCCGATTATTCCGTAAGGAGGGGATTTACCAGTCAGATTATTATTGACCATGTGAAGAGCCGGGACGGTGAAGTGATGGACAATGTAACAGAGGCATTAGACCGGGCGGTGGCGAACGGGGTGAAAAAACTGGTGGTTCAGCCTACTCATTTGATGGATGGATTTGAATACAATGATTTGGTAGAGGAATTGGCAGGCTATGGAGATTCCTTTGAGCAATTAGCAGTAGGCAAGCCGCTGCTTACCAGTGAGGAAGATTTTGTGGCGGTGATGAAAGCTATGACAGAAGCTACGGCGGAATACGACGACGGTGAAACAGCTATTTGCTTTATGGGCCATGGAACAGAGGCCGATGCGAATCAGGTGTATGGCAAAATGCAGCAAGTATTAACAGATGCAGGTTATGAGCATTATTACATTGGTACGGTGGAAGCCAGTCCTTCTTTAGCGGACGTTCTTGCGGCAGTAAAAGCCGGAGAATATAAGAGAGTGGTACTTCGCCCCTTGATGATAGTTGCAGGAGACCATGCGAACAATGACATGGCAGGAGAAGAAGAGGATACCTGGAAGACGGCCTTTGAAAGCGCCGGCTATGAAGTAGAATGCGTGATAGAAGGGCTTGGCGGTTTGGAAGCTATTCAACAGCTTTTTGTGGAACACGCCCAGGCAGCGGAAGACAGTTTGTCTGGCGGCGGGGAATAAGTAAGAAGCGGCCCGGCAGAGATGCGGGCCGCTTTTGACAGATTGGTGGTAGAAGAAATGAAGAAAACAAGCATATTGGGAATGGCTGCGCTTCTTGCGGCAGCGCAGCTTTTTACAGGCTGCGGCAAGAAAGGGCCGGCGGAAGAAGTGGAAGGAGATTCCGCCGCCCAGGGACAGGTGGCTTCCGAAGAGGAAATGGCAGAGCCTCTGGAGGTATTGGAAGAAGGCATGACGCCTGTATCCGGAGATCAGCTCAAAGACGGGACGTATGAGGTGAAGGTAGATTCCAGTTCTAAGATGTTTCGCATCACCCATTGCAGCCTTACGGTAGAAAATGGGAACATGACGGCTGTTATGACCATGGGAGGCACCGGGTACTTGAAGCTGTTTATGGGCACCGGGGAGGAAGCGATAGCGTCTCCGGAATCGGACTACATCCCTTTTGTGGAAAATGAAGAAGGGGCCCATACATACCAGGTTCCGGTAGAAGCCTTAGACGCGGCGGTGTTCTGCAGCGCTTTCAGTAAAAATAAAGAAAAATGGTATGACAGGACGCTGGTATTTCGGGCAGATTCCCTTCCTTCTGAAGCCTTTGCAGAGGGAACGGTGACAACGCCTGAGACCTTACAGTTAAAGGACGGTCAATATACAGTGGAAGTAACCCTAGGAGGAGGCTCCGGCAAAGCGATGGTGGAATCCCCGGCTCCCATGCGTGTCGAGAATGGCCAGGCATATGTGACGATTACCTTTGGCAGTCCCAATTACGATTACATGAAGGTCAAGGAGGAGACCTATCTGCCGGTGAATGCTTCCGGCAATTCTGCCTTTGAAATTCCAGTGGAAGGATTTGACCGAAATTTGTCGGTTATTGCAGACACCATTGCCATGAGCGAGCCCCATGAGATTTCTTATACCTTGAATTTTGATTCCACATCCATCAAGGAGGAGCCATGAGGAAGGAAAGATGCATTTGGCTGTTGTTTACGGCCGCTTTGCTGCTGTGGATACCGGGATGCGGCGGACAAAATAGAGCTGACGCCCAGGCAAAAACCTCTCAGGAGATACATGAGAGCCAGTCTTTGGAATGGTCGGATATGGAGCTTGATCATTCCATGGAATTAAGCTACGCAAAGCAGTTTTCCGTTGATTATTACCAGGAAGGGTATGCGCTTCTTACCATTACAGATACCGGACGGTTTCTGGTGGTGCCCGAAGGCGGCGAGGTGCCTTTGGGGCTTCCGGAGGATCTGGTGGTTTTGCAGCAGCCCTTAGATCATATTTATCTGGTGGCCACCTCCGCCATGGATTTGTTCCGGGAGCTTTCGGCTGTTGACGCAGTCCGCCTTTCCGGTACAGATGCATCCGGCTGGTATATTGAGGAAGCAAAGCGGGCGTTGGAAGAAGGAGATATGATATATGCCGGAAAATACAATGCTCCGGATTATGAATTGATTTTGGCCGAAGGCTGTGATTTGGCTGTGGAATCTACCATGATTTACCATTCTCCAGAAGTAAAGGAGCAGCTGGAAGCCTTTGGTATCCCGGTTCTGGTGGAACGTTCCAGTTATGAGAGCCATCCCTTGGGGAGAGTAGAATGGTTGAAATTATACGGCGTATTGCTGGGAAAAGAGAAGCAGGCCCAGGAGAGCTTTCAGGCTTTGGAGGATTCCTTGGCGGAAGTATTTTCCAAAGAGAATACGGAAAAGACAGTGGCTTTTTTCCATATCAATTCCAACGGCATTGTGAATGTGCGAAAATCCGGGGATTATGTGGCGAAAATGATAGAGCTGGCCGGAGGCAAATATATTTTTCAGGATTTGGGGGACGACAATGCCTTGTCCACCATGAATATGGAGATGGAGAGCTTCTATGCCCAGGCGAAGGATGCAGATTATATTATTTACAACAGCGCTATAGACGGGGAATTGAAAACCATCGAAGAGCTGCTGGCCAAAAGCAGCCTGCTGGGGGATTTTAAAGCCGTGAAAGAAGGAAACGTCTGGTGTACCCAGAAAAATGTGTTCCAGGAAAGTACAGGAATCGGGGATTTGATCTTGGATATTCATAAGATGGTGAACGAAAAGGACCAGGGAGCCACAAAACTGACGTATCTGAATAAGCTGCAGTAGGGAGAAGAATGATGAATAAAAAGGTTTGTTTGCGGTATTGGATTTCATTTTTGCTGCTGGCTTTGCTTTTGGTAATTCTGGTGTTGTGGAATGTGAATTCCGGCAGCGTGTCTTTATCCCCCAGGGAAATTGTTAAAATTCTGCTTTATAGGGAAGGAGAGGATACGGCCCTTCATATTATATGGGATATCCGGCTTCCGCGAATCCTGTCAGCGATAATTTTGGGCGGCGCATTGTCAGTATCCGGTTTCCTGTTACAGACCTTTTTTGGAAATCCCATTGCAGGGCCTTTTGTACTGGGAATTTCCTCCGGGGCAAAGCTGGTGGTATCCTTGGTTATGATTTTTTTGCTGGGCCGGGGAATCCTGGTAGGCTCCGGAACCATGATTTTGGCGGCCTTTTTGGGAGCTATGATTTCCATGGGATTTGTACTGGCAGTGTCCCATCGGGTAAAACGCATGTCCATGCTGGTGGTTTGCGGCGTTATGATCGGCTATATCTGCTCTGCTGTGACAGATTTTCTCATTACGTTTGCAGACGATTCCAATATTGTAAATCTCCATAACTGGTCCTTAGGAAGCTTTTCCGGATTGAATTGGGAACATGTATCTTTGATGGCAGCCGTGGTTTTCATAACGCTTTTCATCGTATTTTTTATGTCGAAGCCCATCGGCGCGTATCAGCTGGGAGAAGGCTACGCCCGGAATATGGGAGTAAATATTAAGTTGTTTCGGCTGGCGTTGATTTTGCTATCCAGTGTGCTGTCGGCGTGTGTGACAGCCTTTGCAGGCCCTATTTCCTTTGTGGGAATTGCAGTTCCCCATCTTGTAAAGAGCTTGCTGAAGACAGCAAAGCCTATACTGGTAATTCCGGCTTGCTTTTTGGGAGGCGGAGTTTTCTGCCTGTTTTGTGATTTCATTGCAAGAACGGTATTTGCCCCTACCGAGCTTAGCATCAGTTCCGTGACGGCGGTGCTGGGGGCTCCGGTGGTGATTTATATGATGGTGCGCAGGCAGGGAAAGGGCATGTAGGATAAGTGTGATACTACCCAGGTAAGGAGCAGGGGCGGACAGATGAAGGAATTTTATATCTATACCCAGAATATGACGGTAGGGTACGGGAAACAGCCGTTGATTGAAAAAATAGAGATACGCCTTAGGCGAGGGGAGATTTTAACCTTAATCGGACCGAACGGAGCCGGAAAGTCTACCATATTAAAAAGCATAACCAGGCAGCTGTCCCTTTTGGGCGGGACGGTGTATTTGGATGGAAGGTCCCTGGAGGAAATGTCCGGCAGGGAAATGGCCCGGAGGCTGGCGGTGGTGATGACAGAGCGGATCCGCCCGGAGCTTATGACTTGCCAGGACGTGGTGGCGTCCGGCCGGTATCCTTATACAGGAAGGCTTGGTATTTTGGGAGAAGAAGATTGGAAAAAAGTTCATGAAGCCATGGAGCTGGTATACGCCGGGGACTTGGCCTGCCGGGATTTTTCCCAAATCAGCGATGGGCAGAGGCAGCGGATCCTTCTGGCCAGAGCTATTTGCCAGGAGCCGGAGGCGATTGTCCTGGATGAACCAACCTCCTTTTTGGACATTCGGCATAAACTGGAGCTTTTGACGATTTTAAAGCAGATGGTACGAGAAAAACGGCTGGCGGTGGTCATGTCGCTGCATGAGCTGGATTTGGCCCAGAAAATATCGGATCAGGTGGTTTGCGTCCATGGGAATGTAATTGAAAAATATGGCGCGCCGGAGGAAATTTTTTCAGATTCTTATATTGAAAAGCTCTATGGAATGACACGGGGCAGCTACAACGCCGCTTTTGGATGTTTGGAGATGGAGCCGGCCCAGGGAAGTCCCAGGGTATTTGTGATTGGCGGCGGCGGATGGGGAATTCCGGTGTATCGGAGGCTTCAGCGGGAGGGAATCCCATTTGCGGCGGGGGTCCTACATGAAAATGATGTGGATTATCCAGTGGCAAAAGCCCTGGCGAGCCGTGTGATTACCCAGCGCCCCTTTGAACCTGTGGGGGAAGAAGCATATTTGCAGGCGGCGCAGGTTCTGAAATCCTGTGAAAAAGCCCTTTGTCCCATTCCGGTGTTCGGGAGTATGAATGAGAGGAACCATAAGCTGAAAGAATTGGCTCTTCGACAGGGAATATTACTTGATAATCCTGGAAAAAATACATATAATGAGAGGTAGCTGCCAGTCCAGGAAATCATTGGAATATGGCTTTTGACAGAAGGGTTTTTGGACGGGAGTAATACAGGATATGGAGGTTATCATGAATATCAGAGAAAAGCTGGAAAAAATCTGCTGCAATAACATTGCGGCCTGTACAGACAGACAATTGTATGAAGGACTGCTGCGAATCGTAAAAGAGCTGGCGGCAAAAAAGGAGAAGGAGAATGCTTCTGGGGCCGGCAAATCAAAGAAAAAGGTATATTATATTTCCGCGGAATTTTTGATTGGAAAACTCCTCTCCAACAATTTGATTAATCTGGGACTTTATGAGGAAGTAAAAGAGACCTTGGCCCAATATGGCAGGGACATAGCAAAGCTGGAAGAGCTGGAGCCGGAGCCTTCATTGGGAAACGGCGGACTGGGACGGCTGGC
This sequence comes from uncultured Lachnospiraceae bacterium, assembly GCA_946549035.1. Classification (GTDB taxonomy): domain Bacteria; phylum Bacillota; class Clostridia; order Lachnospirales; family Lachnospiraceae; genus 14-2. The sequence goes on along the minus strand of CAMNQH010000015.1, from coordinate 11,827 downwards.
AGCCTGCTTTTTGGATTCCATGGCGACCCTTGGCATGGAAGGGGACGGCATCGGCCTGAACTATCATTTCGGCCTCTTTTTACAGAAATTCAAAAACCATCTTCAGCAGGAAGAAATCAATCCCTGGCTGGAAGAGGCAGGATGGCTTACCAGGACAGAGGTAACGTATCCCGTTTCCTTCGGGGGATTTACCGTGAATTCCAGAATGTACGACTTGGATGTAATCGGGTATGAGAACCGTACCAATAAGCTGCATTTATTTGATATTGAGACGATTGATGAAACAATTGTGACAGAAGGCATTGATTTTGACAAAGAGGATATCCGAAAGAATCTGACGCTGTTTTTGTATCCCGACGACAGCGATGACAGCGGACGCCGCCTGAGAGTCTATCAGCAGTATTTTATGGTAAGCAACGGGGCGCGTCTGATTCTGGAGGAATGCAGGCAGCGGGGGAGCAATTTTTATGACCTGCCGGAGTATGCGGCGATTCAAATCAACGATACCCATCCCAGCATGGTGATTCCGGAATTGATTCGCCTGCTGATGGAAGAGGGAATCCGCATGGAGAAAGCCATAGAGATTGTTTCCAAAACATGCGCCTATACGAATCATACGATTTTGGCGGAAGCCTTGGAAAAATGGCCTATGGAATATCTGAATCAGGTGGTTCCCCAGCTAATGCCGATTATCCGGGAACTGGATACCAGGGCGAAAGAGGTGTGCAGCGATCCTGCCGTTGCCATTATTGATGAAAACCATCTAGTTCATATGGCTCATATGGATATTCATTACGGCTACAGCGTCAATGGAGTAGCTTATCTTCATACGGAGATTTTGAAAAATAATGAACTGCATCCCTTCTATAAGCTTTATCCGGAAAAATTCAATAACAAGACCAATGGGGTGACCTTCCGCCGCTGGCTGATGTATTGCAATCAGGGGCTGAGCAAATATTTGGATACCCAGATCGGCCAAGAATGGCACAAAGACGCTAACCAGCTGGAAAAATTACTGGATTATAAGAATGATGATACGGTGCTGAAAAAGCTTTTGGAGATTAAGCAGGAAAATAAAAGAGCTCTGGCGGCCTATTTGAAAGCAACCCAGAATGTGGATATTGACGACAACTCTATTTTTGACATTCAGGTAAAGCGTCTCCATGAATACAAGCGCCAGCAGTTGAACGCCCTTTATATCATTCACAAATATCTGGAGATCAAAGGCGGAAAACGTCCCACGACTCCCATTACGGCAATTTTCGGGGCAAAAGCGGCGCCGGCTTATATCATTGCCAAGGATATTATTCATTTGATTCTTTGCTTGCAGGAAGTCATCAATCACGACCCGGAGGTTTCTCCATACCTGAAGGTGGTTATGGTGGAAAATTATAATGTGACCAAAGCGGAAAAGCTCATTCCTGCCTGCGATGTTTCCGAGCAGATTTCCTTGGCCTCCAAAGAAGCCAGCGGAACCGGGAACATGAAGTTCATGTTAAACGGGGCCGTAACATTGGGGACTATGGACGGAGCGAATGTAGAGATTGAAGAGCTGGTTGGCCGGGAGAATATTTATATTTTTGGAGAAAGCTCTGATACGGTGATTGCGCATTATGCAAATGCAGATTATGTGTCCAGGGATTATTACGAAAAAGACAAAGATATTCAAAAAGCCGTGGACTTTATTGTGAGCGAAGAGATGCAGAAGGTGGGCTGCCGCAAGAACTTGGAGCGTCTTCACCGGGAGCTGCTGAATAAGGATTGGTTTATGACATTGTTAGACTTTAAGTCCTATACAGCCAAGAAGGATGAAGCCTTAAAAGATTATGAGGACCGAATGGCATGGGCGAGAAAGATGCTGGTGAATACGGCGAAAGCCGGATTTTTCTCCTCAGACCGGACCATAGCAGAATATAACCGGGATATCTGGAAGGCATAAGAAAGGCGGGCGCAGGAGCAGGGATGAATACAGGACTGGAAGGAAGCTATGTAATCAAACAAAATAAAAAACTTGCTCTTGGCTACACCACCGGAAGCTGCAGCGCTGCGGCGGCAAAAGCCGCAGCGAAAATGCTTTTTACTCAAAAGAACCAGGACTTTGTGGATTTGATGACGCCTAAGGGAATCATGCTTCATCTAAAAGTCTTAGAGCAGGAGTTCACCCGGGAGGCTGCCCGATGCGCAATCAAGAAAGACGCCGGAGACGACCCGGATGTGACCAACGGTGTTTTGGTGTATGCCAAAGTCGCCCTGGGAAGCCCGGAGGGTGTTATGCAAAAGCATAATACCCCTTCGCCCTACATAGTGATTTTAGGAGGCACAGGCGTTGGCCGAGTGACGAAGCCGGGATTGGAACAAAAGGTGGGAGAGGCGGCCATCAACCGTGTTCCTAGGAGAATGATTCGGGAAGGGGTTGCGCAAGTCTGTGAGGAAGCGGGCTACCGCGGGGATATCACGGTGGAAATCTCCATTCCGGCAGGCCTAGAGCTGGCAGAGAAAACCTTTAATCCCAGGCTGGGAATTGAAGGCGGGATTTCCGTGCTGGGAACCAGCGGGATTGTAGAGCCTATGAGCGAGGCGGCTTTGATTGAGACCATTCGGCTGGAGATGCAGATGCGGCGAAATAATGGAGCAGAGTATTTACTGGCCGCCCCGGGAAATTATGGAATGGCGTATCTGTCGGCTCATACGTCTCTTTCTCTGGAACAGGCGGTGAAATACAGCAATTATGTGGGAGAATTGATAGATTTTGCAGTGGAGCTGGGGTTTCGCGGCCTCCTTATGGTGAGCCATATGGGAAAACTGATTAAAGTTGCCGGGGGTATTATGAATACCCATTCCAGGAACGGGGACGCTCGAATGGAGCTGTTGGCTGCCAATGCGCTGCGAGGGGGAGCAGAGGGGGAGACGCTGCAGGAGATTCTAAGGGCGGTTACCACCGACGAGGGACTGGCCGTCTTAAACCGAGGGGGATTTTTAGAAGAGACCATGAAGCATGTAATGGAACAGGCCCATAGTTATCTGGACCGCAGAGCATATGGACATCTTCAAATCGGTGTGATTGCTTTTTCCAATGAATGGGGAAAGCTGGGGCAGGCAGGCCCGGTAGAAGAATTGACAAAGGCTTTGGCGGAAGTAGGAAAAATACAGAAATAATAAGGAGAATAAGCATGTACGGAACATTGTATGGAGTTGGAATCGGTCCGGGAGATCCGGAGCTTTTGACCTTAAAGGCAATACGGGTGATTCAGGAAAGCCCTGTGATTGCAGTGCCGGGAAAGGTAAAGGAGGACACGGTTGCTTATCAGATTGTAAAGCAGGCCATTCCCACATTAGGGGAAAAAGAATGCCTGGAGGTATATATGCCCATGACAAAGGATCCCAAGGCGCTAAAAGAGAGCCACCAGGCGGGAGCAGAGAAGGTGGCTGCGGCTTTGCGGGAAGGAAAGAATGTGGCGTTTTTAACTCTGGGAGATCCCACCGTATATGCGACTTATATTTATATTCATCAACGGCTGCGGGAGGAAGGATTTTCCACAGAGATTATCAATGGAATCACTTCTTTTTGCGCGGCTGCAGCCCGGCTTGATATGGGGCTGGTGGAAAAAGAAGAAATGCTTCATGTGATTCCGGCTTCCTATCAGATTGAGGAGGCATTAAAGCTGCCTGGGGTTAAGGTATTGATGAAAGCTGGAAAGCAAATGCCCCGTGTCAAGGAGCAGCTGAAAAAGCTGGATTGTCAAGTGGCAATGGTGGAAAACTGCGGCATGGAGCAGGAGCATGTGTATTATTCAGCGGAGGAAATCCCGGAGGATGCCGGTTATTATTCCCTGCTGATTGTGAAATAGGGGGAGGGTCATGGTACATTTTGTAGGGGCGGGGCCTGGCGCGCCGGATTTGATTACCCTTCGGGGACAGCGCCTTTTGGCGGAGGCGGACGTAATTATTTACGCAGGCTCTCTGGTAAATCCTCAGCTTTTGGAAGGAAGAAAAAAAGAATGCCAGGTTTATAACAGCGCCGTTATGACGCTGGAGGAAGTGCTGACAGTCATAGAGGAGGCGGAAAGTCAGAGAAAAGTAACCGTACGGCTGCATACGGGAGATCCTTGTATCTACGGCGCCATTCGGGAACAGATGGACGCATTGGAGGAAAAAGGGATTGCCTATGATACGTGTCCCGGCGTCAGCGCTTTTTGCGGGGCTGCCGCTGCCTTAAATTTAGAATATACCCTGCCGGACGTATCCCAGAGTGTGATTATTACAAGGATGGCCGGGCGTACGCCGGTTCCGGAGAAAGAAGAGATTGCTGCTTTGGCTTCTCATCAGGCGACCATGGTGGTTTTTTTAAGCACCGGGCTGTTAGAGCAGCTCAGTGAACGGTTAGTGGCAGGAGGATATACCAAGGATACCCCGGCTGCCATTGTCTATAAAGCTACTTGGCCCGAGGAAGAAACGTATCTCTGCACGGTGGGGACATTGGCGGAGACGGCAAAGGAGCATGGGATCACAAAGACCGCTTTGATGATCATTGGAGAAGCGGTGACTCACAGCCATTACCGCCGCAGCGATTTATATCATCCCGCATTTTCCACGGAATTTCGGGAATCGTCTCAGTAGGGAGGCCTGGCGTTGCAAAGGGAAAGCATAAGAAAAAAGCGTTTGGCTATCGTCTCTTTTACCCCGGGGGGACGCGTTCAGGCCCAAGGCGTTCAGGCAGCCCTGAAAGAGCCTTTGGAAGATACTTATTGGGAGGCGGTGCATTTCCATAAACCGAAGCCCTTAAAAGAATGGTGCAGACAGCGGTTTGAGGACGCAGAAGGAATTTTATTTATTGGAGCTATGGGCATTGCCGTCCGTTCCATTGCCCCGTTTCTGGAAAGTAAAACGAAGGATCCGGCAGTATTGGTGATGGATGAAAAAGGAAGCTTTTTGATTTCCGTATTATCCGGCCATATTGGAGGGGGAAATGAGCTGACAAGGCTTCTGGCCGGGCGCCTTGGGGCGGCTGCGGTTATTACTACGGCTTCCGATGTGAATCACAAAATTGCCCTGGATGTATTTGCACAAAAGAACGGGCTTTACATCTGTGATATGGAACGGATCAAAGAAGCAGAGGCAGCTATTTTGGAAGGAAAACCGCTGCATTTTTACTGTGAAGGACAAGTAAAGGGGCGGCTGCCGAAAGAGCTGTCCGCCTCCTGTGAGGAAGCCGATATTCAGATTCGGGTGTCCCCGTATATTTCATATGGAGATGCAGAAAAAGAAGCAGAAGCTTCAGGAGGCAGAAGGCTTCGGGAAGTATGTCTGATTCCGAAAGTATTTGTGCTGGGCGTCGGCTGCAGGAAGGGAAAAACAGCCCAGGAGATTGAGGCGGCAGTGAAAGAGGAATTGTTAAAAAGAAGGATTTCCATGGACAGCCTTTATGGGGCTGCAACCATAGATCTGAAACAGGAGGAGGAAGGGCTGCTGGAATTTTGCAAAGCCTTTGGGCTCCCTCTTACATGTTATACTGCCCGGGAGCTTTGTGAGGCCCCGGGATCCTATGAAGCGTCTTCTTTCGTAACCTCTGTTACGGGAGTGGACAATGTATGTGAACGGGCGGCTGTATGCAAAGTCAGGGAGACGGCCCCCTTAAAACAGAAGGAAGACTGTCTGGTGGTTCCTAAAATAAAAAAAGACGGAATTACCATTGCCCTGGCCCAGAGAGAATGGAGTGTAGAATTTGAGTAAACTATATGTAGTGGGCATCGGCCCCGGAGAGTATGAACAGATGACCGTCAAGGCCGCCCGGGTTCTGGAAACATGCGATACCATTGTAGGGTATACGGTTTATGTGGATCTGGTGAAAGAGCATTTTCCGGGGAAGGAATTTTTGGTCACCCCTATGACCCAGGAGGTCAAACGGTGCCGGATGGCTTTTGAGGAAGCGGCAAAAGGAAAAACCGTGGCTATGATTTGCAGCGGAGACGCAGGAGTTTACGGAATGAGCGGCCTGATGCTCACCATTGGAGAAGAGTATCCAAAGATTCCTGTAGAGATTATTTCCGGAGTGACGGCGGCCATTGGAGGGGCGTCGGTATTGGGAGCTCCTTTGATTCATGATTTTGCATTGATTAGCTTAAGCGACCTTTTAACCCCCTGGGAGAAAATTGAAAGGCGGCTTGAGGCGGCGGCTCAGGCGGATTTTGTCATTTGTCTCTACAATCCCTCCAGCAAAAAACGGGCGGATTACTTGAGACGGGCCTGCGATATTATGTTAAAGTACCAGCCCGAGGAATTGGTGTGCGGTACGGTGGCCAACATCGGCAGGGAAGGGGAAGCCATGAAATTGTATTCCTTAAGTCAGCTTCGGGAGGCAAAGACAGATATGTTTACCACGGTATTTATCGGCAATTCCCAGACCAAGGTGATCAATGGGCGCATGGTGACTCCCAGAGGATATCGGTTGGGAGAATAGGTTCCTTCATTGGAAAAAAGAGGTAGGACAATGGAACAGATACTTATATTTGCCGGAACCAAAGAAGGGCGGCTTTTGGCAGAGCATCTTACCCGCCAGGGGATTGACGTACATATTTCCGTAGCTACCGCATATGGGAAGGAAGTGCTTCAGCAAAGGGAAGGGCTTGTGATTCATCAAGGCAGGCTTTCCCAGCCGGAAATGGAAGCCTTGCTTAAGGAGCAGGAATGGGAAGCAGTGGTTGACGCTACGCATCCCTATGCCCGGGAGGTTTCCAAAAACCTTCGGGAGGCCTGTAAAACCACAGGTAAAATGTATTTGCGCCTGCTGCGGGAGCCCTCCGGAGAAGAGGAGAGCTGGGGCGGTTCTTCTGGGAAGGCCAAAAAAGAAGAGCTCCGGGACTATTATTATGTGGATACAAAGGAAGAGGCCGCTGCATTTTTAAATGAGACAGAGGGCAATATCCTGTTGACGACAGGAAGCAAGGAATTAAGAGATTATATCAGGCTCCTTGACGATCCTTCCAGAATTTATGCCAGAATCCTTCCAGATGGAGGTATGGTGAACCAGTGTCGGAGCTGGGGGCTGTCAGGGAGCCAAATCATCTGTATGCAGGGGCCCTTTTCGGCGGAGCTGAACGCGGCTATGTTAAAGCAGGTGAATGCCAAGTATCTTGTAACCAAGGACACAGGAGACGCGGGGGGATTTTTGCCAAAGCTGGCAGGAGCCAGGGCGGCGAAAGCGAAGGCCGTGGTTATCCGCAGGCCCGGGGAGACGGAAGGCTTTTTCATGAACCAGCTTTTGGAGTATCTGAAGCTGCCTCCTATGGAGCAGAAAGGGGGTTCCTCCAAAGAATCTCATGCCAGCCCCAGGATTTTTCTTCTTGGAATCGGCATGGGAAGCGTATCCGGTATGACAGGAGAGGCTGTAAAAGCCTGTGAATGTGCGGATGTTATCTTAGGGGCCGGACGTATGCTTGAGACATTGTCCTGCTTTGGAAAGCCCATGGAGGATATGTATGATCCCTATGAGATTTTGGGATTCATAAAACGCCATCCTGAATATCAAAATATTGTAGCGGCGTTTTCCGGGGATATTGGCTTTTACAGCGGAACAAAAAGACTGTTGGAGCTTTTGGAAACAGAAGCGTATCAGGTGGAAGTAATCTGCGGGATTTCTTCTGCAGCCTATGCCGCCGCGAAGCTTCATATGCCCTGGCAGGATATGAAGCTGGTAAGCATCCACGGGAGGCCTCAGAATTTGATTGGGGCGGTGCGCGCCCATGAGAAAGTATTTGCTCTGGCAGGAAAACGGGAAAGCGTCCGGGAAGCTGCCAAATCCCTGATAGAATACGGTTTTTCCCATGTGACTATGCATGTGGCCAGCCAGCTCAGTTATCCGGAGGAGGAGATGATAACGGGGACTCCTGAAACCTTTCTCTCTTATGACAAGAAAGGGCTGTCTGTGCTTGTGTTGGAAAATCCCATGGCGGCAGAGACGGCTGTGACCCATGGCTTGAAAGATGAAGTGTTTCAGAGAGGCGGCGCGCCTATGACAAAGGAAGAGGTTCGCAGCGTTTCCCTTTCCAAGCTGATGCTTACAAAGGACGCCCTGGTGTATGATATCGGCGCGGGAACCGGATCCATTGGGATTGAATGCGCTTTGCAGGCGTCTCGGGGCACGGTCTATGCCATTGAGAAAAAAGAGGAGGCCGTAACGCTTCTTACGGAAAATGCCCGCAGACTGGGAGCGGCGAATCTGGTTGTGGTAAAAGGGACGGCTCCTGAGGCTCTAAAAGAGCTGCCGGCCCCCACCCATGTTTTTGTGGGCGGCAGCGGCGGGAACCTGGAAGAAATCGTAGGATTGCTTCTGAAAAAAAATCCCAGGGTACGCATAGTGGTAAACGCCATATCCTTGGAAACCGTGGCGGAGGCCATGAGAATTCTTGAAACGCATGGGTTCCAGGAAAGTGAAATTGTCCAGGTTTCCGTGGCAAAAAGCAGGACGTTGGGGGGATATCATATGATGACGGGACAAAATCCGGTGTATATTTTTACCATGTCAAATCAGGACAGGGGAAAGGGGCTTTCATGAAGGTCCCCAGGGTTCTGCTGGCGGCGCCCTCCAGCGGAAGTGGAAAGACCCTAGTAACCTGCGGAATCCTACAGGCGCTTTTAAATCGGGGAATAAGCGTTTCTTCTTTTAAATGCGGGCCGGACTACATCGATCCCATGTTTCACGGACAGGTGCTGGGGATCCCCTCCAAGAATCTGGATACCTTTTTTACAGATGAAACGACTACCCGGTATCTATTTGGAAAAGAGGCCAGGCATTCTCAGATTTCTGTAATGGAAGGGGTTATGGGCTATTACGACGGCGTTGCAGGAAGCAGCACCCAGGCTTCCGCATACGATTTGGCCAGGGTGACTGACACGCCGGTGATATTGATTGTAGACGCCAGAGGCATGAGCGTGTCCATAACGGCCCAGGTGAAAGGATTTTTGGAATATCGCCGGGACAGCAGAATTGCGGGAGTGATTTTAAACCGCCTGTCCCCGGGGCTCTATCCCAGAGTCAAGGAGCAGATAGAGAGGGAGCTTCCCGTCAAGGTATTGGGTTACGTTCCGGAGGCAAAAGAGTATATCATTGAAAGCCGCCATCTGGGATTGGTAACGCCGGACGCCGTTGCAGATTTAAAAGAGCGGATTCAGGGGCTGGCTAAGATATTGGCAGAAACGCTGGATCTGGAGTTACTGTTGTCCCTCGCCAGCCAGGCCAAGGAGCTGGAGGTTATGCCCCCTATTATTCCCCATTTAGAAGAACGGGAAAAAAACGTAAAAATCGGGATTGCCAAGGATGAGGCTTTTTGCTTTCTATACCGGGATAATTTAGAGCTGATGGAAGAAATGGGCGCAGAATTGTGCTATTTTTCCCCAATTCATGACAGCCGGCTGCCCCTGGAATTGGATGGAATGATTTTTTACGGAGGATATCCGGAGCTCTATGCAAAGCAGTTATCAGAAAATCGGACAATGCTTGCAGATATTCAAGAGCTGATGCGGCAGGGGGTTCCTTATCTGGCGGAATGCGGGGGATTTATGTATCTCCATGAGTATATGGAAGATATGGAAGGAATCCGCCATAAGATGGTGGGAGCCATAGAAGGGCTGGTATACAAAAAGGAACGTCTGGGACGCTTCGGCTATGTGACATTGGAAGCTGAGAAGGATCAAGTATTGGGGAAAAAGGGTGAAAAAATCAAAGCCCATGAGTTCCACTACTATGACAGTACCAATAATGGAGTTGACTTCCATGCCCGAAAGCCCCTGGCCAAACGGGAATGGGACTGTATACATGGCAGCGATCAGCGGGCGGTAGGATTTCCCCATCTTTATTATTACGCGAACCCGGAAATGATTTTTCATTTTTTGCAGGTATGTGCAGAAAGGGGCAGATAAATGCTGCAGGAGACCATTCGCCGGATTCTTCCGGCAGATTACGAAGCAGAGAAAGCATGTCAGAAGCATTGGGATAACATTGCAAAGCCCTTAAGGAGCTTAGGCAGGCTAGAAGAATATATTGTGCAGCTTGCGGGAATTGGGCGGACAGAGCGGGTTGTCCTGGGAAAAAAAGCCCTTGTCATCATGTGCGCCGATAACGGCGTGGTGGAGGAAAAGGTTACCCAGTCCGGACAGGAGGTTACGGCCATCGTAGCGGAAAATTTCCTGGATGTAAAGTCCTGTGCCGCCATTATGTGTAAGGATACCGGAACGGATATTTTTCCCATTGATATCGGCATGGCTGTGGATACCCCCCGGGTGGAAAAACGAAAGGTGGCCTATGGAACGAAGAACTTGGCCAAAGAGCCTGCCATGACCCGGGAAGAGGCCGTACGGGCCATTGAGACGGGCATTGAACTGGCGGGAGAATTGAAAGAAAAGGGCTACGGGATTTTGGCCACCGGGGAGATGGGCATCGGAAACACCACCACCAGCAGCGCCCTGGTTTCGGTGCTTTTAGATATCCCGCCGGAGCAGGTCACCGGGCGGGGAGCGGGATTGTCCACAGAAGGGCTGCGCCGGAAGGTGGATGTCATTCGCCGTGCCGTTGCCCTGCATAAACCCAATCCAAAGGACCCCATAGACGTGCTTTCTAAGGTAGGAGGCTTTGATATTGCCGGTCTTACAGGCGTGTTCCTGGGGGGAGCCGCCAATGGCATTCCTGTGGTAATGGATGGATTTATTTCCGCGGCGGCGGCTCTTTTAGCCGTACGCCTTTGTCCGGCGGCTTCCGACTATATTCTGGCTTCCCATGTCTCCAAGGAACCTGCCGGAACCCTGTTGCTGGACGTGCTGGAAAAAAAGCCGGCCCTCACCTGCGATATGTGCCTGGGAGAAGGCACCGGGGCGGTGGCGGTATTTCCTTTGATAGAAATGGGGCTTCATATCTACCGTGATATGAGCACCTTTGACGAGACGGATATTGAAACATACGTGCCTTTGGATTGAAAAACAGATGGATTTCTCCGGCCTGTAATTGCCGGGACGAACGTAAGGAGCAGATATGGTTTTACTTATCGTAGGAGGAAGCGGAAGCGGAAAATCGGCTTACGCAGAACGAAGGGCCGTAGAGCTTGCCGGACTCTCCCAGAATCCGGAGGGCGGTTTATTCTACCTGGCCACCATGGAGGTCCGGGACCAGGAAAGCCGCCGTCGCATAGAACGCCACCGGAACATGCGAAAGGACAAACATTTTTTTACTATTGAATGTCAGACCCATTTAGAAGAAGTATCCCCAAAACCTGGAGACACCTTCCTGTTAGAGTGTATTTCCAACCTTACAGCCAATGAAATGTACAGCCAAAGCGGCCGGGGAAGGGACGTTGCGCAAGTAATTCTGACAGGCGTTCAAAAGCTGGCAAAAGAAGCAAAAAACCTGATTATCGTAGGAAACAACGTGTTTGAGGACGGAGGAGCTTACGACGAATCCACTAAGAGATATATAGCAGAGATGGCTAAAATCCAAAATGAGACGGCAAAACTGGCGGACGAAGTGGTGGAGGTCGTTTGCGGAATTCCGTTATTTGTGAAAACGGCCGGTGCTTGCCCCAAGAATCCAAAGAAAGGACTCCCCCTCCAATGAAACTCATCAACAGCTTTATCCTTGCCTTCGCCATGTATTCCAAAATCCCAATGCCGAAAGCAGATTGGGAGAAAGAAAATATGAAATACGTTCTGTGTTTTTTCCCTTGGGTCGGCGCGGTAATCGGCGCCCTGTTTACCTTATGGGGCAGCCTGGGAAGCCTTCTCCCCGTGGGACATACGCTGCATGTAATCCTGCTGCTTCTGATTCCGGTGGCGGTCACCGGAG